>CAMAQZ010000016.1 GCA_945860725.1 Klebsiella pneumoniae | reverse complement strand
GGTCGGCGGGCGGCTGGTGGAGATCCTGCCGATCGCCCTCGGCGACAAGCAGGCCTGCCTCGAGATGGACGATCCGATCGAGCGGCTGGCCGTCGTCTCTCCGCTCATCCGGCGGCCGGAGGATCCCTCCGACGCTTGAGGGCGTCGTCCGCGACGCCGATCCCTAGGGTGGTGCGATGCCGGTAAAAGCTCAGCACCACCACGCCGATGACGAGCGTCCAGGCGAGCACCAGCCAGCCCACCACGCCGTCGAATTCCGACAGCAGGAAGCGCCAAGGGCTCGCGGCGACGGGGACTGACGACTCGCGCAGAACGCTGATCACCCATACCCAACCGGCGTGCACGCCGATGCAGCCGGCGACATGGCCGGTCCGCGCGCGCACGAGCCCGAGCAGCACACCCACCGCTGCGAGCGCCAGGAACGCATCGAGGATGCCGAGGGGGTTCGCGAACGCCGCCAACGTACCCACGATATGCCGCAGTCCGCTGTCCGGACCGAGCTCCTCGACGGGGATGCGGTGGCGCCCCACGAAATGCACCGCCGAGTAGAGCAGGGCGGTCAGTACGATGGCGAGCCGATGACCCGACTCGCGCGCGATCGCGGCGTGCATCGCACCGCGAAAAAAAGTCTCTTCGATGAAGGCGACCGCGAGCCCCGTCATCAGGCCGCCGGCCGCGAGCTGCATGAGCAGCGCCCCATCGAGCGTGATGCCCTCGCGCAATATCCGCAGGTCGAACCCGAACATCAAAAATGCGATCGGCAGCATGGTGGCTAAACCTAGGGCCAGCCCGATGGCGAGTTCGCGCAGGAACTCGGTCCTCGGCAGGCCGTAGCCGAGGCTGTGACGGTCGGCCAGCGCCAACCGCCGTACCAGCAACACGATACCGATCAGCAGCGAGAGCTGCCCGATGCGGTTGGCGAGCCGATGGAACTTGACGTCGAGGTGCGGCGAGAGCCACTCGTAGGCCGGCCACGCAAGCAGCGCCATGACCGCAAAACCGGCGACAAACAGGCCGATGAACCACAGGAAGGTGCGCATCGCAGATCTCTCAGTCGAACCAGCGGACGCGGGTTTGCAGTCCACCATCGGGATACAGTTCGAGCACCCGGTACCCGGGGCCGCGATCGTCGATCTCGAAGCCTGTGGCCTGCGGCCTAAACTGCATGCAGGTGGAGGGCGTGGTGAACACCCGCACTGCACCGAGGCGCTGCTCGCTCTCCTGGTGCACATGACCGCCGAGCAAGGCGCGTACCGTCGGCAGGCCCGCGATCATCGCCTGCAGCGCTGCGCTGTTGCGCAGACCGACGCTGTCGAGTCCGGCGCTGCCTACCGGAAGCGGCGGGTGGTGCAGCACGACCAATGCGTGCGGTGGGCTGCCAGGCCCGAGCGCCGCCTCGAGGCGCGCCAACTCGGTGGCGGGTAATTCGCCTGCAGCCTCTCCGGGGACGGTGCTGTCGAGCAGGACGATCCGCCACGCGCCGAGATCATGGTGACCGAGATGCCGGAAGGGCGGTTCGCTGAGCGCGTCGCGGAGCAGTTGCGGGTCGTCGTGGTTGCCCGGGATACAAAGCACAGGCTTTGCCAGCGAGCCCAGCTCGTGGCGCACCCACGCGTAACCGTCGGGATCGTCATGGACGATGTCGCCCGTCAGCAGCACCGCATCGGCCGCCTCGAGATCCGCGGCCGCGCCGCGCAGCACCTTGCGCAGCGTGTCGAGGGTGCGCACGCCGCGCACCTCCCCGCGGGGATCACCCACAAGGTGCGTGTCGGTGAGCTGCAGCAGGCGGATGACGGCCATGGCACCTATGCTAACGCCACGGCCGTCCCCCCAGGTCAGTACCGGTAGGCGTCCGGCTTGTAGGGGCCCTGCTTGGTGACCCCGATGTAGTTCGCCTGCTGGTCGGAGAGCTCGGTCAGCCGGGCGCCGAGCTTCTGGAGCTGCAGCCGCGCGACCTTCTCGTCGAGGTGCTTGGGAAGCACATGGACGCCGACCGGGTACTTGTTGTGGTTCGACCAAAGCTCGATCTGGGCGATGGTCTGGTTGGCGAACGACGAGGACATCACATACGACGGATGTCCGGTGCCGCAGCCGAGGTTCACGAGCCGGCCTTCCGCGAGCAGCGTGATGCGCTTGCCGTCGGGGAAGATGATGTGGTCGACCTGCGGCTTGATGTTGTCCCACTGGTACTGCTTCAAAGAGGCGCAGTCGATCTCATTGTCGAAGTGGCCGATGTTACAGACGATCGCCTGATTCTTCATCGCCTGCATGTGATCGTGCGTGATGACATGGTAGTTGCCGGTGGCGGTGACGAAGATGTCCGCCTTGTCGGCGGCGTACTCCATGGTGACCACGCGATAACCCTCCATCGCCGCCTGCAGTGCGCAGATCGGATCGACTTCCGTGACCCACACCTGGGCCGACAGCGCCCGCAGCGCCTGCGCCGAACCCTTGCCCACGTCACCATAGCCGCAGACCACCGCGACCTTGCCAGCGATCATCACATCGGTGGCGCGCTTGATCGCATCGACGAGCGACTCGCGGCAACCATACAGGTTGTCGAACTTGGACTTCGTCACGGCATCGTTGACGTTGATGGCGGGGAAGGCGAGCGCGCCGTCTTTCGCCATCTGGTAGAGGCGCTTGACGCCGGTAGTGGTTTCCTCGGTGACGCCGCGGATGTGCTTGATGCGGGTCGAATACCACTTCGGGTCGCGCTTGAGCGTCTCGCGGATCGAGTCGAAGAGGAAGGTCTCCTCTTCGCTGCCCGGGTTGGTCAGCAGCGAGGCGTCCGTCTCGGCGCGGGTCCCGAGGTGCAGCAGCAGCGTGGCGTCGCCGCCGTCATCAAGGATCATGTTCGAGAAGCCGCCGTCCGGCCACTCGAAGATGCGATGGGTGAAGTCCCAGTATTCTTTGAGAGACTCGCCCTTGTAGGCGAACACCGCCGTGCCTTGGACGGCGATGGCGGCGGCGGCATGGTCCTGCGTCGAGAAGATGTTGCAGGAAGCCCAGCGGACCTGAGCGCCGAGCGCCTGCAGCGTCTCGATCAGCACGGCTGTCTGGATGGTCATGTGCAGCGACCCGGTGATGCGGGCGCCGCGCAGCGGCTGCGTCGGGGCGAACTCGTCACGGATCCCCAGGAGGCCCGGCATCTCCGTCTCGGCGATGCGGATCTCTTTGCGGCCCCAGTCGGCAAGGGCAAGGTCGGCGACATGGAAGTCGCGCGTGGCGGTGCTGGTCATGGTCGGCTCCGTTATCTTAGAAAGATGAACGGGCGCCGTTGTGCATCCTGCCGTGCCGCGAGCCTCGCATCCCATCGATGCTGCAGCGCCCCTCGCGTCACGCGGCCTGGTCGCCTTTGCGGGCGATCGGGCCATTTACGGTCGAAGATTGTAGTCGAAACCCGGCTCGTTCAGCGCCGGGTCTTCGCGCCGGCGTCGGCGGCGAGCGCTGCGGCCTTGTCGGTGCGCTCCCAGGTGAAATCCGGGTGCTTGCGGCCGAAGTGGCCGTAGGCCGCGGTCTTGAGGTAGATCGGACGGGCGAGGTCGAGCATCTCGCGCAGCCCGTAGGGGGTCAGATCGAAATGCCGGCGCACCAGCGCCGTGAGTTTGTCGCGCGACAGCGTCCCGGTGCCGAAGGTCTCGACCATGATCGAGGTCGGTTCGGCGACGCCGATGGCGTAGGAGACCTGCACCTCGCAACGTTCGGCGAGGCCCGCAGCGACGATGTTCTTGGCGACATAGCGCGCGGCATAAGCGGCCGAGCGATCGACCTTCGAGGGGTCCTTGCCCGAGAACGCGCCGCCGCCGTGGCGGGCGAAACCGCCGTAGGTGTCGACGATGATCTTGCGGCCGGTGAGGCCGCAGTCGCCCACCGGACCGCCGATGACGAAGCGGCCGGTCGGGTTGATATGGAACTTGGTGCCTTTATGCAGCCATTTTTTGGGCAGCACGGGCAGCAGGATCTCCTCCATCACGGCCTCGCGCAGCGCCTTGGTGGAGATGTCGTCCGAGTGCTGGGTGGAGAGCACGACGGCATCGATCGCGACCGGTCGGTCGTTCTCGTAGCGCAGCGTGACCTGGCTCTTGGCATCGGGGCGCAGCCAGGCGAGTTTGCCGGACTTGCGCACCTTGGCCTGACGCTCGACGAGCCGATGCGAGAGGGTGATGGCGGCGGGCATCAGCACATCGGTCTCGTGGGTGGCGAAGCCGAACATCAGACCCTGGTCGCCGGCGCCCTGCTTGCGCGGGTCTTTGCGATCGACACCCTGTGCAATGTCGACCGACTGCTTGCCGATGACATTGAGCACGCCGCAGGAGGCGCCATCGAAGCCCATGTCGGAGGAGTTGTAGCCGATGTCGAGCACGGTCTTGCGCACCACGGCCTCGATATCGACCCACACGTTGGTCGTGACTTCGCCGGCGACGATGACGACACCCGTCTTGACCAGGGTCTCACAGGCCACGCGGGCGCCTTTGTCCTCAGCGAGGATCGCATCGAGGATGGCATCGGAGATCTGGTCGGCGACCTTGTCCGGGTGGCCTTCCGAGACGGACTCGGAGGTGAAGAGAAAATCGTTCGCCATGGCAGTGTCTCGCTCTCGTGAGGGGTGTGCTAAGCCTTCCATTATAACAATGTCCGGCGTGCCGCCGCGGCCTTGGGCCGTCATTTTCGTTGGATATTGGCGCCGCTGTGGGCGAGAATTGCTGTTTCCTGCAAGCCTTCGGATGTCCCTATGAGCCAACGTCGCCGTCTCGCAAATGCCATCCGGGCGCTCTCCATGGACGCGGTGCAGCAGGCGGCCTCCGGGCATCCGGGCGCGCCGATGGGGATGGCGGACATCGCTGAAGTCCTGTGGCGCGAGGTCATGGACTTCAACCCGACCCATCCACGCTGGGCCGATCGTGACCGCTTCGTGCTGTCGAACGGCCACGCATCGATGCTGCTCTATTCAGCGAACCATCTCAGCGGCTATCCGCTCTCGATCGACGATCTGCGCGCGTTCCGCCAGCTCGGTTCACGCACGCCCGGCCACCCCGAGAACGATCTCGACATCGGCATCGAGACCACCACCGGTCCGCTCGGCCAAGGCCTCGCCACCGCGGTCGGCATGGCGCTCGCCGAGCGGCTATTGGCGGCGGAGTTCAACCGTCCGGGACACGACATCGTCGACCATCACACTTATGTCTTCGTCGGCGACGGCTGCCTGATGGAAGGCATCTCGCACGAAGCGGTCTCGCTCGCCGGTACGCTTGGACTCGGTAAGCTCATCTGCGTCTACGACGACAACGGCATCTCCATCGATGGTGCGGTCAGCGGCTGGATGGCTGATGACACCCCGAAGCGCTTCGCCGCCTGCGGTTGGCAGGTCATCAAAGATCTGGACGGTCATGACGGCGACGCGGTGCTCAAGGCGCTGCGGCGGGCTAAGGCCAACCGCCGCCAGCCGACGCTCATCTGCGCGCGCACGGTGATCGGTTTCGGCGCCCCGAACAAGCAGGGCAGCAAGTCGACGCATGGCGAGCCGCTCGGCATCGAAGAGGTCGCGGCCGCGCGCGCAGCGCTGGGTTGGACGCACGCGCCGTTCGTGGTGCCGGAGGACATCCGCGCCGACTGGGACCAGCGCGCCCGCGGCGAGCGCGCCGAGCGCGCCTGGAAGCGCCGCTTCAACCGCTACCGCCGCGAGTTCCCCGATCTCGCCGCGGAGTTCACCCGCCGCATGGCGGGTGCGCTTCCCGCTGATTGGCCGCAGCTGCGCGACGCGGCCTTGGCCTCCGCCGCTGCCGTCGATGCGCCTCAGGCGACCCGTGCCTCATCGCAGGTGGTGCTCAATACGCTCGGGCCGGGGATGGGTGAACTGCTGGGCGGTTCGGCGGATCTCACCGGCTCGGTCAACACCTTCCGCAAAGATTCCAAGCCCGTGACGGGCCACGAGGGCGGCGGCAACTATGTCTACTATGGAGTGCGCGAGTTCGCGATGACGGCCATGATGAACGGCCTCGCGTTGCACGGCGGATTCGCGCCCTATGCCGGCACCTTCCTCGTGTTCTCCGACTACGCGCGCAACGCGGTGCGGCTCGCCGCGCTCATGCATCAGCGCATCCTGCTCGTCTACACGCACGACTCGATCGGCCTCGGCGAAGACGGACCCACGCACCAGCCGATCGAGCATCTCGCCTCGCTGCGTGCGATGCCGAACCTCAGCCTCTGGCGGCCCTGCGACGCCGCCGAGACTGCGGTCGCGTGGTGCGCGGCGATCGAGCGCCGCAACGGGCCGACCAGCCTCGTCTTCACGCGCCAAGCCCTGCCGCAGCAGCCGCGCGACGCTGCGCAACGCGCCGCGATCGCGAGCGGTGGCTATATCCTGCTCGATGCCCCCGAGGTCGCCGCGGGTCGCGCGCAGCCGGAGGCCATCGTGATCGCGACGGGTTCCGAGGTCGCACCCTGCGCCGAGGCGGTCCGGGCGCTCAACGCCGCCGGTCGCCGGTTGCGCCTCGTCTCGATGCCCTCATCGGACGTGTTCGACGCCCAGGACGAGGCTTGGCGCGAGGCCGTGCTGCCGAAGGCCGTGCGCCGCCGACTCGCCGTCGAGGCGGCCGCTTCGCAGAGCTGGTGGAAGTACGTCGGTGGCGGCGGTTGCGTCATCGGTATCGACCGCTTCGGCGCCTCCGGCAAGGCTGCCGATCTGTTCAAAGAATATGGCATCACGACCGCGCACGTCACGCGTGCGCTCGAGAGCCTGCTCGCAAGCTGACAATGGAAAGACAACGGAAAGGGGAGTACGCATGACGATCAAGGTGGGCATCAACGGCTACGGCCGCATCGGGCGCAATGTGCTGCGCGCGCTCTACGAAGCGGGCCGTACGGGCGAGATCCAGATCGTGGCGATCAACGACCTCGGCGACGCGGCGACCAACGCCCACCTGACCCGCTACGACACGGCGCACGGCAAGTTCCCCGGTACGGTCGCGGTCGAGGGCGACTCGATGGTGGTCAACGGCGATCGCATCCAGGTGCTGGCGCAGCGCGACCCCGCGAAGCTCCCTTGGGGCGAGCTCGGCGTCGATTTTGTGCTCGAGTGTACGGGCCTCTTCACCAGCAAGACGAAGGCCGCGGCGCACCTCGCGGGCGGCGCGAAGAAGGTCGTGATCTCCGCGCCAGGCGGCGACGATGTCGACGCCACGGTGGTCTACGGCGTCAACCACGATGTGCTGCGCGCCTCGCACACCGTGATTTCGAACGCCTCCTGCACCACCAACTGCCTCGCGCCGGTCGCCAAGGTGCTGCACGAGCATATCGGTATCGTCGGTGGCCTGATGACCACCATCCACGCCTATACCAACGACCAAGTGCTCACCGACGTCTACCACTCGGACCTGCGCCGCGCGCGCTCGGCCACGATGTCGATGATCCCGACCAAGACCGGTGCGGCTGCGGCCGTCGGTCTCGTGCTGCCCGCGCTCAAGGGCAAGTTCGACGGTTTCTCGGTGCGCGTGCCGACGATCAATGTGTCGCTGGTCGATCTCACCTTCACCGCAGCGCGCGCGACCACGGTTGCGGAGATCGATGCCCTGATGAAGGCCGCAGCGGCCTCGGGCCCGCTCGCCGGCGTGCTGGCTTACACCGAAGCGCCGCTCGTCTCGATCGACTACAACCACGACGCGCATTCTTCCACCTATGACGCCACCATGACCAAGGTCACGGGCGGCACACTGGTGAAGGTCTGCGCCTGGTATGACAACGAGTGGGGCTTCTCGAACCGCATGCTCGACACGACGCTAGCCTGGTCCAAGGCTCCCTGAGGCGGCGTCGATGACGGTGCTGCGCATGACCGATCTCGACCTGCGGGGCAAGCGGGTGCTGATCCGCGAGGACCTCAACGTCCCGGTCGAAGCCGGCGTCATCTCGAGCGATGCGCGCATCCGCGCGGCGCTGCCATCGCTGCGCGCGGCCGTCGGCGCCGGCGCCCGTGTCATCGTGATGTCGCATCTCGGTCGTCCCAAAGAAGGCGAGTTTTCGGCCGAGGACTCGCTCGCGCCGGTGGCGGCGCGGCTCGGCGAGCTGCTCGGGCAGCCGGTGCGTTTGCAGCGCGACTGGCTCGACGGCGTCGAGTGCGCGCCGGGCGAGGTCGTACTCTGCGAGAACGTACGCTTCAACAACGGTGAGAAGAAGGACGACGAGGCGCTCGCGCGCCGCATGGCTGCGCTTTGCGACATCTTCGTGATGGACGCTTTCGGCACCGCTCATCGTGCTGAGGCGAGCACCCACGGGGTGGCGCGGTTCGCGCCCGTCGCCTGCGCGGGCCCGCTGTTGGTGGGCGAACTCGGCGCGCTGTCGCTTGCGCTCGCGCAGCCTGCGCGGCCCCTGGTCGCGATCGTCGCCGGTTCCAAGGTCTCGACCAAGCTCACCGTGCTCGAGTCCTTGCTCGGCAAGGTCGATAACTTGATCGTCGGCGGCGGCATCGCCAACACCTTCCTCGCCGCCAACGGGATCGCGGTCGGCAAGTCGCTGCACGAGCCCGATATGCTCGACACCGCGCGTGCGCTGCTCGCGCAGGCGCTCGCGCGCGGCGCCGAGATTCCGCTGCCCACGGATGTGGTGGTCGCGGAGGCGTTCGCCTCGACCGCGGTCGCGACGGTACGGGCGGTGGGCGAGGTCCGTCCGGACGAACTGATCCTCGACATCGGTCCGCAGACCGCGGCACGGTTCGCCAGATTGCTCGTCGGCGCGGGCACCATCCTCTGGAACGGACCGGTCGGCGTGTTCGAGTTCGACCCGTTCGGGGGCGGCACCGAGACGCTCGCAAAGGCGATCGCCGCGAGTCCCGCGTTCTCGCTTGCGGGCGGCGGCGACACGCTGGCAGCAATCGAAAAATACGGCGTGGCGAGTGGGATCTCCTACATCTCCACCGGCGGCGGCGCTTTCCTCGAATTCGTCGAGGGTAAGACCTTGCCGGCGGTGGCGATGCTGGAGTCGCGTGCCGCGGCGGCCCGCTGAAATTAATACCTGAAAAGCAGGCCTTAGCGAGCAAGTAAGTTGAGCGCTGCGGCTTCCGGCCCCACAATGGTGCCATGCAACGCCGTACCAAGATCGTAGCCACCCTCGGGCCTGCTACCGACGATGATGATGTCCTTTTCGAGATGTGCCGTGCCGGTCTCGATGTCGCCCGCATCAACCTCTCCCACGGCTCCCAAGCCGACCACCTGCTCCGCTTGGGCAAGCTGCGTGAGGCCGCGGCGCGCTCGGGTCGCTGCGTGGGCGCTCTGTTCGATCTCGCCGGCCCCAAGATCCGCATCGAGAGCTTCGTTGAAGGTCGGGTGCAGCTCATCGAGGGTGCCGAGTTCACGCTCGACACCGCACTCGACCCGACCGCGGGCACAATCGATTCGGTCGGCGTGGCCTACAAGGAACTGACTGTCGACGTCGTCGCCGGCGATACTTTGCTGCTCAACGATGGGCTGCTCGTGCTCGAGGTGCTCGAGGTGCGGGGCAGCCGCATCCGCACCCGCGTCGCCGTCGGCGGCGAACTCTCGAACCGCAAAGGTGTGAACCGAAAGGGCGGCGGCATCTCGGCGCCGGCGCTCACCGACAAGGACCGCGAGGACATCCACTTCGTCGCGGCGCAGGGCGCCGACTACGTGGCACTGTCGTTCGTCCGCGATGCAGATGACATCCATCTTGCGCGTCGGCTGCTGCGCGAAGCCGGTGGCGGCGACGTGCGCATCGTCGCCAAGATCGAACGGCACGAGGCGGTCGCGCAGCTCACGGGTATCATTGATGCCGCGGACGCGCTGATGGTGGCGCGCGGCGATCTCGGCGTCGAGATGGGCTACGCCGCGTTGACTGGCCTGCAGAAGAATATCATCCGACAGGCGCGGCATCGCAACCGGGTCGTCATCACGGCGACCCAGATGATGGAGTCCATGATCCACAGCCCCGTCCCGACCCGCGCTGAGGTCAGCGACGTCGCCAACGCGGTGATGGACGGCACGGACGCGGTGATGCTGTCGGCTGAGACCGCTGCCGGCAAGCACCCGGTGAAGGCGGTGGCCGCGATGGCGGATGTCATCGTGGGTGCGGAGTCCTATCAGATCACACAGCATCGGCCGCGCGAGCGTGCCGGAGTGATCTTCACGTACACCGAGGAAGCTATCGCGAACGCGGTCATGTATACCGCCAACCACATGAGCGTGCGCGCCATCGTCGCGCTCACCGAGAGCGGCGCCACGACGCTGTGGATGTCACGGCTGCGCTCGGATATCCCCATCTACGCCTTCACGCGCCACGATCGCACGCGTCGGCGCGTGACGCTCTATCGCGGTGTGCAGCCGATCACCTTCGATGTGACACCCGGTGACCCGGTGGCGCTGCACGATCGTGTGTTTGCCATGCTCCTCGACCAGCAGCTCGTCGATGAGGGGGATCTCGTGATCCTCACCAAAGGCGAGTTGACCGGGGTCCAGGGCGGAACGAATTCTCTGCAGATCGTGCAGGTGAGACGGCCATGAAGCGTCTGCTGGGTGGCTTGCTGGCCACCATCGCCACCGTGGCGTTGTTGGCGTTCCTCTTCGGCGGCTGGCTGTTGCGAAGCTCGCTACCGCAACTCGATGGCGAGGTGGCGGCGGCGGCGGGCGCGCCGGACGCCGAAGTCGTGATCGAGCGTGACGCGGGTGGTGCGACCACGGTGCGTGGTGCAGACATGGCAGCGGTCGCCTACGGGCTCGGATTCGCCCATGCCCAAGACCGCTTCTTCCAGATGGACCTCTCCCGGCGCCTCTCCTCGGGTGAATTGTCGGCTTTGCTGGGTGAACAGATGCTGGCGCAGGATCGCAAGGCGCGTCCGTTCCGTTTCCGGCGCGTCGCCAAGGGCGTCGTCGCTGACGCGACACCGGCGCAGCGTGCCGTACTCGAGGCCTACACGCGCGGCGTGAACCGCGGGCTCGAAAGCCTGCGCGTCAGGCCTTGGGAATACATCCTGCTGCGCGCCACGCCGCAGCCGTGGCGGCCGGAAGACTCCATCCTCGTCGTGCATGCCATGTGGTGGCAGCTGCAGTACGCCGATGTCGGCAGCGACTTGTCGCGACGCGCGGTGGTCGCGCGCCTCGAGCAACGGGCCACCGTCACCTCGCGAGCCGAAGCGGATGCCAGCCTAGCCGCGAGCGTCACACGCTTCCTTTATCCGCGCGGCGATGAGTGGGACGCGCCGAACCTCCCCGAGTCCGTGGGCGGAGTGTGGGTGCCGGCACCGGCTGATGCACCACCGGTGCCCTCACCCGAGCAGCTCGATCTGCGCTCCGAGCGGGCAGGCGAGGCGGCGTCGCCCTCGCCGAGCAAGCCGGGCAGCAACGCCTGGGTGGTCGGCGGCGCGCACACCCAGAGCGGCGCGGCGTTGGTCGCGGGCGATATGCACCTCGGATTGCGCGTGCCGACTGTCTGGTATCGCGCACGCCTGCAGACCACGAGTGGCGATCTTCCCGAACTCAACGGCGTAACGCTGCCCGGCGTGCCGGCGTTGGTCGCAGGTTCGAACGGTCATGTCGCGTGGTCGTTCACCAACAGCTACGGGGACTGGGTCGATGTACGCGGATACAGCTGCGACCCGCAGTCCGACCTCTACTACACCAGCACCGGGGAGCAGCGTTTCAAGGTCAGCCGCGAACGCATCGAGGTGTTGCGTGGCGACCCGGTCATCGAGGTGGTGCGCGAATCGCCGCTCGGCGTGCTCGTGAAACGAGAGCCGGGACCGGCGGGTACCGGGGAGATTTGCTGGCTCGCGCGCTGGCTTGCGACCGAGCCGGGCGCCACGACGCTCGGCAGCCTGGATCTGCAACGGGTGCGCTCTGTACCCGAGGCATTGGCCATGGTGCCCTCGGTCGGTATCCCGCACCAGAACCTGCTGATCGGCGATCGTGAGGGCCGCATCGCTTGGACGATCGTCGGCCGTATCCCGCAGGGCGACCGTGGGCCTGAGACGCCGCGACCGATCGCTTGGCTCGAAGCCGCGCAGGTTCCGCGCATCCTCGATCCCGAGGCCGGCCGGCTGTGGAGCGGCAACGCGCGGCAGATCGAGGGTGAGATGGAGCGCGTGCTCGGCAACGACGAGACCGAGAGCGGCATGGGCTACGAGCACGGTGCGCGTGTGCGGCAGATCCGCGATGGATTGCTGGCGATCAGCGGCAAGGCGACGCCTGCTGACATGCTCGCCATCCAGCTCGATGACCGCGCACTCTTCCTCGAGCGTTGGCAACGGCTGTTACTCGCCACACTCGATGAGGATGCGGTGCGCAACCAGCCCAAGCGTGCCGAACTGCGCCGGTGGGTCGCAGGCTGGACCGCGCGTGCGGCGCCGGAGTCGGTCGGTTACCGATTGGTGAGGGAGTTCCGCAACGACACCCGGGATGTCGTGTGGGGGATGCTCACCGGCGCCCTCGGTATCGCAGCGGGTACGCGACCGGTGGCGCTGTTCGAGGGCTCGCTCTGGCGGCTGGTGACCGAACAGCCTGCGCACCTGCTGACCGCCGAGCATGCGGATTGGCGCTCGTTCCTGCTGGCCCGCGCCGATGCGGTGATCGCGGGTGTGGAGGAGCAGTGCGGGCGTTTCGAGCGTTGCACTTGGGGCGCAGGCAATACGGCCCGCATCCGTCATCCGCTTTCGGCCTCGCTCGGTCGATTCGGCACCTGGCTAGACATGCCGGCAGTGCCGCTGTCGGGCGATGACGATCTGCCGCGGGTGGCCGGACCGTCCTTCGGGGCGTCCGAGCGCTTCGCTGTCTCGCCGGGGCGCGAGTCCGAGGGCTATCTGCACATGCCGGGCGGGCAGGCAGGACACCCGCTCTCGCCGTTCTACCGTGCGGGGTTCGACGACTGGGCGCTCGGCCGACCGCGCCCGCTGTTGCCGGGACCCGTGGCACATACTTTGACGCTGCAAGCCGCCCGGGAGGGCACGCCATGACTGGAAGATTCGTCGGTACTCAACGCTACATCGCCACACCAGACCTCGAGATGGC
Source organism: Klebsiella pneumoniae (assembly GCA_945860725.1). Taxonomy (GTDB): domain Bacteria; phylum Pseudomonadota; class Gammaproteobacteria; order Steroidobacterales; family Steroidobacteraceae; genus UBA964. The sequence goes on along the minus strand of CAMAQZ010000016.1, from coordinate 24,126 downwards.
GGTCAATGCGGCCGTCACGCTCGGCCGCCCGCTCCTCATCAAGGGAGAGCCCGGTACCGGCAAGACACAGCTTGCGCTCGAGGTCGCTGCATCGCTCGGCCGACCGATCTTCGAGTGGCACGTGAAATCCACCAGCAAGGCGCAACAGGGGCTCTACGAATACGACGCGGTGTCGCGTCTGCGAGATTCACAGCTCGGTGAGGCCCGCGTCGCCGACATCCGTAACTACATCGTGCGCGGCAAGCTCTGGGAGGCGTTCGATTCACCCGAGCCGCCGGTGCTCCTGATCGACGAGATCGACAAGGCCGACATCGAGTTCCCGAACGATCTTCTGCGAGAGCTCGACCGCATGGAGTTCGACGTCTACGAGACCCGCGAGCTCGTCAAGGCGCGCCATCGGCCGGTGATCATCATCACCAGCAATAATGAGAAAGAGCTGCCGGATGCTTTCCTGCGCCGTTGCTTCTTCCACTACATCCGGTTCCCGGATGCCGAGACGATGCAGAGGATCGTCGAGGTCCACCATCCGGGCCTCAAGCGTGAGCTGCTCGCCGAGGCGCTCGGTGCCTTCTATCGCGTGCGCGAGACGCCTGGTCTCAAAAAGAAGCCATCGACCTCGGAGCTGCTCGATTGGATCAAGCTGCTGCTCGCCGAGGATCTTCCCCCGGAAGCGCTGCGCGGCGACGATCCGAAGAAGTCGATCCCGCCGCTCTACGGTGCGTTGCTCAAGAACGAACAGGATGTACACCTGTTCGAGCAGTTGGTGTTCCTCAACCGCCGGACGCGCTGATCGTGTTGGTGCGCTTCTTCCTCGGCTTGCGCGAGGCGGGCGTGCCGGCGTCGGTGACCGAGTTGCTGTCCTTGTTGAGTGCGCTCGAGGCCCGTGTCGCCGCGCTCTCGGCGCAGGAGTTCTACTGGTTGGGGCGGATGGCGCTCGTGAAGGACGAGCGGCACTTCGACCGCTACGACCGCGTCTTCGCCGAACACTTCGCAGGTGCGGAGCGGGCGTTCGCAGCGCTGCTCGCCGATGTGCCGCCTGACTGGCTCAAATCGCTCGCGGAGCGGCTCTTCACCGAAGAGGAGCGGCGGAAGGTCGAGTCCCTCGGCGGTTGGGACAAGCTGCTTGAGACCTTGCGCGAGCGCTTGGCCGAACAGAAAGAGCGGCATGAGGGTGGTAACAAGTGGATTGGCACCAACGGCACCTCACCGTTCGGCTCCGGGGGCTTCAATCCCGAGGGTGTACGCATCGGTTCGCAGGGCGCGCGCCAACGCCGTGCCGTGAAGGTCTGGGAAGCCCGCGAGTACCGTAATCTCGACGATCGCCGCGAGCTCGGCACACGCAACCTCAAGATGGCGCTGCGCCGTCTGCGGCGCTTCGCGCGTGAAGGCGCCGCTGATCAGCTCGATCTCGATGCCACGATCGAGGCGACCGCGCGCAACGCCGGGTGGCTGGATCTCAAGATGGTGCCTGAGCGCCGCAATGCGGTGAAAGTGCTGTTGCTGCTCGATATCGGCGGTTCGATGGATGACCATGTCCGGGTCTGTGAGGAGCTGTTTTCGGCCGCGCGCAGCGAGTTCAAGCACCTGAAGTCCTGGTACTTCCACAATTTCCTCTATGAGCATCTTTGGCAGGACAACCGTCGCCGGCACGCCGCGCGTACCACCACCTTGGAGCTGCTGCGCACCTTTAATGCCGACTACCGCGTGGTCATCGTGGGTGATGCGACCATGAGCCCGCACGAGATCGTCCAGCCCGGTGGCAGCGTGGAACATTGGAACGACGAATCGGGGGCGGCTTGGATGCAGCGGCTGACCGCGCATTTCCCGCGTCTCGTCTGGCTCAATCCCGAGCCGGAGGAACGCTGGGAATGGACGCCGTCGGTGGGCATGGTGCGCACGCTGGTCGGTCGCCGGATGTTCCCGCTGACACTCGAGGGTCTCGATCGGGCGATGAGGGCACTGCGGCAGCCCGGACCATCCTCGCTCTGATCAAAGCCGCGCTAGAGCTGCAAGAACGCCTGCAGCGGCCGTGATTGGGCCATCGTCTCCGCGTAGCCTTGCTCGATCATCGCGCGGGTGTAGGCGGACTCGAACAACAGATAGCTGGCGAGCAGGCCGCCCGCCTCGCCGCGGGCGCCGATGACCCCGAACAGGGTTCGCAGCGTTCGGGGCAGCGCGTCGACATGTTGCGCGGCTTCGATCTGCGGGTCGCGTGTCGGCGTCAGCCGCAAGGCCTCGATGCGCCGCAGCCCCGGGATCGGTTGTGCCGCGGCTGACAGGGACAGGTTGTTGCGGCCCAGCGTCTCGAAATCAGCATCGACGTGGTCGCCGAACAGCGTATCGAGCATGAAGCCGAAGATCTCGCCTGGCGAGGGCGCACGTCCGCGCCCCATCGAGGGTTCAGTGCCGCCGCTGCCGGCCGCGCGCACGCCGAGCACCAGGACGCGGTCGGCGCCGAGCTTGATGGCGGGGGAGATCGGCGCCAACTGGCGCATCGCACCGTCCCCGAAGTAGACATCGCCGAGCTTCACGGCCGGGAACAGGAACGGGATCGCCGAGCTCGCCATGAGATGGTCGAGCTCGAGACGGGTACGGACGCCGTTACGGCGCACACCCTGCCATGGCTGCACGCTTGGGGCGGCCTCGAAGAACACGCAGTGGTGGCCGCCGGCGTAGGGGGTGGCTGCCAACGCGAGGGCGTGCAGATGGCCCGCGTCGATATGTCTGCGGATGCGCTCCCAATCGATGCGCTCAGCGAGTAACCGGCGTAAGGGTCCGTTGTCGAGCAAGGCGGGCGGTGCTTGCGCTAGGCGTCCCCCGGACAACGCGGAGGCCACCCAGCGTGCACCGGCGCCCAGCATCGCGCCGAGGCTGGTATCGAAGACCTGCGAGACCGTGAAGTTGCCCCAGACCTCCTCCAAAGCCCTCACGCCTGCGCGCCAATCGTCGGCGTGATGGGCGAGCACGGCCGCGCACACCGCCCCCGCAGAGGTCCCGACGATGATGTCCCACGGCGGGCGTTCCTCAGGCCAAGTCTCCGCCAACGCTTTCAGGACCCCGACCTGATAGGCAGCGCGCGCGCCGCCACCGGCGAGCACCAACGCCGTCTTGCGTGGTGCCGGCTGGGGGTCGTAGGCGATCAACGGCTCGTCAATCGGATCCTGGCGCATTGGGCTATTGTGCCGCAGCCCGGGCGTGGCGATGATAGGGCGTGTCTGCGCGGCCTCCCGCCCCGCCACCTGAACTCCGGAGAATTTCCCATGCGCACGGTCCGAGCCCTGTCCTCCCCCCTGGTCCTCGCGTGGTCAGCGGCCCTGTGGGTCGCAGTCGCGCTGCTGGCCTGGCCCGCACTGGCGGCCTCGCCCAAGGTCGGGGTCCCGGCGCCGGATTTCCGTTTGCAGGACCAGAACGGTGATTGGGTCACGCTGCAGTCCCAGCGCGGCAAGTGGGTGGTGTTGTATTTCTATCCGAAGGACGGGACCCCAGGCTGCACGAGTCAGGCTTGCGGTCTGCGTGACAACATCTTCGCTTTCCGCCGTGAGAGCGCCGTGATCCTCGGTGTCAGCGTCGATGATGCCGCATCGAAGAAAGCATTCGCCAAGGAGCACAGCTTGCCGTTCTCAGTGTTGGCGGATCCCACCAAGGCGGTCTCCAAGTCCTACGGCGTGCTCACCAGCCTGCTCGGCATGGTGGAGTACTCGCGCCGCGATACCTTCATCATTGACCCGCAGGGACGGGTGGCCGGTCATTTCGAGAAGGTCGACGCCGACGGCCATGCCGAGCTCGTATTGGCCGAGATCAAGCGCCTGAAGGCGGCGCCTCTCGCCAAGGTCAGCTGAACGGCGCACCGCCGCAAGTCCGATCAACCGGCTTCGGCTCGATCCGGCGCATCTGCCGCGAGGCCCGCATCTACACCGATCTGCGCACCGGGATCCGCGCCGCGATCTTAGCGCCCCATTCAGCGGGACCGCTCTGGTGCACCGACTCGCCGCGTGCGTCGACCGCCACGGTCACCGGCATGTTCTGCACGGTGAACTCATAGATCGCTTCCATGCCGAGGTCTTCGAACGCGACCACGCGTGAGGCGCGGATCGCCTTGGAGACGAGATAGGCGGCGCCCCCGACGGCCATCAGGTAGGCGGCCCTGTGCTTGCGGATGGCCTCGATGCCGATGGGACCGCGTTCGGCTTTGCCGATCATGGCGATGAGGCCGGTCTTCTCGAGCATCATCTCGGTGAACTTGTCCATGCGTGTGGCGGTGGTAGGGCCTGCTGGGCCCACCACCTCGTCACGCACCGGGTCGACCGGGCCGACGTAGTAGATGACGCGGTTGCGAAGATCGACCCCCGGCGGCAGGTCCTCGCCGCGGGCGAAGAGGTCGGCGATGCGCTTGTGGGCGGCGTCGCGGCCGGTGAGCATGCGACCGTTCAGCAGCAGACGCTCACCTGGCTTCCAGGCTGACACTTGCTCCGGTGTCAAAGAATCTAGATCGACGCGGCGCGCCTCGGGTGAAGGTCTCCAGTTGACCTTGGGCCAGCGGGTGAGGTCGGGCGGATCGAGCCGCGCCGGACCGCTGCCGTCGAGCGTGAAGTGAACATGCCGCGTGGCCGCGCAGTTTGGGATCATGGCGATGGGTTTCGAGGCCGCATGGGTTGGGTAGTCGAGGATCTTTACGTCGAGTACGGTGGCGAGCCCGCCGAGCCCCTGCGCACCGATACCGAGCGCGTTGACCTTGTCGTAAAGCTCGATGCGCAGCGCCTCGAGCGGGGTCTTGGGACCGCGCGCCTTGAGATCGGCCATGTCGATCGACTCCATCAACGATTCCTTCGCGAGGACCATCGCCTTCTCGGCCGAACCACCGATACCGATGCCGAGCATGCCGGGCGGACACCAGCCGGCGCCCATGGTTGGCACGGTCTGTAGCACCCAATCGACGATGGAATCGGAGGGGTTGAGCATCGCGAACTTAGCCTTGTTCTCAGAGCCGCCGCCTTTGGCCGAAACGGCCACCTCGACGGTTCCGCCTTCGACCAGTTCGACATGCACCACCGCGGGCGTGTTGTCACGGGTGTTGCGGCGCGTGAAGGCGGGGTCGGCGACGATGCTGGCGCGCAGCTTGTTATCCGGATCCAGATAAGCCCTGCGCACGCCCTCGTCGACCATCTGCTGCAAGGTCAGCGTCGCGTCCCAGCGCACGCCCATGCCCACCTTCACGAACGCCACCACGATGCCGGTGTCCTGGCAGATCGGGCGATGGCCTTCCGCGCACATGCGCGAGTTGGTGAGGATCTGTGCGATCGCATCCTTGGCCGCCGGGGATTCCTCGAGTTCGTACGCACGGCCCAAAGATTCGATGTAGTCCATCGGATGGTAGTAGGAGATGTACTGCAGGGCGTCGGCGACGCTCTCGATGAAGTGCTGCTGCGAAATGACGGTCATGGGGTTGCTCGTGCCGGCGCGACACCGGCTGCAGGGTGGGTTGGACGAGACGTTCGGATTCTAGCTGGGTAGACGGTGTGACGCGCAGGGGACCTGCCAACGGCACGAGGGATCGTCGAGGGAGACCGCCGTGAGCGCTCCGCCCCACACACAACCGGTGTCGAGCGCGAGCAGGTCGTCCCGCAGCACGAATCCGAGCGTCGACCAGTGACCGATCACCACCCTGGCCTCGGTACTGCGTCGGCCGGGTGCATCGAACCACGGGAACCAGCCGGGTGGTGTGTCGGTGGCGCTGCCTTTCCGCTTCAGGTCGAGGCGCCCCTCGCCATCGACGAAGCGCATGCGGGTGAGCGCGTTGATGATGAAGCGTCGGCGCGCCGCACCGGTGAGTGCGGGATCCCATCGGTCCGGCTCGTTGCCGTACAGGGTATCGAGCAATGCCACTGGATCGGTGCGCAGGGCGGTCTCGACCTCCGCGGCGTATTGCAGGGTCTCGGCCACGCTCCATTGAGGCACTACGCCGGCATGCACCATGAGATCCTCGCGGCCATCGCGTACGGCCGACGCGTGCACGGCGAGCGGCCGCGTCATCAACCAGTCGAGCAGCAGCCTGCGATCCGGTGCCTCGAGCACGGCATCGAGCGTGTCATCCTTGCGCAATCGTCGGGCGCCGCTGCCGCAGGCCACAGCAAGGAGGTGCAGGTCGTGGTTGCCGAGCACCACGCGTGCGTTGTCGCCGAGCGCGCGCACGAAGCGCAGCACATCGAGCGAATCGGGCCCGCGGTTGACGAGATCTCCGACGAACCAGAGCTGGTCGCGGTCAGCCGAAAATCGCGCCGCCTGCAGCAGGTCGCGCAATTCGTTGAGGCAGCCCTGGAGGTCGCCGATCGCGATCCGCGCCATGACCTCAGTCCCCGCGGACGGCTGAGGTGAGCGGCAGGCATTGCGCGAGTGCAGCGAAAGCCGCAGGCGCCAGCACCTCGGGGCGCGCGCCGGGGTCGATGCCGCAGGCGGCGATCGCTTCGGCATCGAGCAGCGTCCGTAGGCCGTTGCGCAGCGTCTTGCGGCGCTGCGAAAACGCCGCGGCGACCACCCGGCGGTAACGATCATCGACCGCGAACGCCGGAACCTCGCGCACCGCGAGGCGGGCGACCGCTGACCAGACCCTCGGTGCAGGACGGAAGGCGTCCGGTCCGACATCGAAGAGGTGTTCGGCCTGTACCCAGGGCGCAAGCATCACCGTCAGGCGCCCGTAGTCGTCGCTGCCGGGTGCGGCGCAGATCCGGTCGATGACCTCTTTCTGCAACATGATGTGTAGATCGTGTATCGCCTCCGGTGTCTCGAGTAGATGGAACATCAGCGGCGTCGAGATGTTGTAGGGCAGATTGCCCACGATGCGCAGCCGTTGGCCACGCAGCGCCGCCAGTGCGGCGAAGTCGAAGCGCAAGGCATCTGCTTCGTGTAACACCAAACCGTGCGGCACGAGCCGCGTCCGCAGTCCAGCGGCGAGGTCGCGGTCGATCTCGATCGCGTCCATCGTGCCTGCTGCGGCGAGCAAGCCCTCGGTGATCGCGCCATGTCCCGGACCGATCTCGACCATCGACGCACCCGGTCGCGCGCCGATCGCGGCGACGATGCGGTCGATGACCTGTGCGTCGTGCAGGAAATGCTGACCGAAACGCTTGCGTGCGAACACCATGCCGGGTCAGCCGCGGTAGGCGTGAGGCGCTGTCGTGCGACCCGCGATGCGCTGCGCAGCGAGCGATGCCGCAAGATCCACTGCAGCACGCAGGCTGCCGGGGTCAGCCCGGCCGGTCCCTGCGAGGCTGAGCGCAGTACCGTGGTCCACTGAGGTGCGCAGCACCGGGAGACCCAGTGTGATGTTGACCGCGTGGCCGAAGCCCGCATGCTTCAGCACCGGTAAGCCTTGGTCGTGGTACATGACGAGCACGGCATCGGCTCGCGCGAGTTCGCGCGGTACGAAGGCGGTGTCCGCCGGTACCGGGCCGTGCACGAGCAGTCCGGCGTTGCGGGCCGCCGCGATGGCAGGGGCGATCACCGCCCGATCCTCGTCGCCGAGCAGCCCGTCCTCGCCGGCGTGGGGGTTCAGCCCGCAGACCGCGATGCGCGGTGCGGCGATGCCGAACTTGTCGCGTAGGTCGGCATGCATGATGTGCAGTACCTCGATCAGCAGCGCGGTGTCGATCGCATCGGGTACAGCACGCAGCGGCAGATGGGTGGTTGCAAGCGCCACCCGAAGGGTCCCGGCGACCAGCATCATCACCGGCCGCGATGTCCCGCAGCGCTCGGCGAGATACTCGGTGTGTCCCGAGAACGCCACACCCGATGCGGCGATGGTGCTTTTCTGGACGGGTGCCGTGACCATCGCATCCCAGCGACCCTCCCGCAGTCCTGCTAGCGCGGCATCGAGCAGCGCGAGCACATGGCCGGCGTTGCGCGGGTCGGGATGCCCCGCCGTACAGGGGACGGCAAGCGGGTGATGTTCGATGTGGAGCCGTGCTGGATCCACACCTGCAGCCTGCGCGCGTTGCGTGATCAGCGTCCGATCGCCGAGCAGGGTGATCTCGCAGTCGATGGGCCCGCCGGCGTCACCGGCAGCCAACTGGGCGCAGATCTCGGGACCGATCCCTGCGGGCTCGCCCGCGGTCAGTACCAGGCGCGGACGGTCAGGTCTTGACGTCGACATACGCCTCGTCGCGCAGTCGCCGCAGCCAGAGCTCGATCTCTTCTTCGGCCTTGCTTTCACGGAGCTGCATGAAGGCGCGCTGGCGCCGCATCTCCTCGGTGTTGTCGAATTGCCGCCGGCCGAGCAACTGCACAATGTGCCAACCGAACTGGCTGCGGAACGGCTGGCTGATCTCGTCCTGCTGCAGGGCCGCCAGGGCCTTGTCGAACTCCGGCACGAAGGTACCGGGCGTGGTCCAGCCCAGGTTGCCGCCCTCGGTCGCAGACCCCGGGTCTTCAGATAATGTCTTGGCGAGACCGGCAAAGTCCTCGCCCTTGAGGATGCGCTCGCGCACCGCGCGCAACCGCTGCTCGACCGTGGCGTCGTCCTGGATCTCGGTGGGCTTGAGCAGGATGTGGCGTGCTTGGGTCTGTTCCACGAGACCTTGCGCCGCTTCGCCGCGCAGTTCGTTGAGCCTCACGATGTGGTAACCCGAGGGCGTGCGCAGGGGCTCACTGGTCTCACCGGCCTTGAGCTGCACCACGAGGTCTGCCAGCACCGTGGGGATCTCCGGACCGCGACGCCAACCGAGCGCACCGCCCTCCAAGGCCGTCTGGCTGTTGGAGTTGGCGATCGCGAGCTGGGCGAAATCCTCACCGGCGCGTGCCCGGCGACTGACATCCTCGGCGCGCCGCGCGGCTTCCTCGAGTTGCTGCGTCGAGGGGTCCTGCGGCACAGCGATGAGGATGTGAGAGAGGTTGTATTCATTGGCTTCGGAGGGGCGGTTCTTGTCCTTGGCGATGAACTGCTCGATCTCCCGCGGGGAGACATTGATGCGTTGCAGTACATCGCGCTGCCTGAGCACTTGGGTGGTCATCTCGCGGCGTACGCTCTCGCGGTAGGCGTTGTAGTCGACACCTTGCGAGGCGAGCACCTTGGGCAGGTCTGCGAGAGGGATGCCGTTGCGCTGCGCGACATCGGCGAGCGCTGAATTGAGCGCCTCGTCGTTGATACGGATACCGGCGCGTTGCGCACGCTGCATCTGGATCTCCTGCAGCACCAGCCGGTCGAGCACCTGTTGGCGCAGCACAGCGGCGGGCGGCATCTCCATGCCTTGGCCGCTGATGCGCGTTGTGATCTCGGCGACCTGTTCATCGAGTTCGCTGCTGAGCACCACCCCGTCGTTGACCACTGCAGCGACCCGATCGAGCATCTCGCCGCGGTCTGAGAGCGTACGCGCTTGGGCGTGGACGGGGCCGCTTGCGAGCGACAGCGTCAACGCTAGGGTGAGCGCGCCGGCCAGCGCGAACACGGAGTGGCGGGGCAGATGGAAAGTCGGTGAGGTCAGCATGGGCGTCGGTTCCGAAAAACGGTTGGAAGTCAGCGGGTTACGCTTGACTGTGAGTATCCACGAAATGCCTCGTCGAGGAAAGCGTCAGCCCCACTTCCGACACTCGAGAGGCCGTTCAGTTCAAGTTGCAGGTAGAACTGGGTGTCGCGATCGCCCGTGCGGCTCGAGATATAGCGTCGGCCGACCGCTCGCAGCCGCCAACAGCAGGAGCGGAACTCCAAGCCCGCGAAATGCTCGAGACCGGAATCCGATTGCAGATCGTGCACCAGCTTGCCGAAAGCGCTCCAGCGCTGGGTGAGCGGCCAGGCACCTGAGACCTCGGCCTGCTCGAGGCCGCCCTGCTGGAAGTTGTAGGAGAGGTTCAGGGCGCGTACCGGGTCCGGGCTGTAGCGCAGCCGGAAACTGTTGCGCTCACGAAGCTCGTCACGGGTGTTCCATTGCAGGCCGAAATCGGCCGTCCAATGGCTCCAAGCCGACACACTCACTTCGGCCACCAGATCAGATTCGCGGCGACGCGGGCTTGGCTCATCGGGGAGCCGCACGCGCGATGCTTCAAAATACCTGATCTGGCCGACCGTCGCCGACAGCAGTTGTCGCCCGCGATCGTCATAGACGCGGGTGGTCGCGCCCAGGCTCAGTTGATTCGCATCGGCGACCCGATCCGCACCGACATAGCGCTCGGTGCTGAAGAGCTGACCAAAGTCGAGATCGGGCAGGGCGGTGTCGAAGATCGGCAAGGCCTCTTGGTCGCGGAACGGCGTCCAAAGATAAAGCATGCGGGGCTCGAGCGTGACCCGTCGCGCAGCCGCATCGACGGCCGGTCGCTCGAGACGCAGTCCGACATCGACCCAGGCTGATGGCAGGTCGCGACGCAGCGAACCCGGGCCGCGGGTCACGCCCGCGAGATCGTAACGGGTATGACGCCAAGCGACGCCAGGTCTGGCGAACCAACCCGGCCGATCGAACGAGAGCCCTAACTGGGGCCGGGCGTCGAGGCGCCAGCCGGTGACCCCCACATCGCGGTCGAAGCGGACCAGCTCGGCGTCCATGCTTGCGAGCAGCCGGTGATCGGATCCGAAAGCCAGATCGCCTCGGGCGAGCAGTCGCGGCAATGTGGCGTAAGGACGGTCGAGCGGCGCCAGCGCTCGGTCGATGGTCTGGAAATCCCTGATCTCACCGAGCAACGCCCATCGTTCATCCTCGTACGAGACGCTCATCACTTGGTCGAGGAAAGTGGTGCTCGAGTCGGATCCGCTGTGGGAGAAATCCTCGAAATACTCCGGATCGCTGACCTGTTGCGCATCGACATCGATATGCCAGCCGGATCCGAGGTCGCCATCGTGCCGCCATTGCAGCCAATGGCGCTCGTTGTCTTTCAGCATGTCGGACGGCAGTACCCGCGCCTGCAGTCGTCCTGCGTGGCGCTCGGTGAGGTAGCGGTAGCGGCCGCCGAGATCGACGCCGCGCCGTCCGTGGAACATCGGATCGAAGGTGAGATCGTGGTTGGGGGCGAGGTTGAAGTAGTAGGGCACACCGACTTCGACACCGCTGCGCGAACTGAATCCGACGCTCGGGAAGAGGAACCCGCTCTTTCTCTGGTCGCCGACCGGGAACGAGATCCAAGGGAGGTAGAGGATCGGCACGCCCATGAACTCGACCGTGGCATCGCGGCCGGTGCCGTTGCGCCCGACCATGTCGAGCTCGATGTTGCGGGCGCGTATCCGCCAGTCCGGGTTCGCGGCGGGGCAGGTGCTGAACCAGACTTCCTGCAGTCGGATGTCGCCGTCTGCATCGAACTCGAGGCGTTCCGCCGCCCCGCGGGCCGGTCGCTCGGGCAACTCGAAGGTCGCGTCCTCGAATGCGGCACCACCGGCGGGGTCGTAGCGTCCGCCGCGGCCAGCGACCTCGAGCGAGGGGTCGCTATATCGGACGGTACCGTCGACCTTAAAGAGGTTCGTCTTGGCATCGTAGGTGACGTCCTCTGCGGACAGGATGCGTTCGCCTTGGGTGACGCGCACATCGCCGGTAAGCACCGCGTCGCCGCCGGACCCAAGCACTGCGGAATCGCTGCTGATCTCAATGCGAGGCTCGGTGTCCGCCGTCGGCGTCGCCCGGGTCGCCCCGTCCGCGGCTCGCGGCGCGTCTGGGGGGGTGCTTGCGAGCAGTGCTTCGCGCACTGACGAGGGCGCCGGGCAGCGCAGCGGACGGCTCTCGAGGGGCGGCGGGGTGACCGCCTCGGCCTGCAGCAACGGTGACATCGCCGCACACGACACAATGACCAGCAGCGCATAGGGCAGGGCCGGAAAAAGGGTCGCGTGGCGAGGCGGCAGCGACATGGGTGCGCCATTATAATGGCAGCCCCTCCCGCACCCTGCAGATTTCATGACCACTTCCGATCCGCGCTTGGCGATCCTCACCCGCTGGGTGGGCGAGGAACTCGGGCATCGCCTCGAGCGGATCTCCGTGGCCTCGGCAGACGCGAGTTTTCGCCGCTATTTCCGCGCCCATCTCGCTGACGGGCACAGCCTCATCGTCATGGATGCCCCGCCCGATCGCGAGGACATCAGCCCTTACTTGTACGTTACGGGTCTGCTCGCCGAGATCGGCTTGCATGTCCCGACCGTGCACGCGGTCGATCAATCGCGCGGTCTCGTGCTGTTGGAGGACCTTGGCACCGAACAGTATCTTGCGGCGTTGCAGGATCGTTCCCGCGCCGATGTGCTCTATGGAGAAGCCCTCGGCGCACTGTGCACCTTGCAACTGCGCGGCGGCGACGCGGCCGCTCGGCTGCCGCCGTACGATGATGCGGTGTTGCAGCGCGAGCTCGAGCTCATGCCCGAGTGGTTCGCGGTGCAGCACCTCGACCTCGTGCTCACTGAAGAGGACCTCGACGTGCTGGCAACGGCATTCAAAGTGCTGCGCGAAGAGGCGCTCGCGCAGCCTGTGGTGTTCGTGCACCGGGATTACCATTCGCGCAACCTCATGGTGCTGCCGGCGGCAGGCCCCGGCATCATCGACTTCCAGGACGCGCTCGCCGGCCCGGTGTGCTACGACCTCGTATCGTTGCTCAAGGACTGCTATGTCCGGTGGCCCCGCGCGCAGGTCGAGGCGTGGCTGCGCGGACATCGTGCTGCACTGCGTGCGAACGGCGGTGCCGCCCTCACCGGTTCGAGCGACCGCGAGTTCCTGCGGTGGTTCGACTTCATCGGCGTCCAACGCCACATCAAGGTGCTCGGCATCTTCGCGCGGCTCTGCTGGCGCGACGGTAAGCTCGGCTACCTCGATGATCTGTCGCTGACGCTCGGATACACGCTCGATGCCTGCGCGCGCCATCCCGAACTGTCGGATCTCGGCGCGTGGTTGCGACGACTCGCTTTGCCTCGGCTCGCGGCAGCCAACGATCGGGCGCGGATCGCCTCTACCCTTCGGTCGGCGCCGTGAAGGCGATGATCCTCGCGGCGGGACGTGGTGAGCGTATGCGTCCGCTCACCGACGATCGGCCGAAGCCGTTGCTCGAGGTGGGCGGTCGGTCTTTGCTCGAGTGGCATCTCGTCGCCTTGGCGCGCGCCGGTATCGTCGATGTGGTCATCAACCTTGCGTGGCAGGGCGAGCGGATCCGCGAGGCGCTGGGCGACGGTGTGGACCACGGTGTGCGCATCCGCTACAGCGACGAGGGTGATTCGGCGCTCGAGACCGGTGGTGGCCTATTCCGCGCACTGCCCTTGCTCGGTGCAGCACCGTTCCTTGTGGTCAACGGCGACATCTGGACCGACCACGATTTTGCCCAGTTGCCACCGCTCGACACCGGCGCACTCGCGAGCCTCGTCCTCGTGCCGAATCCGCCACATCATCCGCAAGGCGATTTCGGTCTCGTGGCGCGTGCTGAGGGCGGCTTCGACGTGCTCACCACGCCGGGTGATGCACCGCGTCACACCTACTCCGGGATCGGCGTGTATCGGCCCGAGTTCTTCGAGGGTTCCACCGATGGCCGGTTCCCGCTGTTGCCGCTGCTGCGCCGGGCGGGGGCGGCGGGTCGGCTGCGGGGACGGCTTTATCAAGGGCTTTGGTGTGATGTCGGGACTCCAGAGCGACTGCGGGAACTCGACGAACGCCTCGGAGGCGGTGCCGTCGGCTGACGACGGACGAGCGACGAAGCGCGCCAGCGGCGCGTACACTATTCCCCATGGACGAAGAATCCCGCGACCCGGTCCCGCGCCCTGCGAGCGGCCTGAAATATCGCACCCCACAGGGCTTCAACGCGATCCGCGACGGCATCAAGGCGACCGCCGCCGCACCGGTCCGGGTGCCGGGTGGCAAGCCGCGTTGGCTCAAGGCGCCGTTTGCCGGTGGCGCCCGTTACGAGATCGTGCGCCAGACGGTGCGCGAGCACCGCCTCGCCACAGTCTGTGAAGAGGCGAAATGCCCAAACATCGGCGAATGTTGGAACGCCGGCACGGCGACCTTGATGTTGATGGGCGAGGTCTGCACGCGGGCCTGTCGCTTCTGCGCCGTCGACACCGGCAACCCGCGTGGCTGGCTCGATCCTGAAGAGCCGCGCAATGCGGCGCGCACCGTACAGCTCATGGGCCTCCGTTATGTGGTGCTCACCTCGGTCAACCGCGACGATCTGCCCGACGGGGGCGCTGCACATTTCGCGGCCACGGTGCGGGAGATCAAGACGCTGATGCCAGAGACCGCCGTCGAGGCTTTGGTGCCCGATTTCCAGGGGGTGGCGGCGGATATCGATACCGTGGTCGACTCGGGTCTCGAAGTGTTCGCGCAGAACGTCGAGACCGTACGGCGCTTGACCCATCCGGTGCGCGATCCGCGCGCCGGTTACGAGCAGACGCTGCGGGTGCTGGCCCATGCCAAGCGGCGCCGCCCGGAGGTGCTCACCAAGTCGAGCATCATGCTCGGCCTCGGCGAGACCGATGACGAACTGCGCGAGTCGATGGACGACCTGCGGGCACACGAAGTCGACCTGCTGACGCTCGGCCAGTATCTGCAGCCGACCGTGAACCACCTGTCGGTGGCGCGTTTCGTGGCGCCGGAGGAGTTCGATCGCTACCGGGAGTGGGCGCTGGCGCGAGGCTTCCGCGAATGCGTCTCGGGACCGTTGGTGCGATCGAGCTATCGCGCCGAGCAGGCGCTCGCGGGTAACAACGCCGGTGTGGTGAATGCGGGATCTTCCCCTATGCGTCCGTGAACTCGGCCGCGCCCGGTATCTCGACACCTGGCGTGCGATGCAGGCCTTCACCGATCAGCGCGGAGTCGATACCCCGGATGAACTCTGGGTGCTCGAGCACGAGCCGGTCTTCACACTGGGCATGAACGCAGATCCCGCCCACCTGCTCGCGCCGGGTGACATCCCGGTGGTGCAGGTCGATCGCGGCGGGCAGGTGACCTACCACGGCCCCGGGCAGCTCGTGGTCTATCCGCTCATTGACCTGCGCCGTGCAGGACTTGGCGTGCGCGATCTGGTCACAGCCCTCGAACAGGCGGTGATCGCCACCGCTGCCAGTTTCGGCATCGTGGCGGCCACTCGGCCCGGTGCCCCGGGGGTGTATGTGGAGGGCGCCAAACTGGCGAGCGTCGGTATACGGGTCCGACGTGGGGCGAGTTATCATGGCGTGTCAATCAATGTCGACATGGATCTCGGCCCGTTCAGCAGGATCAACCCCTGCGGCTTCGAAGGGCTGGCGATGACCCAGTTGGCGGCGCTTGGCGGACCGCGTGAAATCGCAGCTGTGGCAGGCGTGCTTGTCCCGGAACTGCACCGATCTTTGGAGAGCCGTTGCCATGGATAGACCGACCCATACACCCGAAGACCTCGCAGCCGTTCGCCGGTTGCTCGGCTACATCGGCGAGGATCCCGATCGAGAAGGTCTGCTCGAGACCCCGGCACGCTTCCTGAAGGCTTGGGAGGAATACACCCGCGGCTACCGCATGAACCCGGAGGATATCCTCAAATCCTTCGAGGACGGCGCGCAGAGCGTCGATGAGATGGTGATCGTCCGCGACATTCCCGTCTATTCTTTGTGCGAGCACCACCTCGCGCCGTTCTTCGGCAAGGCCCATGTCGGCTATGTGCCCGATAAGCGCATCCTCGGGCTCTCAAAGATATCGAGGTTGGTCGAAATCTTCGGCCGACGGCTGCAGGTCCAGGAACGGCTCACCAACCAGATCGCCGATGCGCTCGACAGCAACCTCAAGGCGCGGGGCGTGGCAGTGGTGATCGAATGTCGCCACATGTGCATGGAATCTCGTGGGGTCCGCCACACCGGCACTGCGACGGTCACCTCCGCCTTGCGGGGCAGCATCAAGACCAATGCCGATACGCGCCGCGAATTCCTCTCGCTGATCGGCCGCTGATCGGCCGGTCAGATCACCATCAAGACGCCTTCGGTGGCGGCGAGCTCGGCCACCAGTGCGGTGACCTGGGTGCGGCTCTGCGCGACGATGGTGTAGGTGATCGCGGTGAAGTTGCCGGCGCCGCTGGCGCGTTCGCTGATGCGAGCAGGATCGAGGTCCGACACATGCGCTTCGAACACGCCGTCGATGCGCGTCCGCAGGCTGCGCTCGGATCGTCCGACCACCTTGATGGGGTAGTCGGTCGGGAACTGCAGCGGGCTTAGGGCCTCGTCGATCGGGCCGTTCACCACGGCTGTCCTGCAAGATCGACGATCAACTCCGAGAATGCGGCGTCGATGCGGTGCCATGCAGGGCCCGGGCGACCGGCACCGACCGGCGCGCTATCAAGACGCGTGACGGGCGAGGCGCGTCGTGTCGCCGACGCCAACCAGATCTCATCCGCCCGGCGCAGCTCGGCCTCGGACACCTCGCGGGTCTCGCGTGCCAGACCGATCTGGTCGGCGAGCTCTTCGACCACACTGCGGGTGGTCCCCGGGAGGATGCGCTGCGACTCGGGTGGCGTGACCAAGCGGCCGCCGCTGATGATGTGCACGGTCGAGGTGCTGGCCTCCATCAGCGCACCCTCGCGCAGCAGGATGGTCTCGTGGGCGCCGACATCGACCGACAACTGTCGCAGCAGCACGTTGGCGAGGAGGGCCGTGGATTTGATGTCGCAGCGAGCCCAGCGGGTGTCCTCGGCGGTGATGCAGGCGAGGCCGTCGGCACGCGCTTCGGGCGACAGCTGCGGCAGCGGTGCGCAGAAAGCGAACACGGTGGGCGGGACGACCGGCAACGGCGCGTGGCTGCGGCCGAACTCCGCGCCGCGCGAGACCTGCACATAGGTGTAGAGATCACCGCCACCATTGCGGGCCATGAGCTCGTGCACCAGCGCCCGCCAACCGTCTCGGCTGTGCGGGTCGCGCAGCCGGATGGCGTCGGCGCTGCGCGTCAAGCGGGCGAAATGTTCGTTGAAGCGGAACGGACGCCCCGCGAACACCGGCACGACTTCATACACGCCGTCGCCGAAGAGGAAGCTGCGGTCGAGCGGCGAGATCCGCGCTTCACGCAGCGGCAGCCACTCCCCGTCGAGGTGGCAGATGGGCATCGGCTCAGCCATGAGGCTCTACCAAGAGCGATCGGGAACGCGGCATCACTGCCACCACAACAAAACAGTATCGCGCAGCTTCGGCCAAAGGCCACCCTCGGCCACCGCCGACTGCGCGACCAACGGGATCCGCGCGATGACCTTCCCGTCCTCCTGGACCTGCAGTTCGCCGACACGCTGCCGTGCAGTGATCGGCGCGATCAACCGCGGTTCGAGCACCGGCACGGTGCGCAGCGCGCCGGTCCGGCCGCGCTGCGTGGTGACCGCCACCTCTGTGGCCGGTACCACCGCCAACTGGTCGCTGGCGCCCTTGTAGAGGCGTGGCCGCAGGATGACCTCGTCGGCTCGGCGCAGGCGCACGGTCTGGAAGTGCCGGAAGCCGTGCTCCAGCAGCGTCAGGCTCGCCTCTTCACGCACTTTGGGGGAGACAACACCGAGCACCACCGCGATCATCCGTGTGCCGCTGCGTTCGGCAGAGCTTGCCAGGCAGTAGCCTGCGCTCGAGGTGTGACCGGTCTTGAGACCGTCCACCCCCGCATCGCGCGCCAGCAGGCCATTGCGGTTCGGTTGACGGATGCCGCCCCACTCGTATTCGCGCAGCGAGTACCAGCGATAGTAGTCTGGGAACTCGCGTATCAGTGCCCGCGAGAGCAGGGCGATGTCCCGTGCGCTCGAGTACAGGGCCGGATCCGGCAGGCCGGTGGCATTGGCGAAGTTCGAGTTCTTCATGCCGAGCCGTTTGGCCTCGGCATTCATCAGCGACGCAAAAGCGGCCTCCGAGCCCGCGACCTTCTCCGCGAGGGCGATCGCGGCATCGTTACCCGACTGCACGATCATGCCCTTGAGCAGCACCTCGACCGGCACCTGCTTACCGACCTCGACGAAGGTGCGCGAGCCCTCTGCGCGCCACGCACGCTCGCTGATCGTCACCGGCTCTTCGAGGCGCAGACGGCCGGCTGCGATCTGTCGGAACACCACCATCGCGGTCATCAATTTGGTGATGCTGGCCGGTTCCGCGCGCTGCTCGGCGTCCTGCGCGGCGAGCGTCCGGCCATTGGCCTGGTCGATGAGGATGAACTGGCGCGCCGGTACCGGGCCAGGCAGCGCGGGCGAGGCCGTCGCGGCGCTGTGGGCCGTCGGCGTATCGAGCAGCAAGAGAGCGCTCGCTAGCGCTGCGAGCATGTGGCGGATCGGGGGTGCGGCGAGGTTCAATGAAATCGTCAAGCGGATCTCCGGGTGGTGTGCATCAGGGCGGCGTATTGTAGCGGCTGCCGGACGATCGGCTCACTCCGGTGCGAGACGGGCGTCCGGGATCCCGGCATCGCGCAGCTGCGAAGTGAGTCGGGTCGCCTGTCCGGCGTCGACCACCGGTCCGACTCGAACACGATAGAGTAACCGGTCTCCGACCCGTGCTTCGCGGACGCTCGCTCCAGCGATGCCCGCGGCGGTGAGCCTCGCTACCAAGGCCGAGGCATTGGCACTCGATGCGAAAGAGCCGACCTGCAAGAACCGGATGCCAGTGGTCGCGCCAGTGGTCGCGCCAGTAACGATCTGTGGGGGTGGCGTCAGGGCGATGGATTGAAACGTTGTGCCCGACGGCGCCGGAGCGGCGCTCGATCGAGCGTCGAGCACGCGTATCTCGACCCTCGCCGTGCCTGCTCGCAGCATGTCGAGCTTCGAGGCGGCGGTGTAGGAGAGATCGATGATCCGCTCGTTCACGAACGGACCTCGATCGTTCACGCGTACCACGACCGATCGGCCGTTCTCGAGGTTGGTGACCCGCACATAGGCTGGTATCGGCAAGGTCTTGTGCGCGGCGGTCATCGCGTACATGTCGTACGGTTCACCGCTCGAGGTGCGTTCGGAATGGAAGCCTGGGCCGTACCACGAGGCCAGACCTCGCTCCACATGGCCCTTACCGGACTTCATGAGCTTGTAGCGTTTGCCGAAGACCTCATAGGTCTCGGGGTTACCGTAACGGCTGCGGGGCTCGTCGCGCGGTACCGCGTCCGGGATCGCGTCGAGGTCGCGCGGCGGCGCGGGCACTGCCGTATCGGCAGCCGGGGGATCGGGTGTGCGTTGCAGCAGACCGCATCCCGGGAGCACCGCGAACACCGGCAGTGCCCAGAGCCAGCGCCGATGTGCCTTGCGTTCGGTGTGCATCAGGGTGCGGCGGCGTCCGTCCGTGCTCTCAGCGCGTCGGCGAGGTCATGCACGGCCATCGCGTAGAGGATGCTGCGGTTGTAGCGGGTGATGACGCGGAAGTTCGCGAACCCCACCCGTACACCCGGTCCGTCGCGCTGCTCCGCCGGGATGAGTATCAGCGGCGTGTCGGCGGCGACGGCCGGATCGAAGCTCACACCGCGTGCCCGCAGGCTCGCAGCGGTGTCTTTGAGGTCGAGGTTACGGCGGTCGAGAGCCGCGAAGACCGTCTCCGGGGCGGTGGCTTCTGTGAGCACCCGCGCGCCGCGTTGCCAGCCGCTCGCGACGAAATAGTTGGCGACGCTGGCGAACACATCATCCCAGTCCGTGAACAGGTCCCGCCGACCATCGCCCGAGCCGTCGACCGCCAAGCGGCGATAGCTCGATGGCATGAACTGCGGCGAGCCCATCGCACCTGCGTAGGAGCCGAGCGCGGCCGCAGGGTCGAGACGTTCGTCGCGCACCAGCAGCACGAACTGCTCGAGCTCTGCGAGGAAGAATTTGCTGCGTCGCGGGTAGTCGAAGCCGAGGGTCATCAGCGCATCGAGCACGCGCCAAGTGCCGGCACGGCGTCCATAGGAGGACTCGACGCCGATGATCGCGACCAGATAAGCCGCATCGACACCGGTGCGCGTGCTGATCGCATCGAGCCTCTGCCGGTGGATCAGCCAGAACTCCGCGCCCTCCGCGATACGCTGTTCAGAGACGAGTTTTTCGCGGTATTGCCACCAAGTCATCACGTTCTCGGCTGGGCGGCTGATGGCGGCGAGGATCGCCGGCTGTCGCTGACCGGTCGCGAGCAGGTCGCGCAGGTCCTTGGCGGGTATCGAATGCCGTGCGGCGACCTCGTCGATCCAGCCGGCGATGTCGGTACGGCCGAGATCGAAGGGCGTCGGCGGCTCGGGTAGTACGACCGCAGCCGGGGGCGTCGCAGCCGGGGGAGTCTGCGCGATGCTGCTGGGCATGCTGCACGCGGTGAGCAGCAGCAACGGCAGGACGGTGACCAGGTCTTTTATGCGGCGCATCATCAGGCGGCAAGTTTCCGGTTGGCGTGCAGTGCCATGAGCATACCGAACCCCGCCAATAGGGTCACCATGGAAGTCCCGCCGTAGCTGACGAGCGGCAGCGGCACACCGACCACGGGCAGCAGTCCGCTCACCATACCCGCGTTGATGAATACATAGACGAAGAAGATGGTCGCGAAGCTGCTGGACAGAAGTCGCGCGAAGGTGTCATGCATCTGCGAGGCGAGATAGAGCGCCCGCGCCACCACGGCAAGGTAGAGCGCAAGCAGCAACAGTGCACCGAGCAGCCCGAGTTCCTCGCCGATCACGGCGAATACGAAATCGGTGGAGCGTTCCGGCAGGAACTCCAGTTGTCCTTGCGTACCCTGCAGGTAGCCCTTCCCGGTGACGCCGCCCGAACCGATCGCGATGGTGGATTGGATGATGTGGTAGCCCGCGCCGAGCGGATCGTACTGCGGATCGAGGAAGGCGAGCACGCGTTGTTGTTGGTAGTCGTGCAACAGGTACCAGCCGCCCCAGGCTGCTGCGACGCTGGCGCCGCCGAGCAGCGCGATGATCCAAGCTTGCAGCCCGGCGAACAGCACGACGAGTCCGCCCGATATGAGGATTAACAGGCCGGTACCGAGGTCCGGTTGCAGGATCGTCAGCAAGGTCGGTACCAAGATGAGCGCGGCCAGGACGAGCAAGGTCTTGCCGTCCGGGGGCAGTGAGCGTTCACGCAGGTACCAGGCGCAGGCCATCGGCACCGCGAGCTTCATAATTTCGGAGGGCTGGAAGCGGAACAGGCCGAGATCCAGCCATCGTTGCGCACCTTTGCCGATATAGCCTATGGCATCGACGATGATGAGCAGCACGAGCCCGACCAGATACAGCCAGGGCGACAGACGGCGCAGCTGGCCGGGCTTGATCTGAGCGCAGACCAACATCGCGAGTGCACCGATGCAGAGCCGGATCGAGCCGCGCACGACCGCGTTCCAGTCGCCGCCCGAGGCGCTGTAGAGGACGAACTGACCATACACGACGATCAGCGCGAGGCCGAGCACCAGGGGTCCATCGAGCTGCAGTGCGCCCAAGATGCGCGTGCTGCGCGTGAGCGTACGGCGGGCCGTGCTCTCCACATCTTCACGCATTCTCGTCACTCCCCGTTTCCGGTATCTGCTGTCGGGGCGGCGCTCACGTCCTCGCCCGGGGCTGGGGGAAACTTGCGCAGCAGGTAGGCATCCATCACCAAGCGGGCGATCGGCGCCGCCGTGCCGCTGCCGCTGCGGCCGTTCTCAACCAGCACGACGACGGCGATCCGGGGGGCCTCCACCGGTGCGAAGGCGATGAACCACGCGTGGTCGCGCAGCCGTTCCGAGATGGTCGATTCGTCGTAGCGGGCGTTCTGGGCGATGCTGAACACCTGCGCCGTGCCGGTCTTGCCGGCGATCGAGTATTCCGCTCCCGCAGCAGCCCGACTTGCGGTACCGCCCTGCATGACGGCCACCATGCCCTGCACCGCGACCTCCCAATTGGCCTGATCGCGCAATCGGACTGTGGGCAGCGGGGCGGGCGGCACCGGTGTCTCGACGCGGGTGACCGGGTCGCGCAGAGCCCGTACCAGTCGGGGCCGGTGGCTCGCGCCGCGCATCGCGAGCACGGCGGTCATCTGGGCGAGCTGCATCGGGGTGCTTGTCAGGTAGCCCTGGCCGATGCCGAAGATCACCGTCTCGCCGGGGAACCAGACCTGTTGCGCGGCGCGCTTGAAGGCGCTGCGCTTCCATGCGCGTGACGGCAGGATGCCGAATTTTTCGCCGCCGACATCGAGGCCGGTCGGTCCGCCGAGGCCGAAACGCCCGAGGAACTCGTGCAGCCGTTCGACCCCGAGTTGGGCGGCGAGCGCGTAGAAGTAGATGTCACAGGATTGCGCCAGCGCTTCGATCAGCGCGACGCTGCCGTGGCCGCTGCGCTTCCAGTCGCGGAAACGATGGCTGCTGCCCGGCAGCGAATACCAACCCGGGCAGGCACGGGTCGTGGTCGGTGTCACGAGACCGTGCTCGAGACCCGCGAGTGCGACCACAGGCTTGATCGTCGAGCCCGGCGGATAGGTGCCGCGCAGCGCGCGGTTGAACAGCGGACGGTCCAGATCCTCGTTGAGCGCCGCGAACTCGGCGCGGGTCAGGCCGCGCGCGAAGCTGTTGGGATCGAATCCGGGGCGGCTCACGAGCGCAATTACCTCGCCGTTGCGCGGGTCGAGCGCGATGATGGCAGCACGCTGTCCCTGCACCGCGTGTTCGGCGACCCGCTGCACTTCGAGGTCGAGCGTCAGGTAGAGGTCGGCCCCGGGCTTCGCCGCGATCGTGCGCAGCGGCTCGTCCAGTACCGTCTCGCGGTCCACTGAGCGTCCCTGCGCGTTGACCATGATCTGCCGCGATCCTTTGCGTCCGCGCAGCGCATCTTCGAACGTTCCCTCGACCCCGATCTTGCCGATGGTGGAGATACCGGCGTATTCCTCGCGATCGACCCGTTCGAGATCGGATTCCGAGAGGGTGCCGACATACCCCACCGCATGCACCGCCGTCTCGCCTTGCGGGTAGTGCCGCGCTAATCGCGTGCGGATGTCGACGCCCGGGAAGCGGTGCCGGTGCAGCGCGAAGCGCGCCATATCCTCTTCGCTGAGCCGCAACCTGATCGGTACGCTGTCGAACGGCCGGCGCGAACGGATGGCGCGACGCGCGAAGTCGAGTTCGTCGAGGTCCAGCACGCCGATGCCGATGAGACCCTCGAGCGTGGCTTCGAGGTCCTTGACCTGTTCCCGGACGAGCTCGAGTTGATAGGCGGGACGGTTCTCGGCGAGCACCGCCCCGGCGCGGTCGTAGATCATGCCGCGCGGCGCGGGCAGCGGTTCGACGCGCACGCGATTGCCTTGCGCAAGGTCGGTGAAGTGGTCGTAGCGCTTGACCTGCAGCCAGAGCAGCCGTGACACCAACACCGTTGTAAGCAGTCCGATCAAGACGATTGCGGCGATGGCGCGTTGCTCGAACAGGCGCTGTTCGCGCCATAGGTCCTTGATGCGTCCCCGTACCGCCATCGCTCAACGGGTCCCGGCGGTACGCGATGCGCCCCAGATCATCATCAAAGGCCAGATGACCGCACCGGTCAGCGCTGTCACCCAGCGTGTGGCGTCGCCGGTCGAACTTCCGTTGAACGCTTCGATGAGCCAGCAGGTCGCGACCCACGCCAACAGCAGCGCAAAAACGAACAAGGACTGCTCGAGGAGCGGCTTGGTGCGGACCAGCAGGTGCTGGCGTACGGCGAGGTAGGCCACCAATGCGGTGGCGAGCGCATGCTGTCCGAGCACCACGCCCTGGTAGACGTCGATGGCGAGTCCGATGAAGAAGCCGAGTGCGATCCCGCCGACGCGCGGTGCCGTCAGCGACCAAAATATAACCAAAAGCACCGCGACCGGCGGCCGCAGCATCTCGAGAGCCGAGGCCAGTGGAACCGCCTGCAGCACGAAAGCGGCGAGCGTCGACAGCACGACCGAGCTGCGTGATTCCGTCATGGCGGCATCTCGGCAGCCGTCGGCACCGGGTCGAGCCACAAGAACCCCACCACGCGATCCCGGTCGAGCGCCGCGAGCGCGCTCGCGCGCACCACGGCGAGCGGCGAACCGCTGTCGCGCCGGACCTCGGTCACCTTGGCGACCGGGTAGTCGGCAGGGAACACGCCACCGAGACCTGAACTGACCAACAGGTCACCGTCGATGATGTCCGTCTGCAGCGGCAGGTAGGGCAGCGACAACTCGCCCGGCTTTCCCGAGCCGATGGCGAGGGTGCGCACCCCGGTGCGCACGATCTGCACGGGCACGCCACTGCTCGGATCGGAGAGCAGGATGATCTCGGTGCTCGAGGGGCCAACGCGCAGG
>CAMAQZ010000015.1 GCA_945860725.1 Klebsiella pneumoniae | reverse complement strand
CGGGCGCGCGCCGCCGCCGCCATCAGGGAGGCGCCGGGGTCGTAGGCGCCGGGGTCGTAGGCGCTGGGGTCGTAGGCGCCGGGGTCGTAGGCGCTGGGGTCGTAGGCGCTGGGGTCGTAGGCGCCGGGGTCGTGGGCGCCGGAATGGCGGCAGGTTCCGCAACGGTGGGCTGCAGCTCCTTCGGCACTTCGGTCGGGGCGCCATCGTTCTCGATGCGCGCGACCTTGTCGCCCTCGAAGAACACGGTCAGCCGTTGGCGCTGCGGCTTCGTCAGGGCGCGTACCTGCAGCGTGTAGAGGTAATCCCAGCGCTCGCTGTCGAAGGCATCGGGCAGCATCGGCGTGCCGAGCAGGAAGCGCACCTGGGCGCGGGTCATTCCGACCTGCACCTGCGTCACTTGCCGAGCGTCGAGGAAATTGCCCTGCTGGACGGCCATGCGGTAGACGCACCCGCCGGTCGGCAGCAAGAGGATCAACAGCGCGGACAGCCACAGCGCCCGACCCGACAGGGACGAGCGGACGGTCGAGGATTTTGGAGCGGCGAGGGCAACGTAGCTCATAATGTCCATTCTACTCTAAACCCTGACCTCCGAACCCTAAAGGGACGCCCCGCTCGTGGAAAGCAAGGATCTGCGCAAGGCTGGATTGAAGGTCACGCTGCCGCGCGTGAAGATCCTCGACATCCTCGAGAGCAGTGGTACCCGTCACCTCTCGGCCGAGGACATCTACCGTCGGCTTGCCGAGCTGCGCGAGGACATCGGTCTTGCCACGGTCTATCGAGTGCTCACCCAGTTCGAGGCGGCGGGTCTCGTCACGCGGCATCACTTCGCGGACGGTATGGCGGTCTTCGAGTTGAACGAGGGGGCGCACCACGACCACATCCTCTGCCTCGACTGCGGGCATGTGGAGGAATTCATGGATGCGGGCATCGAGGAGCGCCAGACGGCGGTCGCGGGTCGGCTCGGCTTCGAGATCAGCGAGCACGCCCTCGTGATCTACGGTCACTGCCGCCGGCAGGAGTGTCCGCACCGCGGAGCGGTGAAGCGCTGAGGCGCGAGCCGGCCTCGAGCATCTCTGCGGCGTGCTCGCGCGCCGTGGCGGTGATGTCGATGCCGCCGAGCATCCTCGCGACCTCTTCGATGCGGGTCGCGCCCGCGAGCGGCGTGACCTGGGTCCGGGTGGTACGGCCATCGGTGAGCTTCGAGATGCGCAGGTGCCGGTCGGCGAGGGCGGCGACCTGAGGCAGGTGGGTCACGCAAAGCACTTGGGTGCCGCGGCCGAGCGAGGCGAGTTCCCGGCCGACGATCTCGGCGACCGCGCCACCGACGCCAGAATCGACTTCATCGAACACCATGCAGGTCCGCAGCCGGGCAGGTCCGGCCGCGTCGCTGCGGGTTGCACGGCCTGCGAGCGTGACCTGCACGGCGAGCGACAGGCGCGAGAGTTCGCCGCCCGAGGCGATGCGCGCCAACGGCCGCGGCGGCTGGCCGGCATTGGCCGACACCAGGAACTCCACCTCCTCGAGGCCGGCAGGCGTGGTGAGGGCCGCCTCCGCCGCGATCGGCTGCAGGCCGACCTCGAAGCGACCGCCCGTCATGCCGAGCGTCTGCATGCGCGCACTGATGGCGGTGCCGAGCTCTTGCGCGGCGCGCCGTCGTGCTGCGGAGAGCTGCTCTGCGCAGCGCTGCCAAGCCTGCACGGCCGCGCTGACGCCGGCACGCAGGCTTTCCAAGCCTTGACTGACCCCATCGAGCCGCGCGAGCTCGGCGTGCAGCTCCGTCGCCTTAGGAGGCAACTCGCCGGGCGCCACGCGGTGTTTACGCGCCAGTGATTCGATCGCCGCAAGGCGTTGCTCGATCTGTTCCTGCCGGGTGGGGTCTGCTTCGAGGCCATCGAGATAGCGCGTCAGGCTGCGACCCGCCTCGGTCAACCCACCGACGGCCTCGTCGAGGCCGTGCAGCAGATCACCGAGCCGTGCATCGAGCGCCGCGCCTTGGCGTAGCAGAGCGAGCGCGCGGGCGGCTTGGGATTGGGCGCTGCCGCTCTCGGCTTCGTAGAGGAGTTCGAGGGCTGCGCGGGCGGTCTCTGCGAGGCGTCCGGTGTTGGCGAGACGGGTTCGCTCGGCGGCGAGTGCGGGCAGTTCGTCGGCCTGCAGGCCGAGCGAGTCAAGTTCGCCCACCATGTGACGCAGCAGGTCGAGGCGATCGTGGCGATCGCGCGCCTCGTCTTCGAGCTGGGCGAGCGCCGAGGAGCGATCGAGCCGCTCGCGATGCAAGCTCGCGAGTCCGCTCGCGAGCGACTCGCTGCCCGCATAGGCGTCGAGCAGGCGCCGCTGGGCCGCGGGCTTGAGCAGCGACTGGAACTCATGCTGACCGTGGATCTCGGCGAGCAGGGCGCCGACCTCGCGCAAGCCTTGTATGGGGACTTGCTGACCATTGAGGTAGGCGCGCGACTTGCCTTCACGGGTGATCACGCGACGCACGACGAGCTCGTCGTCGGCCTCGATGCTCTGCTCGGCGAGCCAGCCGCGCACCGCCGGGTCGGCGGCCCGCAGGTCGAAGGTCGCGGCGATCTCTGCCCGGGCCGCGTCGTGGCGGATGGCCTCGGTACCGGCTCGAGCGCCCACGGCGAGCTGCAGCGCGTCGACGAGGATGGACTTGCCGGCGCCGGTCTCGCCGGTGAGCACGGTCAGTCCATCGTGCAGTTCGACTTCGACGGCATCGATGATCGCGAAATCCCGGATCTGCAGGTGGGTGAGCATGGTGGCGGTCGGACGGCTTGGGTCAGGTCGGGGGGTCGAAGGCGCGACGCCCCCAGTTGAGCTTGCTGCGCAGCAAGCGGTAGTAGTCGTAGCCCGGGGGGTGCAGCAGGGTCAGACGCGAGGCGGCCGGTCGGATGATCAGCCGGTCACCGGGTTCGAGCGCGCCGAGTGCGCGGCCGTCGCAGGTGACCGAAGCGGCCGAATCGGGGCGGTCGACGAGGCGGATCTCGATGCTCGCGCGACCGGAGACGACGATGGGGCGGTCGGAGAGGGTGTGCGGGCAGATGGGGGTGACCACCACTACATCGAGCGAGGGCTCGATGATGGGTCCGCCGCAGGAGAGCGCGTAGGCCGTGGAGCCGGTGGCGGTGGCGACCACCAGGCCGTCGCCGCCGTGGGTGTTGACGAAGCGCCCGTCGATCCAGGTCTCGAAGTCGATGAGGTGGCCGCTCTGGTCTTTCTGCAGCACGATGTCATTGAGCGCGAGGCCGGTGAGGGTGCGACCCGAGGCGGAGTGGATGTGGGCGGTGAGCAGCGGTCGTTGATCCTCTGCACAGCGACCCTCGAGCGCGGCATCGACGCTTGCGAGCATGTCCTCGGGCATCACATCGGTGAGGAAGCCGAGGCGACCGCGGTTGACGCCGAGTAACGGGGTGCCGCGCTGGGCGACGAGACCTGCGGCGTAGAGCAGCGTGCCATCGCCGCCGATCGCCACCACCAGCCCGGCTTGTGCGACCAGCGAGGACTCCGGCAGGAACTGCGCCGCCACGCCCGCGAGGCGCTCGGCTTCCTCGGCGGGTGCCAGCACGACAATGCCGCGCGCGGCGAGGTGGCGCGCCAACACCGCCGCGCTTTCGGCGGCGCGGGCATCGGCGAAACGGGTGACGAGGGCGCAGTAGCGGATGGGGGACATGGGGCACCGTAAAGGAAGGCGTATTTTTATCACGCCGCGCCGTCCGCGACCAATCTCCATTACAGGTGTCTTGACGCAATTCCACATGGCTCTGTAGCGTGGCGGGCATGGCCCACGACGATGAACGCCTCAACGAGCGCGCCCGACAACTGCTGCGGGTGCTTGTGGAGAGCTATATCCGCGATGGCCAGCCGGTCGGGTCGCTGGCGTTGTCGCGCGATTCGGGCCTGAGCCTGTCCTCGGCGACCATCCGCAATGTCATGGCGGACCTCGAGTCGCTCGGGTTCGTCGCCTCGCCGCACACCTCAGCCGGGCGTATCCCGACCGATCGCGGCTATCGTTTTTTCGTCGATACGATGCTGCGCTCGCGGCCGGTCGATGCGGCGTCCCTCGACGAGTTACGCCGCCACATCGATGTGGCGCCAGGCGGTGATCCGAAAGCCCTGTTCGCCAACGCCTCGCAACTGCTCTCCAACCTGACACGGCTCGCGGGCGTGGTCACCGTGCCGCGTCCGCAGTTGGCGAGGCTCACCCACCTCGAGTTCATCGGGCTCTCTGACAACCGCGTGCTCGTCGTGCTTGTGTTCGACGATCGTGAGGTGCAGAACCGGATCATCCAGCTGCCCCGCGCGCACACCGCCGAGGAGTTGCGTCGCGCCGCCCAGTTCCTCACCGAGCAGATGATCGGCCGCACACCAGCCGAGGCCCGTGAGGAGATCCTGCGGCAGCTGCAGGAGGCGCAGCAGCAGATGAACACGCTGATGGTCGAGGCCATCTCGCTCGCCCAGCAGGTGCTCACGCCGGAGCCGGCGCGTCCCGACCTCGAGTACATCGTCGCGGGCGAGACCAACCTGATGGGTGCGGCGCAGCTCATCAGCGTCGAGAAGCTCAAGCGCCTCTTCGAGGCCTTCAACGAGAAGCGCGACTTCCTGCACCTGCTCGACCAGAGCCTGCATGCGGACGGGGTGCAGATCTTCATCGGCCAGGAATCGGGCTACCAAGTGCTCGACGATTACAGCATCGTCACGGCGCCCTACAGCGACACCGACGGCGTGCTCGGGGTGATCGGGGTCATCGGTCCGACCCGCATGGCCTACGAGCGCGTGATCCCGATCGTCGACATGACGGCCCGGTTGCTCGGCTCGGCCTTGAATTCCCGCCGCTGACCCCCAGTTCTTGGCCGTAGCGCGTTACGCGCCCGTTGGGGTCGGCCGGCTGTTCGCCCGGCAGACACCTCCTAAAACCATCATTTACAAGGCTTTATGATGTCCGACACCCCCGCATCTCACACCCCGGATCCCGCGTCACCTGGCACCGCCCCGATGGACGAGGGTTTGACGCCGGATGACCTCAAGGCACTGCTCGCCGATGCCGAGGCCCGTTGCCAGCAGCAGCGCGATCAACATCTGCGCGCGGTCGCTGAACTCGACAACGTCCGCAAGCGCGCCCAGCGCGATGTCGAACAGGCGCACCGTTTCGGCATCGAGCGCCTCGCACAAGAGTTGCTGCCTGTGAAGGACAGCCTCGACCTCGCCGTCGAGAACGCGGGTCGGGCGGATGCGGCGGCGCTTGCCGAGGGGCAGGCGGCCACGCTGCGCCTGCTGCAGAAGGTGCTCGAGCGCATCGGCATCACCGAACTCGACCCGACCGGGCAGCCCTTCGATGCCCATCAGCACGAGGCAGTGGCCGCCCAGCCCTCGGCCACGGCCGAGCCGGGGTCCGTGCTGCTCGCGGTGCAGCGCGGCTACAGCCTCAATGGTCGGCTGCTGCGTGCCGCCCGGGTGGTCGTCGCCCGAGCCCCGGACTGACGGGCACATCGCGCCCGCCCCTTGAATCAGCCACAGGCGACCCCACTTAACAGCGACATAGGTGCCCCAACGGGGCCATAACGAACGCAGCGGAGCAGACCACCATGGGCAAAGTCATCGGCATCGATCTTGGGACCACGAACTCTTGCGTCGCGGTTATGGATGGCGGCAAGCCGCGCGTGATCGAGAACAGTGAGGGGGATCGCACCACGCCCTCCGTCGTCGCCTTCACCAAGGACGACGAAGTGGTGGTCGGCCAGTCGGCCAAGCGCCAGGCGGTCACCAATCCGGCCAATACGCTCTACGCCGTGAAGCGACTCATTGGTCGGCGTTTCGACGAGAAGATCGTCCAGAAGGACATCGGCATGGTGCCTTACCGCATCGTCAAGGCCGAGAACGGCGATGCGTGGGTCGAGGCACAGGGACGAAAGATGGCGCCGCCCGAGATCTCGGCGCGCGTGCTCATGAAGATGAAGAAGACCGCGGAGGATTTTCTCGGTGAAGAGGTCACCGATGCCGTGGTCACGGTCCCGGCGTACTTCAATGATTCGCAGCGCCAGGCGACCAAGGACGCCGGTCGCATCGCCGGACTCAACGTCAAGCGCATCATCAACGAGCCGACTGCGGCGGCGCTGGCCTATGGCCTCGACAAGGCGGGTGGCGACCGCAAGATCGCGGTCTACGATCTCGGTGGCGGCACTTTCGACGTCTCGATCATCGAGATCGCCGAGGTCGACGGCGAGCGCCAGTTCGAGGTGCTCTCGACTAACGGTGACACCTTCCTCGGTGGCGAGGACTTCGACCTGCGGGTGATCAACTTCCTCGCCGAGGAGTTCATCAAAGAATCCGGTGTCGATGTCCGTAAGGATCCCCTCGCGATGCAGCGCCTCAAGGAAGCCGCCGAGAAGGCCAAGGTCGAGCTGTCCTCCAGCCAGCAGACCGACATCAATCTGCCCTACATCACCATGGACGCCTCGGGACCGAAGCACTTGGCGGTCAAGCTCACCCGCGCCAAGCTCGAGTCGCTGGTCGAGGACCTCGTCAAGCGCACCATCGACCCCTGCCGTATCGCCGTGCAGGATGCCAAGATTTCCGTCGGCGACATCGCCGAGGTGATCCTCGTCGGTGGCCAGACGCGCATGCCGCTCGTCCAGAAGCAGGTCAAAGATTTTTTCGGTCAGGAGCCGCGCAAAGACGTCAACCCCGATGAAGCGGTGGCGGTCGGTGCCG
The DNA here is from genome assembly GCA_945860725.1 of Klebsiella pneumoniae. Lineage (GTDB taxonomy): Bacteria > Pseudomonadota > Gammaproteobacteria > Steroidobacterales > Steroidobacteraceae > UBA964. Next base: position 30,645 of record CAMAQZ010000015.1, on the reverse strand, counting down.
CGATCCAGGGCGGCGTGCTCGCCGGCGAAGTGAAGGATGTGCTGCTGCTCGACGTCTCGCCGCTGTCGCTCGGCCTCGAGACGCTGGGCGGCGTGATGACCAAGCTCATCGAGAAGAACACCACGATCCCGACCAAGCATTCGCAGGTGTTCTCCACCGCCGAGGACCACCAGACCGCTGTCACCATCCACGTGCTGCAGGGCGAGCGTGATCGTGCGCTCGACAACAAGTCGCTCGGCAAGTTCGACCTCACGGACATCCCCGCGGCGCGTCGCGGCGCGCCGCAGGTCGAGGTCACCTTCGACATCGACGCCAACGGCATCCTCAATGTCTCGGCGAAGGACAAGGCGACCGGCAAGGAGCAGCGCATCGTCATCAAGGCGTCCTCGGGTATCACCGAGGACGAGATCAAGCGCATGGTCCGAGACGCCGAGGCGCACGCCGAGGAGGACAAGAGGTTCCGTGAGCTCGTCGAGACGCGCAACAAAGCCGACGGCATGGTGCACAACCTCGAGCAGACGCTGCAGGAGCTCGGCGACAAGGTGCCGGGCGAGGAGCGGGCCAAGGTCGAATCGGCGATGTCGGATCTCAAGGCCGTGATCAAGGGTGACGACAAGGACAAGATCGAGAAGAAGCTCGAAGCGGTCATGCAGGCTTCGCAGTCGCTCGCGCAGATGGCCTATGCCGCGCAGGCAGGTGGCGCCGAGCCCGCGCCTTCCGGCGATCGGGGCGACAGCGATGTGCTCGATGCCGAGTTCGAAGAGGTCAAGAGCGACGACAAGGATCGCAAGGCCTCGTAAGGCCACGCGCGACCGCTAGCCACCCATGGCCAAGTCCGACTATTACACGGTCCTCGGTGTGCCGAAGACCGCCGATGAGGCCGAGATCAAGAAGGCCTATCGGCGGCTCGCCATGAAATTCCATCCGGACCGAAATCCGGATGATAAGGACGCCGAAGAGCGCTTCAAACAGGCCAAAGAAGCCTACGAAGTGCTCGCCGATGCGCGGAAGCGTGCGGTCTACGACCAGCATGGGCACGACGGTCTCGATGCGGCGCGCCAAGGTGGCGCGGGTGCTGCGGGTGGAGCGGACTTCGGCGATATCTTCGGCGATGTCTTCGGCGATATCTTCGGCGCTGGTCGTCGTGGGGGGCGCTCGCAGGTCTTCCGCGGTGCCGATCTGCGCTATGAACTCGAGCTCGAGTTGCCGGAGGCGGTATTTGGGCATACCTGCGAGATCAGTCTGCCACGGCTCATAGAGTGTGAGACCTGCACGGGCAGCGGTGCTGCCAAGGGTTCCTCGCCCGTCAACTGCGACACCTGCAACGGCAGTGGTTCGGTGCGTGTCTCCCAGGGTTTCTTCCAGATACAGCAACCGTGTTCGCGCTGTCGCGGCACCGGTCGTATCGTCAAGAACCCCTGCGATACCTGTCTCGGCCAGGGTCGTGTGCGCCGCACGCGCACGCTGTCGGTCAAGGTACCCGCCGGCGTCTCGACCGGTGATCGCATCCGGCTCACGGGCGAGGGCGAGGCAGGCCGTAACGGTGGGCCTGCGGGCGATCTTTATGTCGAGATCGCGGTGCGTGCGCATCCGATCTTTGAACGCGAGGGTGACGATCTCACCTGCGAAGTGCCGGTGAGCTTCGCCACGGCCACCCTCGGCGGCTCGGTTAAGGTGCCGACGCTGCAGGGCGAGCTGTCCATCAAGGTGCCGAACGGTACGCAGTCGGGGCGGGTGTTCCGCTTGCGCGACCAAGGTGTGAAGCCGGTGCGTGGCGGTGCGCGGGGCGATCTCTACTGCCGCGTTGTGGTAGAAACGCCTGTGGATCTGTCGGCGGAGCAGCGCGAGCTGCTGAGTCAGTTCGACCAATCGCTGCGGGGTGACGGTCGGGCACATACGCCGCGCGAGCAAGGGTTCTTCGAGGGTGTCAGGCGCTTTTTCGCAGGACGGTAATATGCGTTTGGTGATCGTGGGAGCGGCGGGTCGGATGGGTCTTGCCATCGCGCGCGGATGCGCGGTGGATCCGGAAGTGCGCGTTGTCGGCGCGGTAGACCATGCGGGCAGCACTGCGATCGGGCGTGATCTCGGCGTGCTGGCCGGCATCGGGGCGCTCGGCGTGCCGGTGCTCGACGATCTCGAGGCGGCGTTGTCGACAGCGACCGAGCCGGCGGATGTCGTGATCGATTTTTCCACCCCCTCTGCCACCGCTTCGCATCTCGCCACCTGCGCCTCGCGAGGGGTCGCGGTGTTGGTCGGTACCACCGGTCTCGGTGCTGGAGTCGACTCGGTCGCTGCCGCTGCCGCGCAGCGCGTGCCGGTGCTCATCGCGCCCAACACCAGCATCGGCGTGACGCTCCTCATCGAGTTGGTGCGCGCCGCAGCGCGCGCGCTGCCCGCCGCATACGACATCGAGATCGTCGAATCCCATCACCGCGCCAAGCGCGACGCACCCTCGGGAACGGCGCTCGCGCTCGGACGTGCAGCGGCAGAGGGTCGAGGTGCGTCTCTCGAAGCGCTGCGGCTGCCGGAGGTGCGCGATGGGCTACGGGTCGAGGGTGGGATCGGCTTTGCGGTGTTGCGGGGCGGCGATATCGTCGGCGAGCATGAACTGCGGTTCGTCGGGACGGGCGAAGCGATCACCCTAGGGCACCGGGCCACCGACCGGGCGATCTTCGCCCGCGGCGCCCTGCAGGCCGCCCGTTGGCTGGTCGGCCGGCCGGCTGGACGGTACGAAATGCTTGATGTAATCGGTTTAAAAACAATAGTTTAGGGCGTTTTCCGCAGTTTTTTCGATGTTCTGGGTGAGGCCCTATTTCGTGCGTTTAACCCCTTTTGTCCATGGACAGAGGGGGGGGGAAAACGTAGACTTTCCTTCTAATCCGATAGCCGGGTTAGTCCCAGCAAGGCGGGAGGCATTCGAAAGGATGTCTCCCGCTTTGCACATCCGACACCCGCTTCTGCGTCGGGGATTTTTTCGTCGGGGCCGCCTTCGTCGTGGCCGGGGAGTGGACGCTTGATCGAAGCAGTGCTTGCGCTCGCGGACGGTTCAACCTTCCAGGGCACCTCCATCGGCGCGCAAGGCAGCACCGCAGGGGAAGTCGTCTTCAATACCGCCCTGACGGGCTATCAAGAGATCCTCACCGATCCGTCCTATCTGCGACAGATCGTCACGCTCACCTATCCGCATATCGGCAATGTCGGCATCAATTCGCTCGACATGGAATCGCTCCGTGCGCAGGCCGCAGGGTTGGTGGTGCGCGACCTGCCGCCGCGTGCCAGCAACTGGCGCATGCAAGAGACGCTGCCTGCGTTCCTCGCCAGAGAGGGCGTGATCGCCATCGCGGGCATCGACACGCGCCGCCTGACGCGGATCTTGCGCGAGAAGGGCGCGCAGGCAGGCTGCATCATCGCCGGGCCGAAGGTGGACCCTGCTGCGGCGATCGCTGGCGCGCGCACCTTTCCGGGCCTGCAGGGGATGGACCTCGCCAAGGTCGCGACCACCCCCGTGCGCTACGAATGGACCCAAGGATCCGAGTTCGATCCGCCACCCCCTGCGGCCGGACAGAAGCCGTTTCATGTGGTCGCCTTCGACTACGGCATCAAGCACAACATCTTGCGGCTGCTGGTCGATGCCGGCTGTCGCGTCACCGTGCTGCCCGCTGAGACCTCGGCGGAGGACGCGCTCGCGCTCGCGCCCGAGGGCGTGTTCCTCTCGAATGGGCCAGGTGATCCGCAGCCCTGCGACTACGCCATCCGCGCCATCCGCCGCGTCATCGCGGCCGGTGTGCCGGTGTTCGGCATCTGCCTCGGCCATCAACTGCTCGGCCTCGCCAGCGGTGCGGCCACCGTCAAGATGAAATTCGGGCACCACGGCGCGAACCACCCCGTGCAGGACCTGCAGACCGGCAGGGTGCTCATCACCTCCCAGAACCACGGCTTCGCCATCGATGAGGCGACGCTGCCTGCGAACCTCCTCGCCACGCACCGCTCGCTGTTCGACGGCACGCTGCAGGGCGTCGCACGTACCGACTGCGACGCATTCAGTTTTCAGGGCCACCCCGAGGCGAGCCCGGGACCGCACGATGTGCAATACCTGTTCGGCCGCTTCACCGCCGCGATGCAGCGGCGCCGGGCCCGCTGAGACGCCGCCATGCCAAAAAGAACCGACCTCCACAGCATCCTGATCATCGGCGCGGGTCCGATCGTCATCGGTCAGGCCTGCGAGTTCGACTACTCCGGCGCGCAAGCCTGCAAGGCGCTGCGCGAGGAGGGCTACCGCGTCATCCTCGTCAACTCCAACCCCGCCACCATCATGACGGACCCGGGGATGGCCGATGCCACCTACATCGAGCCGATCAATTGGCGCACCGTGGCGCGCATCATCGAAAAAGAGCGGCCCGATGCGCTATTGCCGACGATGGGCGGGCAGACGGCGCTCAACACCGCGCTCGATCTCGTCCGCGAGGGCGTGCTCGAGCGATTCCGCGTCGAGATGATCGGCGCCTCGCGCGAGGCCATCGATATGGCCGAGAACCGCGAACTGTTCCGCAATGCGATGCGCGAGATCGGTCTCGAGTCGGCGCGCGCTGCGGTGGCGCGCAGCCTCGAGGACGCGTTCTCGATCCAGGTGCCGCTTGGTTTCCCCTGCGTCATCCGCCCGTCCTTCACGCTCGGCGGCTCGGGCGGCGGCATCGCCTACAACCGCGAGGAGTTCGAGACCATCGTCGCACGCGGCCTCGATGCCTCGCCCACCCACGAGGTGCTGATCGAGGAGTCCGTGCTCGGTTGGAAGGAGTTCGAGATGGAGGTCGTGCGCGACCGGGCGGACAACTGCATCATCGTCTGCTCCATCGAGAACCTCGATCCGATGGGCGTGCACACCGGCGACTCCATCACCGTCGCGCCGGCGCAGACCCTCACCGACCGCGAGTACCAGCGGATGCGCAATGCATCGATCGCGGTGCTGCGCAAGATCGGCGTCGACACCGGCGGCTCCAACGTACAGTTCGCCATCAATCCGGAAGACGGCCGACTGATCGTCATCGAGATGAACCCGCGCGTCTCGCGTTCCTCGGCGCTCGCCTCGAAGGCGACCGGGTTCCCGATCGCCAAGATCGCGGCCAAGCTCGCGATCGGCTACACGCTCGATGAACTGCGCAACGACATCACCGGCGGCGCGACCCCGGCCTCTTTTGAGCCGACTATCGACTATGTGGTCACCAAGATTCCCCGCTTCACCTTCGAGAAGTTCAAGGGCGCGAACGACCGTCTGACCACGCAGATGAAATCGGTGGGCGAGGTGATGGCCATCGGCCGTACCTTCCAGGAGTCGCTGCAGAAGGCGTTGCGCGGCCTCGAGACCGGACTCGATGGGCTCTCGCCTGTGACCTCGCTGCCGCTTGGCGAAGACAGCGCGGCGCGTCTCGCACAGGATCTGCGGATGCCGGGCCCTGATCGCCTGCTGCAGGTGGCCGATGCGCTGCGCGCCGGGTGGACTTTCGATCGGGTGCATGAGCTCTCCCACATCGACCCTTGGTTCCTGGCGCAGATCGCCGAACTCATCGACGAGGAGACCCGTACCGAAGCCGAGGGCGTCGCAGCCCTCGATCTTGCGCGGTTGCGGACACTGAAGCGCCGCGGCTTCTCCGATTCGCGCCTCGCGCGGCTCGTCGGCGTGACCGAGGACGAACTGCGTGCCCGGCGTCATGCGCTCGGGCTGCGTCCGGTCTTCAAGCGCGTCGACACCTGTGCTGCCGAGTTCGCCACCTCCACCGCCTACCTGTACTCGACCTACGAAGAAGAGTGCGAGGCGGCGCCCACGACGCGCCGCAAGATCGCGATCTTGGGTGGCGGCCCGAACCGCATCGGCCAGGGCATCGAGTTCGACTACTGCTGCGTGCATGCCGCGATGGCGCTGCGCGAGGATGGTTTCGAGACCATCATGATCAACTGCAACCCGGAGACCGTGTCGACCGATTACGACACCTCCGACCGCCTTTATTTCGAATCGCTCACCCTCGAGGATGTGCTCGAGGTGCTGCACCGCGAGCAGCCCGAGGGCGTCATCGTGCAGTACGGCGGCCAGACGCCGCTCAAGCTCTGCCGCGCGCTCGAGCGTGCGGGGGTGCCCATCATTGGCACTTCGCCGGAGTCCATCGACATCGCCGAAGACCGCGAGCGCTTCCAGAAGCTCGTGCAGCAGCTCGGACTGCGACAGCCAGCCAACGCCACCGCCCGCACCGAGGCGCAGGCGCTCGCGCTCGCCCGCGAGGTCGGTTTCCCGCTGGTGGTCAGACCGTCCTATGTGCTCGGCGGTCGTGCCATGGAGATCGTCTTTAACGAGGACGACCTGCGCGCCTACATGACCGATGCCGTGAAGGTCTCGAACGACAGCCCGGTGTTGCTCGATCGGTTCCTCGACGATGCGATCGAGGTCGATGTCGATGCGGTCTGCGACGGCCACGAGGTGCTGATCGGCGGCATCATGGAGCACGTCGAGCAGGCGGGGGTCCATTCGGGCGATTCCGGTTGCTCGCTGCCGCCCAACAGCCTCTCCGCCGAGTTGCAGGACGAGATCCGCGCCCAGACCCGACAACTCGCGCTCGGCCTCGGGGTCATCGGCTTGCTCAACATCCAGTTCGCGATCCAGAGCGGCACGGTGTTCGTGCTCGAGGTCAATCCGCGCGCCTCGCGCACCGCGCCGTTCGTCTCCAAGGCCACGGGCTTGGCGCTCGCCAAGGTCGGCGCCCGGGTCATGACCGGCCGCAGCCTCGAGGCGCTCGGACTGCGCCACGAACGCATCCCGCGCTTCTTCTCGGTGAAAGAGGCGGTGTTCCCGTTCGTGAAGTTCCCCGAAGCCGACCCGATGCTCGGTCCGGAGATGAAATCCACCGGTGAGGTCATGGGTACCGGCCGCAGCTTCGGCGAGGCCTACGCCAAGGCCCAAGCGGCCTCCGGCGTGACACTGCCGCGCTCCGGGACCTGTCTCATCAGCGTGCGCGAGCGCGACAAGCCCGGCGCCGTGGCTCTGGCCCGCCGCTTGTCCGAGCGTGGCTTCGACCTGGTGGCGACCGAGGGCACGGCGCAGGCCATCGAGGCCGCCGGTATCGCTTGCCGATCGGTCAACAAGGTCCGCGAGGGCCGCCCGCACTGCGTCGACATGATCAAAAACGGCGAGATCGTGCTGATCGTCAACACCACCGAGGGCAAGCAGGCGGTGCGTGAATCGCACTCGATCCGGCGCGAAGCCGTGCAGCGCCGCGTCACCTACTACACGACCCTTGCGGCGGCGCTCGCCACCTGCGAGGCTCTGGACTCGATCGATGAGGTCGAGGTCAATCGCCTGCAGGACCTGCACCAAGAGGTATCGGGATGAAGCGCAATCCTATGACGCTGCGCGGCGCAGAGCTGCTGCGCGCGGACCTTAAGAAGCTCAGATCCGAGGAACGGCCGGCCGTCATCAAGGCGATCGCCGAAGCCCGCGGTCATGGCGATCTCTCCGAGAACGCCGAGTACCACGCCGCGCGGGAACAACAGGGCTTCATCGAGGGCCGCATCGCCGACATCGAGTCCAAGCTATCCACCGCCGACATCATCGATGTGTCGTCGTTGTCACCCGCGGGTCGGGTCGTGTTCGGTGCCACCGTGGAACTCGCTGACGAGAACGACGGCAAGCACGCCACCTACACCATCGTTGGTGAGGACGAGGCGGACATCCGCGCCGGGCGGATCGCCTACAACTCGCCGATCGCGCGCGCCCTCATCGCCAAGTCCGCAGGCGATGTGGTCGATGTCGTCACCCCGGGCGGGAGCCGCAGCTACGAGATCGTCACGATCCGCTACTGACCCTCCGACCGAGGGGGCGGCCTGAGGGCGTCATCCCGGGGCGGGCAATACGATGCGCGGTAGGTCGAGTCGCGGCCGATAAAATACCGCCACATGTCCGATCCGGGTCACGAGGGTGCTGTCCGTGCGCGCAGCGAGCGACTCGAGACCGGCTTCTCGGGCAGCACGATCCGCCCCGGAAAACCGCACCTTGATCAACTCGTGATCGTGCAGCGCGCGCACGGTCTCGGCGGTGACTCCGTCGGTGAGGCCGGCATTGCCGATCTGGATCACGGGCTTCAGCCCGTGGGCGAGGCCGCGCAGATGGCGGCGCTGTCGTTCGGTGAGTTTCACCCCCGCATTGTACCTGCGGCTTGAGCTTCCGAACTTTCCGCTCGGGGCACGGTCGAAAATTGTGACGGCGTACCCCCCGGTTCGACTGGTCGGAACGGGGTAGATAGTGTAATTTTAATCCCTTGAGACTGGGCGGTTTCGGGGTAATGGCGTCGGCGTCAAGGAAGGCGTCGACCGAGGGCGGAAAATGAACGACTTGATGAAGAATTTCGTGGTGTGGGCCTTGATCGCGGTGGCAGTGCTGGTGCTCTTCAGCCAATTCGTGCCGCGTGCCACCCCGGTGGCTGAGGTCAGCTACTCGACCTTCCTCAACGAGGTCCGCAGCGGCCGCATGGAGGCCGTCGTGCTCCAAGGCGATATCATCGCCGGCACCCGCAAAGACTCCTCCAAATTCGAGCTCTACAACCCCGAGACCGACAACACCGCGCTGATCGGCGCACTCGAGAAGGCGAACGTCACCGTCATCGGGCGCGCTCCCAAGCAGCCGAACTTCCTCACCCAATTGGTGCTGCAACTCGCGCCGGCGTTGCTCCTCATCCTCGTCTTCGCGTGGATGCTGCGGCAGATGCAGGGCGGCGGCGCCGGTGGGCGCGGTGCGATGTCCTTCGGCAAGAGCCGGGCGCGTCTGCTGAGCGAAGACCAGGTGAATGTCACCTTCGCCGATGTCGCGGGTGTCGATGAAGCGAAGACCGAGGTCGGCGAGATCGTCGACTTCCTCAAGGACCCCTCCAAGTTCCAGAAGTTGGGCGGCAAGATCCCGAGGGGCGTGCTGATGGTCGGCAGCCCGGGCACCGGCAAGACCCTGCTCGCTCGCGCCATCGCGGGCGAGGCCAAAGTGCCGTTCTTCACCATCTCCGGCTCCGACTTCGTCGAGATGTTCGTCGGCGTCGGCGCTTCGCGTGTGCGCGACATGTTCGAGCAGGCCAAGAAGCAGGCGCCTTGCATCATCTTCATCGATGAGATCGACGCGGTCGGCCGGCACCGTGGCGCCGGCCTCGGCGGCGGTCACGACGAGCGCGAGCAGACGCTCAACCAATTGCTCGTGGAGATGGACGGTTTCGAGGGCAACGAAGGCATCATCGTCATCGCCGCCACCAACCGCCCTGATGTGCTCGACCCGGCGCTGCTGCGTCCGGGCCGTTTCGACCGCCAGGTCGTGGTGCCGTTGCCCGATGTGCGCGGCCGCGAGCAGATCCTCAAGGTGCACATGCGCAAGCTGCCCTTGGGCGATGATGTGAAGCCCGCGATCATCGCGCGCGGTACCCCGGGGTTCTCCGGTGCGGACCTCGCCAACCTGGTCAACGAGTCGGCGCTGTTCGCTGCCCGTGGCAACAAGCGCACGGTCAGCATGGACGAATTCGACCGTGCCAAGGACAAGATCATGATGGGCGCAGAGCGGCGCTCGATGGTGATGTCCGAGGACGAAAAGCGGATGACCGCCTACCACGAGGCCGGGCATGCCATCGTCGGCATCTCGGTGCCCGAGCACGACCCCGTGTACAAAGTCACCATCATCCCGCGTGGCCGTGCGCTCGGTGTGACGCAGTTCCTGCCGGAGCAGGACCGTTACTCGATGAGCAAGCGCCGCATCGAGAGCGCGATCACCACGCTGTTCGGTGGTCGCATCGCCGAGGAGATTATCTTCGGTGCCGACTCCGTTACGACCGGAGCCTCGAACGATATCGAGCGCGCCACCGATCTTGCACGCAACATGGTCACCAAGTGGGGCTTGTCGGACCGGTTGGGCCCGCTCACCTACTCCGAAGACGCCGGCGAGGTCTTCCTCGGCCGCTCGGTCACCCAGACCAAGCAGATCTCCGATGAGACCGCGCACGCCATCGATGTGGAAGTCCGCCGTGTCATCGAGAGCAACTACCAACGCGCTCGCGCCATCCTCGAGACCCACCTCGACAAGCTGCACGCGATGGCCGATGCGCTCATCAAGTTCGAGACCATCGACGACGGCATGATCAAGGACATCATGGCCGGTCGGCCACCCACGCCGCCTGCCGGCTGGGACGACCCGGTGGCCAGCAATCCGACCGGTTCTGCGGGTCCGGGGGTGCGTCCGGCGCCGGGGATCGGTCCTGCGGCGGGCGAGGGCAGCGCCGGCTGACCGGCGTGTTGACGCCTGTCGGCCTTGGCCTGCGCGGGGCAACGCTAGATCTCCGGCAGCCCCTCGTTATGGGAGTGATCAATGTCACGCCCGATTCTTTCTCAGACGGCGGTCGGCACGCCGCCCTCGATGACGCCCTACGAGCGGCCGAGTCCATGCTGCTTGCAGGTGCCGCGTTCATCGATGTCGGTGGTGAGTCCACCCGTCCGGGTGCCACGCCGGTCCCGCCCGAAGAAGAACTGCGGCGCGTGCTGCCGGTCGTGCGGGCCTTGGTCGCGCGTGGCGCGCGGGTCTCGCTCGATAGCAGCAAACCTGAGGTCATCGTGCCTTGTCTCGCTGAGGGCGTCGCGCTCGTCAACGATGTCCGGGCGCTGCGCCTGCCCGGCGCGTTGGCGGCGGTCGCCGCGAGCGATGCCGCCGTCTGCCTGATGCACATGCAGGGCGAGCCTGGTTCCATGCAGGCTGAACCGCACTACGGGGACGTCGTACTCGAGGTCGCGGCGTTCCTCGAGGCGCGCGTGACGCAGTGCGAAGCGGCCGGTATCCCCCGCAGGCGGTTGGTCCTCGACCCTGGCTTTGGGTTCGGCAAGACGCTGGCGCACAACCTGGCGCTGCTGCGGGGCTTGCCGCGGCTCGCCGTCGCCGGCTTGCCGCTGCTCGCGGGTCTCTCGCGCAAGAGCATGATCGGTGCGCTCACTGGGCGCCCCCCCGGCGAACGCCTTGCGGGTGGCCTTGCGCTCGCGCTCGCCGCGGTCGAGGGCGGAGCGCGTATCATCCGCACGCACGATGTGGCCGAGACGGTCGATGCGCTGAAGGTCTGGGGCGCGTTCCGGTCGGCGGAGGGTTGACTGTGGCGAGGAAGTATTTCGGTACCGACGGTGTGCGGGGCAGGGTCGGTCAACCGCCGCTGACCGTCGATTTCGTGTTGCGCCTCGCGAGCGCCGCCGCGCGCGCGCTCGCGCCCGAGGGTGGCGCCGTACTCATCGGCAAGGACACGCGGCTGTCGGGCTACATGTTCGAGGCTGCGCTCGAGGCCGGTTTCGTCGCCGCCGGCATGGATGTGATGATGATCGGTCCGCTGCCGACCCCCGGCATCGCCTACATGACCCAGCACTTCGGCTGCCGCTTCGGCGTCGTCATCAGCGCCTCGCACAACGCCTACGAGGACAACGGCATCAAGTTCTTCGATGCCGAGGGCGGCAAGCTCTCGGACGCTGACGAGGAGCGCATCGAAGCCGAACTGGAGCGTGCGCCGGTCACCCGCGAATCGAACGACCTCGGCCGCGTCACCCGCGTCGACAAGACCCGCAAGGCCTACCAGGATTTCTGCATCTCGACGCTGCCGCCCGGGTTCTCGGTGGGCGGCATGAAGATCGTGATCGACTGCGCGCATGGCGCGGGGTACAAAGTCGCGCCGCGCATCCTCACCGATATCGGCGCCGAGATCGTCCCGATCGGTTGCTCGCCGAACGGACGTAACATCAACCTGGGCTGCGGAGCGACCGCGCCGGAGCTACTGCAGCTCACCGTCACGGGCGTACGGGCCGCCGTTGGCATCGCGCTCGACGGCGACGGCGACCGTCTGCTGATGGTCGATCACCTCGGTCGCAAGGTCGACGGTGACCAGTTGCTCTATGTCATCGCCCGCGACAGACACGCCGCCGGTACCTTGAAGGGACCGGTCGTCGGCACCTTAATGACCAACTACGGCCTCGAGCGCGCGCTCGCCTCGCTCGGGATTGATTTCCGCCGCGCGGGTGTCGGTGACCGCCACGTCCTTGCGATGTTGCGTGAGACCGGCGGTGTGCTCGGAGGCGAGACCTCGGGCCATCTGCTCTCGCTCGACCACGCGACCACCGGCGATGCGATGGTCGCCGCGTTGCAGGTGCTCGCGATCATGCAGCGATCGGGGCGCATGCTCGCCGAGCTGACCGCCGAGCTGACCTTGTTGCCGCAGAAACATGTCGCGGTCCGGGTCGCTCAAAGATTTGACCCCACGACCCGGCCCGAGGTGGTCGCCGCGCGCGAGCGCATCGAGGCGCGTTTGGCAGGACGCGGTCGCGTCGTGCTGCGCGCCTCCGGCACCGAACCTGTGATCCGCGTGATGGTGGAGGCCGACGATCGCGCTGAAGCCGAGTCCGCCGCCCTCGAGCTCGCCCGCGTCGTAGAGGAGTCCGCCCCATGAGCCGTCCCCGTCGCAGTCTGGTCGCAGGCAACTGGAAGATGTACGGCTCGCGTGCCGCCAATGCCGCGTTGCTGCAGGGCGTCCGCGCGGCGGCCCCCGCCGGGGTGGAGGTCGTGCTGTGTCCGCCGTTCGTCTTCCTGCCGGACGCGGCGGTGGCGCTCGCGGGTTCCGCCATCGGGCTCGGTGCCCAAGATCTCAGCGCGGAAGCGGGGCAGGGCGCCTACACCGGCGAGATCGCCGGTGCGATGTTGCGCGATGTCGGCTGCAGCCATGTCATCGTCGGTCACTCCGAGCGTCGCGCCCGACACAACGAAAGCGACGCGGAAGTCGCACGCAAGGCCGTCGCCGCGCTGGCGGCAGGGCTCGTGCCCATCGTCTGCGTCGGCGAGACCCTCGAGGAACGTGACGCCGGCGTGACCCCCGCGGTGGTCGGTCGGCAACTCGCTGCGGTGCTCGATGTCTGCGGGGTCGACGCTTTCCGGACCCTCGTCATCGCCTACGAGCCCGTCTGGGCGATCGGCACCGGCCGTACCGCTTCCCCGGAGCAGGCCCAGGAGATCCACGCGCTCCTCCGTGGTTTCATCGCTTCCCGTGATGCTATAATCGCGGGTTCAGCAAGGCTCCTCTACGGGGGCAGCGTCAAGGCAGGCAACGCGGTGGAACTCTTCGCGATGCCCGATATCGACGGTGGCCTCATCGGTGGCGCCTCGCTGAAGGTGGATGAATTCGCGGCCATCCTGGCGGCCGCGCCGGTCTGAGACCGGTCATCACCGCTGCTGGGGCAGATCGGAAACTTAAGACTGGAATCTTGAAGGAACGGCAATGCTCACCGCCCTCACCATCGTGCAGGTCTTCGTCTCGATCGGGATCGTCGCGCTCGTGCTCTTGCAGCGCGGTCGCGGCGCGGACGCCGGCGCCGGTTTCGGTGCGGGTGCCTCGGGCAGCGTCTTCGGTGCGCGCGGCGCGAGCACGGGCCTGTCGCGTTCGACGGCGGTGCTCGCCGCGATCTTCATGTTCAACAGCCTGGCACTGGCGTGGATCGGTACGCGCCCGGTGCAATCAACTTCGCCGGGCCTCATCGGCGAGAGCGTGACGGAAGTCACGGTTCCGGCAACGGTTCCGGCAACGGCTCCCGCGAGCGCTGCGCCGGTAACGGGGCTGCCCGTGACGGGCGTACCGGTACCTGCACCGACGACGCCAGCGTCGCCGTCGCCCTGATTTCAAGCCTGAATTTAAGAGAGATAAGCACGGATCGCGGACGTGGTGGAATTGGTAGACACACTAGCTTGAGGGGCTAGCGCCGCAAGGTGTGGGAGTTCGAGTCTCCCCGTCCGCACCAAATTCGATCTTGCTTACTGTACAATCCACCTCGCTTTCAGCACGGGGGTTGCGCGACATCCGTCGCGTTCGTGCCAGGGCGGATGGAATGCTGTCACAGTACTTGCCAGCACTGATTTTTCTCGGCGTCGCATCAGGTCTCGCCGCAGTGCTTCTTCTCCTCGGAACAGGTCTCGGCCGCTGGCTCGCCCGCGCGCCGGACGATGCCGAGAAGCGTTCGTCGTACGAATGCGGCTTCGAGGCCTTCGAAGAGACCCGCATGAAGTTCGACGTGCGCTACTACCTCGTCGCCATCCTCTTCATCGTCTTCGATCTCGAGATTGCCTTCCTGTTTCCGTGGGCGGTTTCACTCGACAGCATCGGCGGTTTCGGTCTGGTCTCGATGGGCATCTTCCTCGGGATCCTTGTGGTCGGCTTCATCTACGAATGGAAGAAGGGGGCGCTCGAGTGGGATTGACCGCCGGCACCGACCCGCAGGGCTTCGCCCAGCGCGGCTTCGTCACCACCCAGGTCGATAACCTCGTCAACTGGGCTCGCACCGGTTCGCTCTGGCCCATGACCTTCGGTCTGGCCTGCTGCGCCGTCGAGATGATGCATGCCGGCGCCTCCCGCTACGACCTCGACCGCTTCGGCGTGGTGTTCCGTCCGAGCCCGCGCCAGTCCGATGTCATGATCGTCGCCGGCACCCTGGTCAACAAAATGGCCCCGGCGCTGCGCAAGGTCTACGACCAGATGCCCGAACCGCGTTGGGTGATCTCCATGGGCTCCTGCGCAAACGGCGGTGGCTACTACCACTACTCCTACGCGGTGGTGCGCGGCTGCGATCGCATCGTGCCGGTCGATGTCTACGTTCCGGGCTGCCCGCCGACCGCCGAGGCGCTGCTCTACGGCATCATCCAGCTGCAGAAGAAGATCGCCCGCACGAATACGGTGGCGAGGCCGTGAGCGACGCCCTCGCAGGCCTGTTGCTCGCGGCGACCGGCGAAGCGGCGCGCCTTGTGCCTTCGCTCCCCGGCGAATACACCCTCGAGTGCGACCCGGCTTCCTGGGTCGCCGTCGCCACGGCGCTGCGCGATCATCCGCAACTGCGCTTCGACCAGCTCGTCGATCTCTGCGGCGTCGATTACCTCGACTACGGTCGCTCCGAATGGAAGACGCTGTCCGCGACCGGCTCCGGGTTCTCGCGCAGCGTGAACCGCGAGACCGCGCATGCCGAGCGTGCGCCGGGCACACGTTTCGCCGTCACGGTGCACTTGTTGTCGGTGGCCCATAACCGCCGTCTGCGTCTGCGCACGTTCTGCAGCGACGATACCGAGCCGATGATCGACTCCTTGGTCGGCGTCTGGGCGTCGGTGAACTGGTACGAACGGGAAGCCTTCGATCTCTTCGGCATCCTCTTCGCCGGACACCCCGACCTGCGCCGCCTCCTCACCGACTATGGCTTCATCGGTCATCCGTTCCGCAAAGATTTCCCGCTGATCGGCGAGGTCGAGGTGCGCTATGACCCGATCAAGCAGCGCGTGGTCTACGAGCCGGTCAGCATCGAGCCACGCACGCTCGTGCCGCGCGTGATCCGTGACGACAACCGCTACGATCCGGCGTTAACGGGACGCTGAGACGATGGCCGAGATCCAGTCCTACACCATGAACTTCGGGCCGCAGCACCCTGCGGCGCACGGCGTGCTGCGCCTCGTGCTCGAGCTCGACGGCGAGGTCATCCAGAAAGCCGATCCTCACATCGGCCTGCTGCACCGCGCCACCGAGAAGCTCGCGGAGTCCAAACCGTACAACCAGTCGATCGGCTACATGGACCGGCTCGACTACGTCTCGATGATGTGCAACGAGCACGCCTATGTAATGGCCATCGAGCGGCTGCTCGGTGTCACACCGCCGCTGCGCGCCCAGTACATCCGGGTGATGTTCGACGAGATTACCCGCATCCTCAACCACCTCATGTGGCTCGGCGCGCACGGTCTCGACATCGGCGCGATGACCGTTTTCCTGCTCGCCTTCAAGGAGCGCGAAGACCTCATGGACTGCTACGAAGCGGTCTCCGGTACGCGCATGCACGCCACCTACTACCGGCCGGGCGGCGTGCACCGTGACCTGCCGCGTGAGATGCCGCTTTATCAGGTCTCGCGGTGGCGCAACCAAAAAGATGTCGATCGCCTCAACGAGGCGCGCGCCGGTGGTTTGCTGTCGTTCATCGAGGATTTCACGCGCCGCTTCCCCAAGGCCGTCGACGAGTACGAGACCCTGCTCACCGACAACCGCATCTGGAAGCAGCGCACCGTTAACATTGGTGTCGTGACGCCCGAGCGCGCCTTGCAGCTCGGCTTCACGGGGCCGATGCTGCGCGGCTCAGGGATAGCCTGGGATCTGCGTAAGAAGCAGCCCTACGATGTCTACGACCAGATGCAGTTCGATATCCCCGTCGGCGTCAACGGCGACTGTTATGACCGCTACCTCGTGCGTATGGAGGAGTTGCGCCAGTCCAACCGTATCGTCGCGCAGTGTGTGCAGTGGCTGCGGCATAACCCGGGGCCGGTGATGATCGACGACGCCAAGATCCGTACGCCGCGTCGTGAAGACATGAAGGGCGACATGGAATCGCTGATTCACCACTTTAAATTAATGACGGAAGGCTACGGCGTGCCCGAGGGAGAGACCTACGCCGCGGTCGAGGCGCCGAAGGGCGAGTTCGGCATCTACCTCGTCTCGGATGGCGCCAACAAACCCTACCGACTCAAGTGCCGTGCGCCGGGCTTCCCGCACCTCGCGTCGCTCGAGGAGATGGTCACTGGTCATATGTTGTCCGATGTGGTCGCCGTCATCGGCACACAGGACATCGTCTTCGGGGAGATCGATCGATGAGCGTCCGCACGAGCGACGGCCAGCAGTTCGTCCCGGGCGACGGCCCGAAGGTCGCGTTGCTCGACGCGCACACCCGCCATGAGATAGACGGCTGGATCGGCCGTTTCCCGGCGGGTCGGCAACGTTCGGCAACGCTCTCGGCGCTGCGGTTCGTGCAGGAGCAGAACCAAGGCTTCCTGACGCCCGATCTGATGGACGCCGTCGCGGAGTACCTGCGGCTGCCGTCCATACAGGTCTATGAGGTGGCCACCTTCTATTCGATGTTCGAGACGCATCCTTGCGGCCGGCATCATGTCAGCGTCTGCACCAACATCTCCTGTTGGCTCAACGGCGGCGAGGATATCCTCGCGCACTGCGAGCGCAAGCTCGGCATCAAGGTCGGTGAGAGTACCGCCGATGGCCGCATCTTCCTCAAACAAGAGGAAGAGTGCCTCGCGGCCTGCACCGGCGCACCGATGATGATGGTCGACCACCACTTCCACGAGCATCTGACGCCCGCCAAGGTCGATCAGATCCTCGACGAACTAAAGTGAGCATCAGGTCATGAACGCACTCGATACTTGGCGCGACCGCATGTCCCTCGTGGTGATGGAACCCGTCGCAAGCGGCATCGAACGCCCGTGGACGCTCGAGTCCTACCTGCAGATCGGCGGCTATGCCTCCTGGCGCAAGGTGCTCGCAGGCGAACTCACGCGCGAGCAGATCATCGACGCCGTCAAGGCGAGCGGTCTGCGCGGCCGCGGCGGCGCAGGCTTCCCGACCGGCACCAAATGGTCGTTCATGCCGCGCAATGCGCCCATGCAGAAGTACGTCATCTGCAACTCCGACGAGAGCGAGCCCGGAACCTGCCACGACCGCGACATCCTGCGTTTCAATCCGCACTCGCTGATCGAGGGGATGGCGCTCGGCGGCTACGCCATGGGCTCGACCGTCGGCTACAACTACATCCGTGGTGAATTCTTAGGCGAGCCCGTGCCGCGCTTCGAGGCCGCCTTGCAGGAAGCCTATGACGCGGGGCTGCTCGGCAAGGATGTACAGGGCAGCGGCATCGACTTCGACCTCTACACTTTTGTGGGCGCCGGCGGCTACATCTGCGGCGAAGAGACCGCGCTGCTCGAATCGCTCGAAGGCAAGCAGGGCAAGCCGCGCTTCAAGCCGCCGTTCCCGGCCGCGTTCGGTCTCTACGGCCAGCCGACCACGATCAACAACACCCAGAGCTTCGCCTCGGTACCCACGATCCTGCGCAAGGGGCCTGAATGGTTCGCGCAGCTCGGCACCACCAACGCGGGCGGCACGGTGATTTTCTCGGTGTCGGGCCATGTCGAGAAGCCCGGCAACTACGAACTGCCGCTCGGCATCCCCTTTAAGGACCTGCTCGAGATCTCGGGTGGTATGCGGGGCGGTCGCAGACTCAAAGCGGTCATCCCCGGAGGATCCTCGACGAAGGTCGTCCCGGGTGACGCCATGCTCGGCGTCAACATGGACTACGACTCGCTGCGCGCGGTCGGTTCGTCCGTCGGCTCCGCGGCGGTCATCGTTATGGACGAGACCACCTGCATGGTGCGCGCGCTCGAGCGCCTCTCGCGCTTCTACAAGTCGGAATCTTGCGGCCAGTGCACGCCGTGTCGTGAGGGCACGGGCTGGCTCAACCGCGTGCTACGCCGCATCGTCGACGGCCAAGGCCGCATGGAAGATCTCGGCCTGCTGGTCGATGTCGCCGGTCGCATCGAGGGCCACACCATCTGCGCGCTCGGCGACGCGGCCGCCTGGCCGGTACAGAGCTTCGTCAAGCACTTCCGCCACGAATTCGAGTACATGATCGTGCACCGCGGACGCAGCATCATCGAGACGGGGAGGGCGGCGGCCTGACGGCCGCTTCCAAAGACATGGCAGCCCAACCCCAAGACGATCTCGTCAATCTCGAGGTCGACGGTAAGCCCGTCAAGGCCCGCAAGGGCGCGATGATCATCCACGCGACCGACGCGCACGGCGCCTATGTGCCGCGTTTTTGCTACCACGACAAGCTGCCGGTCGCGGCCAACTGCCGCATGTGTCTGGTCGAGGTCGAGAAGGCACCGAAGCCGCTGCCCGCCTGCGCGACGCCGGTCTCCGAGGGCATGAAAGTCTTCACCAAGTCGCCGCTGGCCATCGGCGCCCAGAAGGCGACCATGGAATTCCTCCTCATCAACCACCCGCTCGACTGCCCGATCTGCGACCAGGGCGGCGAGTGCGAACTGCAGGATCTCGCGCTCGGCTTCGGGCGCGACATCGCGCGCTTCAACGAACGCAAGCGCGTGGTCAAGGACAAAGATCTCGGGCCGCTCGTCTCCACCGATATGACGCGCTGCATCCACTGCACGCGTTGCGTGCGTTTCGGGCAGGACATCGCGGGCATCCCGGAACTCGGCACGACCGGTCGCGGCGAGCACATGGAGATCGGCACCTACGTCGAGAAAGCCGTCGAGCACGAACTCTCCGGCAACATTATCGATCTCTGCCCGGTGGGTGCGCTCAACAGCAAGCCCTTCCGTTATCAGGGCCGCTCATGGGAGATGACCCAGTCGCCGCTGATTGCGCCGCACGACGGACTCGGCACGAACCTCTTCGGCCATGTGCTGCGCGGTCGCCTGAAGCGCGTCGTGCCGCGTGACAACGACGAGGTGAACGAAACCTGGATCGCCGACCGCGAGCGCTTCAGCTACGAAGGTCTGCTCGCCGACGATCGCTTGACGAAGCCCCGGTTGCGCGAGAGCGGCGTGTGGCGCGAAGTCGACTGGGAGACTGCGCTCGGCGCGGCGGCGCGCGGCCTCGCAGCGGCGGGTCCGTCCACCGGCCTGCTCGCCCATCCCTCGCTCACCCTCGAAGAGCTGCATCTGGCGTCGCGCGTCGCGCGTGGCCTAGGCTCGGCGAACCTCGATCATCGGCTCCGCCAGCGTGATTTCCGCGGCGATGCCGCAGGCCTCGCGGTGCCGGCTCTTGGCTTACCGCTCGAGGCGGTCGATGCGCTGTCCGGGCTGCTCGTCATCGGCAGCCACCTGCGCGCCGAACTGCCGCTACTCGCCCATCGGGTGCGCAAGGCTGTGGTGCGTGCGCGTGCGCAGGTCGCTTTCCTCGATCTCGCGGCGCGCGAGTACCGCTTCCCTGTGGCGGCGCAGCTCGTCGCCGCGCCCGCCGATTGGGCGCGCGGACTGGTCGGCCTCTTGATCGCAACCGCCGAGGTTGCGGTTGCCGCGCCGGGCGCCGCGTTCGTGGCGCGGACCGCAGGCGTGACCCCGAGCGAGGCAGATCGCGCTGCTGCCCGGGCGCTTTGCACCGGATCGAACCGCGCGGTGTGGTTGGGCGCGATGGCGCTGCGTCACCCCGCGTACGCCGAACTGCACGCGCTCGCCGCCGAGATCGCGCGTCTCGCGGGTGCCACACTCGGAACGCTCGCCGAGGGCGGCAACGCCGCCGGTGCGGCGCTCGCCGTCGTCACGCCGCAGGGCGGTGATCGCCCCGGCCTCGATGCGCTCGCGATGCTGCGTTCACCGCAGCGCGCCTACCTGTTGGTCGGCGCCATTGAGCCGCGCCACGATCTCGCTGATCCCGCAGCGGCTGAGGCTGCGTTCGCGGGCGCCGCCTGCGTGGTCGCGATCACGCCGTATGCCAGTGAAGAACTGCTGCGACACGCTCATGTGCTGCTGCCGATGGCCGCTTTCGCCGAGACCTCGGGCACCTATGTGAACCTCGAGGGCCGCTGGCAGAGCCACCCGGGCGCGATCTCGCCGCCGGGTGAGGCGCGACCGGGTTGGAAGGTCCTGCGCGTGCTCGGCAATCTGCTGCAGCTGCCGGGTTTCGACTACGAGAACTCCGAGCAGGTGCGCGACGAACTGCGCGCGCGTCTCGATGCGTCTGCGCCGTCCGCGGCTGCGGCTGGGCTGCCGACGGCCGTGCTGCCGACGACGCTGCCCGCGGGCGCGCTCGATGCCGTCGCGTCGCTGCCTCTCGCCGTGCTTGATGTCCCGATGTACGCCATCGATGCCATCCTCCGTCGCAGCCCTGCGCTGCAGGCGACAACCATCGCGCACGCCGGGGCCGAGGCATGACCGCGATCCTCGATCTTTGGGCTGCTCTGCCGGATGTGGCGCGCTCGACGGCCTGGATCCTCATCGTCACCGTCGCGGTGATCCTGTCGGTGGCCTTCACCACGCTCTGGGAGCGCAAGGTCATCGGCTGGATGCAGCTGCGCAAGGGCCCGAACCGCGTCGGCAGCATCTTCGGGCTGCTGCCCGGCATCTTCCAGCCCTTCGCTGACGTCATCAAGCTGCTGCTCAAAGAGGTCGTGCTGCCCTCGGCGGCCAACAAATGGTTGTTCCGCATCGCCCCGGCCATCACCTTGGTCCCGGCGCTCGCGGCCTGGGCGGTGATGCCGCTCGACCCTGACCTCGTCATCGCCGACATCGATGCGGGCTTGCTGTATGCCCTCTCGCTGACCTCGGTAGGCGTCTACGGCATCATCCTCGCCGGCTGGGCCACCAACTCTAAATACGCCTTCTTGGGCGCCATGCGCTCGGCAGCGCAGATCGTCGCCTACGAGATCGCGATGGGGTTCGCCTTGGTCGGTGTCGTGATGGCTGCTGGCACGCTCAACCTCGGCGACATCGTGCGGGCACAGCAGGGTGGGGTGAGCAGCTGGTTCTTCATCTGGCTGTTCCCGCTGTTCGTCGTGTATCTCATCGCGGGCGTCGCCGAGACCAACCGCGCGCCCTTCGATGTCGCCGAAGGTGAATCCGAGATCGTCGCGGGTTTCCATGTCGAGTATTCCGGCATCGCGTTCGCGCTCTTTTTCCTCGCCGAATACGCCAACATGATCCTCATCTCCGCGCTCACGGCGGTGTTCTTTTTGGGCGGTTGGTTGAGCCCCTTCGAGGGTCTGCTCGCCGCCGACAACGCGCTCGCACAGCCTGGCTTTCACTGGCTGTTCCTGAAGCTCTTTTTCTTCCTCACCTGCTTCATGTGGTACCGCGCGACCTTCCCGCGCTACCGATACGATCAGATCATGCGCCTCGGCTGGAAGGTGCTGATCCCGGTGACCCTGGTATGGATCGCCGTTGCAGCCGTGATGGTCCACTTCCGCGTCGGCCCCTGGAGCGCGAACTGATGCGCAGTCTCATCAAGACTTTCCTCCTCACCGAGCTCCTCACCGGGCTTTCCGTGACCGCGCGGACGCTGTTCCGACGCAAGGTCACGGTCAACTATCCCGAGGAGAAGACCCCACAGTCGCCGCGCTTCCGCGGACTGCACGCGCTGCGCCGCTACGCCAACGGCGAGGAGCGCTGCATCGCCTGTAAGCTCTGCGAGGCGGTCTGTCCGGCGCTCGCCATCACCATCGAGTCCGATGTCGCCGCCGACGGCACGCGCCGCACCACGCGCTACGACATCGACCTCTTCAAGTGCATCTATTGCGGCTTCTGCGAGGAAGCCTGCCCGGTCGACGCCATCGTGGAGACCCGTATCCACGAGTACCACATGGAAAACCGGGGCGAGAACATCATGACCAAGGACAAGCTGCTCGCCGTGGGCGAGCGCTACGCCGCGCTGATCGACGCCGACAAGGCGGCCGACGCGCCTTACCGCTGACCGGGGCCCTCGCGCGCATGTTCGTCCAGATCCTCTTCTACGCCTTCTCCGCGATCCTCTTGGCCGCCGCGCTCGGCGTCATCGCGAGCCGAAACCCCGTGCATTCGGCGCTCAGTCTCGTGCTCGCGTTCTTCACCAGCGCCGCGCTTTGGCTTCTCATCGAGGTCGAGTTCCTCGCCATCGTGCTGGTGCTGGTCTATGTGGGTGCGGTGATGGTGTTGTTCCTGTTCGTGGTGATGATGCTCGATGTGAACATCGAGCGGGTGCGGGGCGGGTTCATCCGTCATGCAGGTCTCGGACTCGTGGTCGCATCGTTGGTCGCAGCACAGATGATCGGCGTGTTCTGGGCGCGCGATCTCGGCGTCGATGCCACCCTCGGCGCGCCACCGCTGCCCGACGACTACAGCAACACCCGTGCGCTCGGCGAGGTGCTCTACACCCAGTATGTCTATCCCTTCGAGCTCGCGGCCGTGTTGCTGCTGGTCGCGATTGTCGCCGCCATCACGCTGACGCTGCGGCAGCGCCCGGGGCTCAAGCCGCAAGATGTCGCGAAGCAGGTCGCCGTGCGCCGCGAGGATCGCGTGCGTCTCGTGAAGGATGTCGACGCCGCGGGCACCGGTCCTGGTGCTGACCGTGATGCCAGCCCCCGCGGTGGGGAGGGCGCATGATTACCCTTCAGCACATGTTGACGCTGTCCGGATTGCTGTTTGCGCTCTCGGTGGCGGGGATCTTCTTAAACCGCAAGAACATCATCTTGATCCTGATGTGCATCGAGCTCATGTTGCTCTCGGTCAACTTCAGCTTCGTGTCGTTCTCGCGGTTCCTCGGCGAGCTCGACGGCCAGGTGTTCGTGTTCTTCGTGCTGACCGTGGCCGCCGCAGAGGCGGCGATCGGACTCGCGATCCTCGTCGTGCTGTTCCGCGAGCGCGGCAGCATCAACGTCGAAGACCTCGACACCCTGAAGGGTTGATGTGATGGTCCCCATGATCGACCCGAACACCTTGCTCGCCATCGCGCTGTTGCCGCTCGCCGCAGCGGTCCTCGCCGGGCTCTTCGGGCGGCTCATCGGCCGCACCGCGGCCCATGTCGTCACCATCGCCGCCGTCGGTGCCTCGTTCCTGCTGTCCGTGCTCGTCGCCTGGCAGCTGCTGGTGCAGGGCGCACCCGTGTTCAACGAGGCCGTCTACACCTGGCTCGTGAGCGATGGCATCCGTATGGAGGTCGGTTTCCTCATCGACCCGCTCTCCGTGATGATGATGTGCGTCGTCACCTTCGTGTCGCTCTGCGTGCACGTCTACACCATCGGGTACATGCACGAAGACCCCGGCTACCAGAGGTTCTTCGCCTATATCTCGCTCTTCACCTTCGCGATGCTCATGCTCGTGATGGCCAACAACTTCATGCAGCTCTTCTTCGGCTGGGAGGCGGTGGGCGTCGTGTCCTACCTGCTGATCGGGTTCTGGTACACGCGCCCGAGTGCGATCTTCGCCAACCTCAAGGCCTTCCTCGTCAACCGCGTGGGCGATTTCGGCTTCGTGCTCGGCATCGCGGGCGTGGTCTATTTCACCGGCTCGCTCGACTACCGGGACGCCTTCGCCGCCGGCCCGCAGATCGCTTCCAGCACCCTTGCGCTGTCAGCCGAGTGGTCGGTGTCGGCGATCACCCTCATTTGCATCTGCCTCTTTATTGGCGCGATGGGCAAGTCGGCACAGGTGCCGCTACATGTCTGGTTGCCGGATTCCATGGAAGGCCCGACGCCGATCTCGGCGCTGATCCATGCCGCCACCATGGTGACCGCCGGCATCTATATGGTCGCGCGCCTCTCGCCGCTCTTCGAGCAATCCGAGGCTGCGATGTCTTTCGTGCTGGTGGTGGGCGCGACCACGGCACTCTTCATGGGCGTGCTGGGCGTCGTCAACAACGACATCAAGCGCGTGGTCGCCTACTCGACCCTCTCGCAACTCGGCTACATGACGGTGGCGCTCGGCGTGTCGGCGTACAGTGCCGCGATCTTCCACCTCATGACGCATGCTTTCTTCAAGGCGCTGCTGTTCTTGGCCGCCGGCTCGGTGATCATGGGCATGCACCACGAGCAGGACATGCGCAAGATGGGCGGGCTCGCGAAATGGATGCCGATCACCGCCACGACCTGCTGGCTCGGCGCACTCGCCTCGATCGGCACGCCGTTTTTCTCAGGGTTCTATTCGAAGGACTTCATCATCGAAGCCACCCACGAGTCGCAGCGCTGGGGCGCGACCTACGCCTATCTCTGCGTGCTGGCGGGTGTGTTCATCACGGCGCTCTACACCTTCCGCATGATCTTCATGACCTTCCACGGCGAGGCGCGCTGGGGGAAGGGGGGCGCTGCGCACGGCCATGACGACCATGGCCACGACGATCATGGCCACGACGATCATGGCCACGGGGGCACCCCGCACGAAAGCCCTTGGGTGGTGACGCTGCCGCTGGTGCTGCTCGCTATCCCGGCGGTCGCGATTGGCTATTGGACGGTTGGTCCGATGCTGTTCGGCGGCTTCTTCGGCGAGTCCATCCAGGTGCTCCCCAAGAACGATGTCGTCGCGGCGCTCGCCTCGCACTTCCATGGCGCGGCGTCCTTTGCGCTCGCGGCGCCGACGCATCCGCCGTTCTGGCTGGCGCTCGCCGGGGTGCTCACGGCGTGGTGGGTCGTCATCAAGCGGCCGCACGCCCTCGACGGCCTCGTGGCGCCGCTCGCGCCATTGCGGCGCGTGCTCGACAACAAATACTACTTCGATTGGTTCAACGAGCATGTGCTCGCCGCCGGCAGCCGTGGCCTCGGACGGCTGCTCTGGAAGGCGGGCGACCAGACGCTGATTGATGGCGCGTTGGTCAATGGTTCGGCAGGGCTGGTCGGCGCGTTGGCGGGCGTCGTGCGCCGCGTGCAGACGGGCTTCCTTTATACCTACGCGTTCTGGATGGTCATCGGCCTGGCCTTGTTGCTCGGCTGGTTCCTGATGCGCGCCTGACGATCACCGGGGTCCCAAGGAATGTCTGATATCGGACTGCTCTCTGCGCTCATCTGGTTGCCGATCATCGGCGGCCTGGTGGTGCTCGCACTCGGGGATGCGCGTCTCGTACTGGCCCGCTGGGTGGCGCTCGGTACCGCAGTTGCCGCGTTCGCGCTATCGGTGTCGCTCTGGACGGGATTCGATGCCGGCACCGCGGCGTTCCAGTCTGTCGAACGGCTGCAGTGGATCCCGGCGTTCAACGCCACCTATCATCTCGGCATCGATGGCATCTCCCTGCCGCTGGTGCTGCTCACCACCTTCATCACCGTGCCGGTGTTGATCGCGGCATGGACGGTCATCGAGAAGCGCCAGGCCCAGTTTTTCGCGGCGTTCCTGATCCTGGAAGGGCTGATGGTCGGCGTCTTCACGGCGCTCGATGCGCTCCTCTTCTACTTCTTTTGGGAAGCAATGTTGATCCCGATGTTCCTCATTATCGGGATCTGGGGCGGTCCGCGCCGCGTGTACGCGACGATCAAGTTCTTCCTCTACACCTTCCTCGGGTCGGTGTTCATGCTCATCGCGCTCATCTATCTGTACCTGAAGGCGGGCAGCTACGACATCGCCGATTTCCACGCGCTGCCGCTGACCTACACCGAGCAGTTCTGGATCTTCCTCGCGTTCCTCGCCGCGTTCGCGGTGAAGATACCGATGTTCCCGGTGCACACCTGGCTGCCGGACGCGCATGTGGAGGCGCCGACCGGTGGCTCGGTGGTGTTAGCCGCAGTGATGCTCAAGATGGGCGGCTACGGCTTCCTTCGCCTCTCGCTGCCCATCACCCCGGATGCGGCACGTGAACTCGACCTGCTGATGATCGGTCTGTCGCTGATCGCCGTCGTCTACATCGGCTTCATCGCGCTCGTGCAGACCGACATGAAGAAGCTGATCGCTTATTCCTCGATCGCCCACATGGGTTTCGTGACGCTCGGCTCGTTCCTCGCCTTCGACATCGCGCAGTCGACAGGCGGCCTTGCGGGCGCCGGGATGGGCATCGACGGTGCGATGGTGCAGATGATCTCGCACGGGCTCGTCTCAGGCGCGATGTTCCTCTGCGTGGGCGTGCTCTACGACCGGCTGCACAGCCGCGAGATCAGCAGCTACGGCGGTGTGATCAACCGCATGCCGGTGTTCGGCGCGTTCTTCGTGTTGTTCGCGATGGCGAATGCGGGGCTGCCGGGTACCTCGGGCTTCGTCGGCGAGTTCCTCATCATCCTCGCGGCCTTCAAGGCGAGCTTCTGGTACGCCCTCGGCGCCGGGACCACACTGGTGCTCGGCGCCGCCTACACCCTCTGGCTCGTCAAGCGAGTGGTCTTCGGTCCGGTCGCGAACGAGGGGGTTGCCGCCCTCGAGGATCTCAACGGGCGCGAGTTCTTCGTGCTGGGGTTGCTCGCGGCTGCCGTGCTGCTGCTCGGCGTTTGGCCGGCGCCGCTGCTCGAGGTGATGCAGGAATCCGTGCGCCACCTCGTCGAACAGGCCACCGCCAGCAAGTTGCCCTGAGATCGCCTTATGACCCCAATCGCCTCGTTCGCCTCGCTCGCCCCCGCGCTGCCGGAGATCTGGCTCACGGTCGCAGCCTGCATCGTGCTGCTCACCGACGCGTTCGCCGGCCGCTCGGCGCGCCGCATCACCCCGACGCTCACGCTGCTGCTGCTCGCGCTCGGCGCTGCGGCGATCCTCGTGTGGGGGCAGGTCGACCAACGTGTGGATCTGTTCTCGGGGATGTACACCGCTGACCCGCTCGCAACCGTCCTCAAGCTGCTGTCTTTCCTGTTCACCGCGGTGGCGTTGCTCTACTCGCGCCACTGGCTCGAGGCGCGCGGCCTGCTGAAGGGCGAGTACTACGTGCTGGTGCTCACGGCGCTGCTCGGCATCTGCGTCATGGTGTCAGCGGGCAGCCTGCTCACGCTCTACATCGGTGTCGAACTGCTCGCGCTGTCGCTCTATGCGTTGGTCGCCTTCGACCGCGATTCGGGTATCGCTGCCGAATCGGCGATGAAGTACTTCGTGCTCGGCGCGATCGCATCGGGCTGCCTGCTCTACGGCATGTCGCTGCTTTACGGCATGACCGGTTCACTGCTGCTCGGCGAGATCGCGGTGGCGGTGCAAGGGCAGGGCGTCGCGCCATCGCTCGGCCTCATGATGGGCCTCGTGTTCGTCGTGGTCGGTGTCGCCTTCAAATTCGGTGCGGTGCCGTTCCACATGTGGGTGCCCGATGTCTATCACGGTGCGCCGTCGCCGACGACCTTGTTCATCGCCTCGGCGCCGAAGATCGCCTCGTTCGCGCTCACGTATCGCTTGCTCGCCGAGGGTCTTGCCGGTGTGGAACCGGCTTGGGGGCAGATGATCACCATCGTCGCGGTGCTCTCGGCGCTCATCGGCAACCTCATCGCCATCGCCCAGACCAATCTCAAGCGCATGCTGGCGTACTCGGCCATCGGCAACGTCGGCTTCATCCTGCTCGGCTTCGTCGCCGGCACCGAGCGCGGCTACGAGGCCGCGCTTTTCTACACCATCGCCTATGTGATCATGGCGCTCGGCTCCTTCGGCGTGATCGTGCTGGCGGGCCGCCGCGGATTCGAGGCCGACGAACTCGATCACTACAAAGGGCTGCACGCCCGCGATCCGCTGCTCGCCGTGCTGATGATGGTGATGATGTTCTCGACTGCCGGTATCCCGCCGTTCGTCGGCTTCTGGGCGAAGTTGCAGATCTTCGAGGCGCTGTGGGCGAGCGGTCACGCGCCGCTCGTGGTGTTCGGCGCGGCGGTGTCGGTGATCGGCGTGTTCTATTATTTGCGGGTCGTGAAGCTCATGTACTTCGATGCGCCCGGGGATCTGCCCGTGCCCGAGCGCCACACCGGCGTGCGCTTCACACTCGCGATCAACGCGGCTGCCGTAGTCGCACTCGGGCTCTTCCCGCAGGCGCTGCTCGAACTCTGCCAGCGCGTGCTGCCCTGAGCGGAAGGTCTCGTGCGGGCTTGTAGTGACGCAGGCAAGGCCGTATACTCTGCGGCCCTTCTGGTGCGGGGTGGAGCAGTCTGGCAGCTCGTCGGGCTCATAACCCGAAGGTCGTAGGTTCAAATCCTACCCCCGCTACCAACCGGAGCCGCTGTGCCGCGCTTCCCGGCAACATCTCCGGTGAATCGATGACTCAACGCTCCCCCGATGCCTTGCTGACCTTCGCAGATCTCGGTCTCTCGCAGCCCGTGCTCGCCGCCTTGGCCGATGTCGGCTACGAGTCGCCGTCCCCCATCCAGGCCGCCACCATCCCCGTGCTGCTCACTGGGCAGGACGTCATCGGCCAGGCACAGACCGGTACCGGCAAGACCGCCGCATTCGCCTTGCCGTTCCTGTCGATGCTCGATGTCGCGCGTCGCGAACCGCAGGTCTTGGTGCTCGTGCCGACCCGTGAACTCGCGATCCAAGTCGCCGAGGCGTTCCAGAAATACGCCTCCAAGATGCCCGGCCTGCATGTGCTGCCGATCTATGGCGGCCAGAGCTACACGCCACAACTGAACGCGCTGCGTCGCGGCACCCATGTCATCGTCGGCACACCGGGGCGCGTGATGGACCACCTCGAGCGCGGTACGCTCGATCTGGCCACGCTGCGTTTCGTGGTGTTGGACGAAGCCGACGAGATGCTGCAGATGGGCTTCGTCGATGCCATCGACCACATCCTCGGCCTGGCCCCCGTCGAGCGGCAGGTGGCGCTGTTCTCGGCGACGCTGCCTGCACAGATCCGTCGCATCGCGCAGAAGCACCTGCGCTCACCGCGCGAGATCACGATCCGCAATAAGACCTCGACCGCCACGAATACCCGCCAGCGCTATTGGTTGGTCGCCGGGCTGCACAAGCTCGACGCCCTCACGCGCATCCTCGAAGCCGAGCCCTTCGAGGCCATGCTGGTGTTCGCACGCACGAAGCAGGCAACGGTGGAGCTGGTCGAGAAGCTCGAGGCGCGCGGCTTCGCCGCTGCCGCCCTGAACGGCGACATCGTCCAGGCACAGCGTGAACGCACCGTGGCGGCACTCAAGGGCGGCACCATCGACATCGTGGTCGCGACCGATGTCGCGGCGCGTGGTCTCGATGTCGATCGCATCACCCATGTGGTGAACTTCGACGTCCCCTACGACAGCGAGTCCTACATCCACCGTATCGGCCGTACCGGTCGGGCAGGGCGCAGCGGCGAGGCGATCCTGTTCATCGCGCCGCGCGAGCAGAACATGCTGCGGGTCATCGAGCGTGCGACACGCCAGCCGATCGAGCCGATGGTCCTGCCGAGTGCGCAGGACATCAACCTGCGGCGGGTGGCGAAGTTCAAGACCGAGATCGCTGCGGCGATCGGTTCGCCCGAAGCACAGACCTATCGCGCCGTCATTGAAGAGTTTGTCCGCGAGAGCGGCAGCGATCTGTTGGAGGTCGCCGCCAGCCTCGCGTCGCTCGCCCGTGGTCGTAGCGCACTCACCTTGCCCAAGCGCGAAGCCCCTGCTGAGGGCGGAATCGAAGGCGCTGAGGCGATCTATCGCGTCGAGGTCGGCCGTCGGCACGGCCTACAACCCGGCAACCTCGTCGGTGCGCTCGCCCACGAGGGCGACCTGCACGGCAGCCAGATCAACGGCATCGACATCCGCGACGATCACACCCTCGTGCGGCTGCCGGCCAACATCCCGGCGACCGTGCTCGCGCACCTGCGCGGCGTGAAGGTGCTCGGCCAACGGCTCGATCTGGGGCGACTGCCCCCGCGCCGCAAGAAGCCCTGACGCGCCGCATCGCGGGGTTTACCATCGGGTGATGCGCCGTTCATCGCTCGTGGCTGTTGTCTTCCTTCCGTGGCTGCTGGCCTGTTCGCCGCCGCCCGCACTGCCGCCCGCGCCGCCGTCCGTCTCGCGATCGGCGCAGACGCCCGCCAACGATGCCGTCGCCGACGCCAGCGTCGCCGCCCTCGAGGTGGTCGAGGCGCTCAAGCGCCGCGACATGGTGACCGTCGCCCGCCACGCCCACCCGACGATGGGCGTGCTGTTCGCGCCGTATGCCTATCTTGAACCCGCCGAGCACCAGATCTGGACCGCCACGACGCTGCCCCGATGGTTTACCGACACGCAGACCCGGATTTGGGGCGCCGAGGACGGCACCGGCTTCCCGATCGAGCGCACACCGGCGCAGTACTACGAGCGCTTTGTGTTCCCGCGCGATTTCACCGCAGGCGCAAAGATCAGCGTCAACGACGACCAGGCGAAGGGCAACGCGATCAACAACGCCGCCTCGCTGTATCCAGACGGCGTGCGCGTGGAGTT
>CAMAQZ010000014.1 GCA_945860725.1 Klebsiella pneumoniae | reverse complement strand
CTGGCGCAGCGCGACGTTCAGCGAGCGGATGCCGCCGCCGATCGGCGTCGTGAGCGGACCTTTGATGGAGACCAGGTACTCGCGGCAGGCGGCGACGGATTCGTCCGGCAGCCAGGTGTTGAAGAGCTTATTGGCCTTCTCGCCCGCGTAGACCTCGAGCCAGTGGATCTTGCGGCTGTCGCCATACGCCTTGGCGACCGCGGCGTCGAGGACGCGCACTGAGGCGCGCCAGATGTCCGGGCCCGTGCCGTCGCCCTCGATGAAGGGGATGATCGGGTTTGCGGGCACCCTCAGGGTGCCGTTCTCGACGACGATCTTGGCGCCGCCAGCGGGCGGTACGAGTTTGACGGGGACAGCCGTGGTCATGGCTAGGGAGTCTCCTGTTGGATCGCAGACAGCCCTGGAAACCCCACGGCCATCGCGATGATGAAATGCTAGCACAGCACCCCTCGGGCGATTCCGCGAACCGGGTCGCACTCGCGCCAAACCGCTAGAATATTCGCATGTCCAAGACTCTAGCCTCCAAACCCGCCGCCGACGGCTTCCGCATGCCGGGCGAGTTCGAACCGCACCGCGGTTGTTGGATGCTGTGGCCGCGTCGGCCCGACAACTGGCGCCGCGCGGCGCAACCGGCACAGCAGGCCTTCGCCGCGGTCGCCGCCACGATCTCGCGTTTCGAGCCGGTGACGGTCGGGGTCGCAGTCGCCGACTTCGACCCTGCGCGGGCGGCCCTCGACCCGCGTGTGCGCGTGGTGGAGCTCTCGAGTGACGACGCCTGGATGCGTGATGTCGGCCCGACCTGCGTCGTCGACGATCGTGGCGAGGTCCGCGGCGTTGACTGGGTGTTCAACGCTTGGGGTGGACACCTCGGCGGGCTCTACCATCCGTGGGATCAAGACGATGCCGTCGCGCGCAAGGTCCTCGAGATCGAGCGATTCGATCGGTACCGTGCGCCGATGGTCGGCGAGGGTGGGGCGATCCACTCGGACGGCGAGGGCACGCTGCTCGTCACCGAGCAGTGCCTTCTCAATCCCAACCGCAACCCCCATCTCGGTCGCCGGCAGATCGAGACCTTGCTCTGTGCCTACACCGGTGCGACCACCGTGCTGTGGTTGGGCGAGGGCGTCTTCAACGACGAGACCGACGGCCACATCGACAACCTCGCCTGCTTCGTCGCCCCGGGCGAGGTGGCGTTGACCTGGACCGACAACGCGCGCGATCCGCAGCATGCGATCTCCCGCGATGCGCTCGAGCGTCTGATGGATGCGCGCGATGCGCGGGGCCGGCGCCTCAAGGTCCACAAGCTGCCGATGCCCGGTCCGCTGCGCACCACGCGGGCCGAAGCCGCCGGTGTCGTCACCGGCACGGGCGCGAAGCCGCGGTCGCCCGGCGAGCGCCTCGCGGCGAGCTACGTCAACTTCTACATCGCCAACGGGGGCGTCGTGGTGCCGCTGCTCGATGCGCGCACCGATCGGGCGGCACTCGCCAAGATCCGCCGCCTGTTCCCGGGCCGCAAGGTGGTGGGTGTGCCCGCCCGCGAGATCCTGCTCGGCGGCGGCAATATCCACTGCATCACGCAGCAGATCCCGGCGGGCTGATGGCACGCTCCGAACGCAGTGAGCTGCCGTCCCGCCTGCACATCTAACTTGCCGCAAGCGCTTGGTCGCTGCCGCTCGAGTGGCCTGAGCCGTCCTTCGGTCCGACGCCCCTTACTCGCTCTGCCAGACCACATTGACGAACACGCTGCGCTGCCGCGCCGGGAAGTAGCGCCAATCGCCTTGTGCGAAGTCGGCACGGTCGGCGTAGAGGGTGTCGGCGAGGTTCTCGATCTCGAGCGAGGCGCGCCACTGCGGCGACGCTTGCCAGGCGACGCGCAGGGTGCCGACATCGTGGCCGGGGTAGCGCCGCGCGTTGCCGGCGTCCGCGAAGTACGCGCCGACCTGCCGCCACTCGAGCGTCGCTTGCCAGTCGGGGTGTGGTGTCCAGTTCGCGGACCAGGCATGCAGGCGCCGCGGGGCGGTGTCGATGTCGCGTCCGCGCACGATCGTCTCGCCGCCCTCGATGGCGGCGTCGAAATCGTACTCATGGCGGGCGTAGCTGCCATTGGCGTCAAAGCGCAGGCGCTCGAAGGGCTGCCACGCGAACTCGTACTCGAGGCCGGCGTGGCGGGTGCGTCCGCCCGTGACATTGAAGCCGTTGGCATCGCGCAGGATCACTGGGCGTTTGCGTTGTGTGAACGCGGCGAGCGAGACGGCGTAGCGTCCGCCGACGAGTCGCCAACCGGCTTCGAGTGCGGACATCCGCTCGGAGTCGAGATCGGCCACTGATTGGTTGCGCTGCAGGCGATAGAGTTCGGTGATCTCCGGCGGTCTGAAGCCATCGCTTGCGGTCAGGTACACCATCGCGCGCTCGCCGAGGCGGTGTCGCAGTTCGAGGCGCGGCGTGAAGTCCGTGAAGCGATCGCTCCGGTCGGCGGGGCGGCTGTAGAGGCAGGGCCCGGGTACGCAGGGCGTCCCGTCCTCGACGGTGTTGCCGTCGCGCATGCGGTTGTCGTAGCGGTAGCGGGTCTCATCGAGCCGCGCTGACAACCGCCACTGGAACGGCGACTCGCCGGTGCTCGCGAGGCTGCCGTGCAGCGCTGCGCCGGTGACCTCGACCGCGTAGTCGTAGTGCCGTCCCGCGGGGCGGATCGCGCGCGCAAAGGCACTGCCCTCGAGCGTGGGGCCGTCTTGGATCTCGAGCAGGAACGTGTCGGCGTACTCCGCATCGACACCGAGCCGCCACTCGATCGGGCCCGCGCCGAGCGGGCGAGCGCGTGCGGCGCCGAACGCGATGCTGTCCTGGCCGTTGCGCTCGAGCGGCTTGCCGAGCAGGAAATGCTGCAGGAACGCCATGCGCGAGTGGCGGACGATGCCGCGGACTTCGTCGCGGCAGCCGTCGCAGGGTTCGCTCAACCACTCGCTCGACACCCGCGCGCTGTCGGCATCGCGGAACGCCTCGGGGTTCGGGTTGCTCTCGCGCAGCACCGGGTCGCGATAGGCATCGTAGCCGCGGATGAAGCCTGCGGTCTCCTGGTCGAGCTGCGTGGCCGCGGCGCGCAGGCGCAGTTCGCCGGCGCCGAGCTTGCGCTGGTGCACGGCATTCGCTTTCCACTCACGCACCGGTGACTCGGCCCGGAATCCGTCCTCGTCGCGCCAGAGGCCATAAGCGGCGGTCGATTCGCCGGCGGCGGCGAACTGCAGCGCGAGATGTTCGTCGGCGCCCCGCGTCACGCCGAGCCGCAGGCCCGGCAGATCATCGGGATCGGGCGAGAGCACATTGACGATGCCGTGTACGGCATTGGCGCCGTAGGGCCCGGTGCCCGGGCCGCGCAGCACCTCGATGGCGGCGGCCTGCGAGGTGTTCGCCTCGAACAGCTGGTTCACATTACAGAACCCGGTGGGGCGTAGCGGCATCCCGTCTTCGAGCAGCAGGAAGGCACCGCAGGCGCCCGCGCCGGTGAGCACCGGCGAGCGGATGGCGAGCAGGCTCTCCTGGCCGCTGCCGCGCTGCATCAGCACCCCGGGGATGCGGTTGAGGGCTTCGGCGGCGTGGGTGCGGTCGATGACCCCGGTGATGCCGGGCTCGAGGCGCGAGAGGCTCGCCGCGACGCGCCAGCGTGCTTCGTCACGGCGCTGCGCGGTGACGACGACTTCGGTCAGCAGCGCCGGATCGGGGGTCATCACCGGGGCGGCGGACTGCGCGAACACGACGACCGGTAGCAGCGCGACCGACAACGCCGTGAGGGACAAAGCGCGCGCGGTGTGGCGGTGAAGGCGGGACATACCGGCATTATCGGTCATCCGCGTCGCCTGATGCAGTCGACCACTGGTATCCTCATGCGGTGCGCCTGTTCGTCCTGTCGTTGTTGCTCGCCGGCGCCGGCGCCGGCGCCTCTGCCGTGGCTGCCGAGCCCGCGGCCGAGCGTCCGCGTCCCCGTGTCGGGCTGGTGCTCTCCGGGGGTGGCGCGCGTGGCGCCGCCCATGTGGGCGTGCTCAAGTTCCTCGAGGCCGAGCGGATCCCGATCGATGCCATCGCCGGCACCAGCATGGGCGCGGTGGTCGGGGGGCTGTACGCGAGCGGCCTGACCGCAGCGCAGGTCGAGGCGTTGGTGCTCTCGCCCGAATGGCGCGAATCCTTCCGCGAACCCGGACCGCGCGACCGGCTGAGTTTCCGTCGCAAGAGCGAGGATCTGAAGTTCCTCGTGAATTTCCCGTTGGGGCTCGAATCCGGCGAGTTCCGATTACCGAAATCGCTGCTGTCGGGGCAGCGGCTCACGCAGCTGCTGCGCCGGTTGACCGACCCGGTGGCGACAGTCCGTGATTTCGATGAGCTGCCCACCCGCTTTCGCGCGATGGCGACCGATCTCGAGACCGGCGAACCGGTCGAGCTTCGCAACGGTGATCTGGTCACCGCTCTGCGGGCGAGCCTCGCGGCGCCTGCGGTGTTCGCGCCGGTCGAGATCGACGGTCGTCTGCTGGTCGATGGCGGACTGGCCAACAATCTGCCAGTCGATGCAGCGCGCGTGATGGGCGTCGATGTGCTGATCGTCGTGGATGTCGGGTTCCCGCTGCGTAAGCGAGATTCTTTGGAGTCGGTTCCGAGCATCTCCAACCAGATGCTCGCCATCCTGATCCGCCGCGGCAGCGACGCGCAGTTGAAGGCGCTCGCGCCGGAGGATGTGCTGCTGCAGCCGGAGCTCGGCGAGGCCTCGAGCTTCGATTTCGAGGTGGTGCCACGGGCCGCCGCTGCCGGGGAGCAAGCCGCGCGCGCCGCGCAGGAAAAGCTTGCGCCGCTGCGGCTCGCGTCGGCGGATTACGCCCGCTACGCCGACGCCCGGGCGACGGTTCGGAGGGACGCCTTGTTGCCTGCGGGTGAAGTGCGCGTCGCAGCCGGATCCGAGCGCTATCAAAGATTGATTAGGACCGCGATTGCCGACGCCTTGGAGCCGGGTGCGGCGGCTGCACCGGATGCGGCAACCTTGGATGAAGCGATCATCACACTCTACGGCCGTGGCAATTTCGAGCGCGTCGACCACACGTCCGTCGAGCGCGATGGTCGGCGTGATTTCGAGGTCTCTGCCGAGCGCAACTCATGGGGCCCGAACTACATGCGCCTCGGGTTGAGCCTCGAGGACGATTTCAGCGGCAATTCGAACTACAACGCTGCGGCGCGCGTCGTGTTGGCCGATATCGGCGCGTTGGCGGCGGAGTGGGTCTGGGATTTCCAGCTCGGCTCCGAGCCGCGGATCGCCACTGAGTTCTACCAGCCGATCGGCGCTCGGGCCAACTGGTTCGTCTCGCCGCAGGCGAGGTTCGAGGTGCGCAATGTGCCGCTCCTGCAGGATGGCGTGCGGGTGGCCGAGTATCGGTTGCGCACCACCGAGTACGGGGTCGACATCGGTCGTGAACTCGGTAATTGGGGGGAGCTGCGCGCCGGGCTGCGCGAGGTGTCTGGCCAAACTCGGCTGCGACTCGGTGATCCGGGTTTGCCGTCGCGCGATGATTTCGATGTGCGAGACTTCTCTGCAAGTTTTGCGTACGACACTCTAGACAGCCGCAATTTTCCGCGTCGCGGCAGTTCTTTCGTCGCGCAGTGGCGCGGAGAGGGCGACCGTCGCGGCGCGCTCACGAGCGGCGATGTGGTCTCGGCGGACTGGCTGATCGCGCGTTCCGAGGGCCGTCATACCGGAGTCCTGTGGACTTCCTTCGGGACCCATTTGGACTCGGCGCCCGCCAGCGTCCGCACGCTGTTCCCGTTGGGGGGATTCCTCAATCTCTCAGGGCTTGCGCCCGATGCCTTGTCAGGGCGGCACTTCGCCATCGCCCGCGCCCTCTATTACCGCCAGATCGGGCGCCGGGGCGAGGGCTTTCTCGATGTGCCGGCGTATGCGGGCGTCTCTTTCGAGGTGGGCAACGTTTGGGATGAGCGCGGCGACATCAGCTTCGACGGTGCGTTGAAGCAAGGCAGTGTCTTCTTCGGCTTCGACACGCTGATCGGGCCGGTGTATCTCGGTACCGGCTTCGGTGAGGCGGGCGATACGGCGTTCTATCTGTTCCTGGGCCGCACTTTTTGACGGCGGCGTCCGCCCGCCCGCCCGCGGCGGGACGCGACTCAGCGCGAGATGCGCTCGAAGACCAGTGCGGGTCGATCACCCGGCCGCGAGTACTCGTGCTTGCGGGACAACTCCATGAGCGCCGCATCGCGGCTCGCTGCGTCGGCGAACCAGTGGGCGCGATGCCAGTCCGCGCCGAGCAGATTGCGGAACGGGTCGGAGGCGGCCAGAGATATCCGCACCCCGTAGGGACGCGGCACATCGATCACGGGCGCGCGGAGGTTGTGTGCTTGGCAGATCGTCATGGACGCGAAGCGTACCCATAAGGCATCGGGATCACAATCGTCTGCCGCGTGAGTTTTCCTGGCGATCGCCCGCGCCTTCACGGTCAGACCAGCCGAGCAGCCGGCGCGTCACAAAAAGATAGACGGGCTTGACCGTCGCGCGCCAGATTCGTGAGAGGGGCGAGGGCTGCGCAAGGATCGCCCGCTGACGTGCGGTCAGGTGTCCGGGCAGGTACTGGCGCTTGTGCTTGAGCAGGTGACGCAGATCGCCGTGCGCCAACATACGGAACAGTCTGCCGCGCCGGGGCGCGTGACGGGCGAGTTGGAAGTCGACCAACGCCGGTAACCCCTCGGGCGTCACTAACCAATTGGTTTCCTTCGCGAGATCGTTGTGGGTCAGGTCGCAAGCGTGCAAACGCCGCAGCAGCCGCAAGGCTTCACGGAAGTAGGCGGGATCCTCGGGGCGCGCGATCTGCATCGGCAGCCCTTCGATCCACCGTCGTTCGAGCCGGTCGCGGCTGATGAACTGCAGTGTCGGGATGCGCTCGATCCCCTCGAGGCGTTGCAGTGCGCGGCCCTCGCGCCTGAGCAGGTGCCTGGCGAGCGGACGCAACCACCCGCGGGCGTCGCTGCAGTCGCGCAGCACACGCGTCTCACCGCCCCGCGCCAGGCGGCTCACCGACCCGAACAGGTCGCGCTTCAGGACCTGCCGCAGCTCTGCGGAGGATGTCACGGCAGCAGTAGCGGCGCGGGCAACAGTCCGAGGTCGCTCCACTGACGTGCCATGACCACCATCGCGTAGAGGACGAAGAATGCTGCGGCATCCACAAAGGCCTTCCACAGGATCGCCGGGCGGACCGTCGCCGATCCGGGTAGCGCGAGGCGCCAACGGGTCGGCCAGAAGGTCGGTGTGCTGCGTCGATAGGCCTCGAAGCGTTCGTCGAAGCGCGCCGCGAGGAAGCGGTCCTCGGCGGCTGCGGCGCGGATCGACAAACTACCGAGGATCAAAAGCGTCGCTGCCGTCAGCGTCAAGGAATGCGAGGTGAAGCCGAGCCCCAATGCGCCGAGCATCGAGAGCGTATAGAGCGGGTGGCGACAGAGCGCGTAGGGACCGACGGTCACGAGTTCGACATCCTTGCGACCAGCGATAAAGACCGAGCACCAGATGCGGCCGAGACAGGCGATCGCGACCAACCACAGACCGACGACATCGAGTGCAGTCGCCACGACGGGATGCCAGGGCACCGAGCGTGTGACCGCCGTGAGGCCGATGAGCGCGAGGTGCCACAGCAGGGTGGCCCGCAAGCGCGGAGTGCTCGCCGAGATCGTCATGACCGTCGGAGTGTAGCCCGACGGTCAAGCGCTCGTCGCCGTGCTTGAATCCGCCTGCGCCGGGCCGCAGACTAATCCTCCGTTGGGCCGCTTTGGAGATCCTCAGATGTCGCTGTTCCGACGCAAGGCCGAGATGGTGGATCGCGACAGCGCCTTGCCGGGTCGCAGCACCCGAATGCCGCTCGCGGCGCAGCACTTCGTGTTGAGATCGCCGTTGACGCCGCCCTTTCCGGCGGGGACCATCGAGGCGCAGTTCGGGATGGGCTGTTTCTGGGGCGCCGAGCGCCTGTTCTGGAAGATCCCGGGCGTGCTGACGACCTCGGTCGGCTATGCCGGCGGCTACACACCGAACCCCAGCTACGAGGAAGTCTGCAGCGGCCGCACCGGTCACACGGAGCTCGTACGCGTGTTCTTCGATCCGGCGCAGGTCTCCTACGACGCGCTGCTCACGATATTCTGGGAGCGTCACGATCCCACCCAAGGCCTGCGCCAGGGCAATGACATCGGCTCCCAGTACCGCTCGGCGATCTACTGCACCGATGATGCCCAAAGGACGGCGGCCGAGGCGAGCCGTGAGCGTTATCAGCTGGGCCTCGATGCCGCGAGGCTCGGCCCCATCACCACCGAGATCCGTCCAGCGCCCGAGTTCTTCGCCGCTGAGGACTATCACCAGCAGTACCTCGCCAAGAACCCGGACGGATACTGCGGCCTCGGTGGCACCGGGGTCGTCTGCGTCGTCTAAACGGTAATTTCTCACGATTATCGCCGATCCGCTCGCGGCGGTGGCGCTCGGCGGTGCCTTGGCAGCCGGCATCCTCGATTTCAGCGCCGTGCGGATGTGCTGACGGCCCGGATCGAGAGCGTGCGTCGCCACGGCATCATCGGCCGCGATCCGGATCTGGCGATGACCTTGCAGCAGGGCGATGAGGTCGTGATGGTCGGCAAACCCGCTGAGCTCGAGCACAGCGAGCTGCTGCTGTTGGCCGGCGAGATCAGCCGGCGCTCGACACCGCCTGCAGCGACTCCCGAAGGGCGGACACCGCGCCGCGGATCTCGTCCTCGGAGGAGATGAAGGGCGGAGCGAGGGCGAGTGTCTCGCCCGTGAACCGCAACATCAGACCGCGCGAGAGCGCCTGCTCGAACACCTGGTAGGCGCGCATCGCAGGTTTTCCCGCAACCGGCGTGACATCGATGGCTGCGGCAAGGCCAAGGTTGCGGATGTCGGTGACCAGTGCTTCGCCCCGCAGCGAGTGGATGGCATCTTCGAGCACCGGCGCCAGCGCGGCGGCACGGTTGATGAGGTCTGCAGCGGCCAATTCATCGAGCGTGGCGTGTGCGGCGGCTACCGCGAGCGGATGGGCGGAGTAGGTGTAGCCGTGGAAGAACTCGATGATGTGTTCGGGACCCGTCATGAAGGTGTCGTAGATCTGTGACGCTGCGAGCACGCCGCCGAGCGGCACGGTGGCGTTGTTGACCGCCTTGGCGAAGGTGGTCATATCAGGCTGGACGCCAAAGAAATCGGCGGCGAAGGGCGTGCCGAGACGGCCGAACCCGGTGATCACTTCATCGAAGATCAGCAGGATGCCGTGCTTGGTGCAGATCTCGCGCAGGCGCTGCAGATAGCCCTTCGGCGGGACGATGACGCCGGTCGAACCTTGCATGGGTTCGACGATCACGGCGGCGATGGTGCTCGCATCGTGCAGGGCGACGATGCGCTCGAGATCTTCGGCGAGATGCAGGCCCCAATCGGGTTGACCTCGCGTATACCCCATTTTCGAGGTGTCCCAAGTGTGCGGCAGATGGTCGACGCCCGGGATCATGAGCGGCGCGAACATCTTGCGGTTGGCGAGGATGCCGCCCACCGAGATGCCGCCCATGCCGACGCCGTGGTAGCCGCGCTCGCGACCGATGATGCGGGTCCGCGAGGCCTCCCCGCGTACACGATGGTAGGCGACCGCGATCTTGAGGGCGGTGTCGACCGCCTCGGACCCGGAGTTGACGAAGAAGACCTTGTCGTCCGGGTGTCCGGCGAGCGAGGCGATGCGCTCGGCGAGGGTGAAGGCGGCGGTATGGCCCATCTGGAAGCTCGGCGCGAAATCGAGCGTGGCGACCTGCTTTTGCACGGCTTCGACGACCCGCGCCGGCGAATGCCCGAGTGGACTGCACCAGAGCCCGGACAACCCGTCGAACACCCGCCGCCCGTCGGCGAGGGTGTAGTACGCACCTTGACCCGCGACGATCAGGCGCGGTTGGGCCTTGAAATGCCGGTTGTGGGTGAAGGGCATCCACCAGGCGCGCAGCGCTGCCTCGCTCGGGACTGCGCTCATGTGCGCACCGCAGCGATGAGGCCGGCGGCGACCCGATCGACATTGGCGGGGCTGACCCCGGCGATGTTGATGCGGCCATCGGGTGGCATATAGAGGCGGTGCTGCTCGCGTGCGAATCCGACCTGCGTGGCCGAGAGCGGCAGCCGCGAGAACATCCCGCGTTGGGCGCCGACCCAACTGTAGTCGGTGCTGGCGGCCGCGCTCAGTCGATCGGCGAGCAGGGCGCGCAGCCCGTTGATGCGACGGGCCATGTGAGAGAGCTCGGTCATCCAGTCCTGGCGTAGCGCCGGTTGTGACAACACGCGCTGCACGATCGCGGCGCCATGATCCGGCGGCATCGACCAGAGCGTGCGGGCGAGGCGGCCGAGTTGACCGGTGGTGATGGCGGCGCGCTCCGCACCCGCACCGAGCGCGATGAGCACGCCGGTGCGTTCACGATAGATGCCGAAATTTTTGGAGCAGGACACCGCGAC
The DNA here is from genome assembly GCA_945860725.1 of Klebsiella pneumoniae. Taxonomy (GTDB): domain Bacteria; phylum Pseudomonadota; class Gammaproteobacteria; order Steroidobacterales; family Steroidobacteraceae; genus UBA964. The sequence continues at coordinate 30,064 of CAMAQZ010000014.1, read as the reverse complement.
CAGCATCTCGGGCACGGCGCGCGCCATCAGTCGCACCGCAGCTGCGTCGCGGTCGAGGTCTTCGCCGAGTCCGAGGTAGGCAAGATCCATGAACGGCAGCAAGCCGCGGCGGGCGACGACGGAGGCGACCTCGCTCCATTGCGCGGGGTTGAGATCCTGGCCGGTCGGGTTGTGACAGCAGGCGTGCAGCACGACGATGGTGCCGGCGGGCTGGGCGTCGAGGTGGCCCAGCATGCGATCGAAGAGCACGCGCGGCTGCTGCGGGTCGTAATAGGGATAGCGATCGACCTTCAGGCCGACGCTGCCGAGCAGGGGGATGTGGTTGGCCCAGGTCGGGTCGCTGACGAGGATGGTGGCGCCCGGTCGTGCCGCTTGCAGTAACTCGGCGCCGAGACGCAGTGCGCCGCTGCCGCCCGGGGTCTGCGTGAGCGACAGGTCGGCCTTACGACCGGAGTGATCGCTGCCAAGCACGAGTTCCGTCATCAGTGCATTGCAACCCGCGTTGCCGATCGGGCTGACATAGGTCTTGGTGGATTGCTCTGCGAGCAGTTCCTGCTCGGCGGTGCGCACGGCACGCATGATCGGGGTCTTGCCGTGCTCGTCTTTGTAGACGCCGACCCCAAGGTCGACCTTGTCCGGCGAGTCGTCGGCTTGGAAGGCCGCCGAGACGCTGAGGATCGGATCGGGCGGGACGCGGACGAGGGTCTCGAACATGGCGGGCCTGCTGGGGGGATTGACCTTCACATTATCGCAGCGAATCCGGCGTTGTGCGACTTCAGTACCCGTCCAGCCTCGCGCTGCGGTCGCGATGCCAACCGGCGGTGCCGTAGAGGGTCTCGAGGACCCGTGCCCGCTTGAGGTAAAGGCCTGCATCGTAGGCGTCGGTCATGCCGACGCCGCCGTGCAATTGCACCGCCTCGTTGCTGACGAGGTGCAGCGTATCGCCGGCGCGCGCCTTGGCGAGCGAGGCGAGCGAGGCGAGCGGGACGACCTGCGCCGCCGATTGCACCGATCTGCCTGCGCCTGCGGCATCATCGAGCGCATCGAGCGCCGCCAGCACGCAACTGCGGGTGAGTTCGAGGTCGACGAACATGCGCGCCGCGCGGTGTTGCAGCGACTGGAAGGCACCGATCGGCTGGCCGAATTGGCGCCGGGTCTTGAGGTGATCGAGGGTAAGCGCGAACAGCGCATCCGCGGCGCCCAGCATCTCGGCGGCGAGACCGATTCGGGCCGTATCGAGCACCGCTTCAAGGGCGGTCGCGGCCTCACCGACGCTGCCGAGCACCGCATCCTCTGCGACGCGCACGGCCGTGAGGTCTAGGTCTGCCATGCCGCGGCTGTCCGCCATCGCGAGCGGCTTGCGGACGAGTCCTGCGGTCGAACCCGGGACACAGAAGAGGGTCAGGCCTTCGGGCGCGTTAGGCGTCGGCGCGGCGAGCGCTGCGATCAGCAGGTGGCTTGCGGTGGCACCGTCCGGCACAAAGCGTTTGTATCCCTCGAGCCGCCAGCCGCCGGGCTCACGCACGGCGCGCATCGCGATCCGCGACGGCGCGTGGTGCGCACCCTCATCAAACGCCAAGGCCGTGGTCATCTCGCCTGCCGCGATAGCAGGCAACCAAGCCGCGCGTTGCGCGTCCGATCCCAGCGTCTCGAGCGCCGCGACACCGATCAGCGCGCTCTGCAGCAGCGGCGAGCCGACGAGCGTGCGCCCCGCGGCCTCGAGCACGAGGCCGAGCGACCGCCAACCCATGCCCGAACCGCCGTAGGCTTCCGGGACCGCTGCGCCCGCGAAGCCGAGCGCTGCGATCTCTTTCCAGAGCGTCGGGTCAAAGGGGCGGCCGGCGTCGCGGTCGGCACGCAGTGCCTTCACAGGTGCCCGCTCCGCAAAGAATTCGCGGGCGCTGTCCTGCAGCAGGCGTTGGTCGTCGGTGAGGGGGCGTGTCATGTCAGGTGGGGTCCGGCAGGCCAAGTACGCGCTTGGCGATCACATTGAGGTTGATCTCGGAGGTGCCGCCCTCGATGGAGTTGCCCTTTGAGCGCAGCCAATGGCGCGTCGCGCGCAGCGCGTCAGGATGGAAGCCGTCGCCCTCCCAGCCGAGCCCGCCGAGACCGAGCGTTTCCACCAAAAGTTCGAGGCGCTGTTGGTTGACGGAAGCGCCTGCGTATTTGAAAAGCGATGCGAGGTGGTCGATGTTGCCGCCCGCACGCGCTTCGGCTTGCGCGCGGCGCACCGTGAGGTGGAAGGCACGCTCTTGCATGCGGAACGCGGCGATGCGGGCGCGCAGGTCGCCGTCCGCGAGTTGACCGCACATCAGGCCGACGCTCTGCTGGGCGGCGGTCACGAGATCGAGCCCGACGCCACCGCCGAAGGCCGCGGTCGAGATGCTCTGACGCTCGTGGGTCAGCAAGCGTTTGGCGATCTGCCAGCCGCCGTGGAGGGTTCCGACCAGTTGGTCCTTGGGGACGCGGACATCGGTGAGGAAGGTCTCGCAGAACGGTGAGTCGCCCGAGATCAGCAGAATCGGACGCGTCTCCACGCCCGATGTGCGCATGTCGAACACGATGAAGGAGATGCCGGCATGCTTGGCGGTGGTGTCGGTGCGCACCAAGCAGAACATCCAGTCGGCTTTGTCGGCGTAACTGGTCCAGATCTTCTGTCCGTTGACGAGAAAGTGGTCGCCGCGGTCCTCGCAGCGCGTGGCGAGGCTCGCGAGGTCGGAGCCGGCGCCGGGTTCGGAATATCCTTGGCACCAGCGGATGCGGCCGCGGATGATGTCCGGCAACCACGCGAGCTTCTGCGCTTCGTTGCCGAACTCGAGCAGCACCGGCCCGAACATCCAAAGACCGAACGACCAGAGCGGCGCACGCGCCCCGATACGCCGCAATTCCTCCTGCAGCACCGCGTTCTCGGCGGGCGTGAGGCCACCACCGCCGTATATCGCGGGCCAGGTGGGTGCCGTCCAACCGCGCTCGCCCATGCGCGTGAGCCAGAGTCGGGCGTCGTCGTTCGGGAACCACGCGTTGCGTCCGCCCCAGACGACCTCTTTTTCATCGAGCGCAGTACGCATCGCCGCAGGGCAATTCGTTTCGAGCCATGCTCGGGTGTCGCGACGGAAAGTCTCGAGGGACATGGGTTAGCGCGCCGCCAACAAGCCGCCATCGCAGGCGATGACTTCGCCGACGATGTACTCGCCGGCGCGCGAGGCGAGGAAGATCGCGAGCCCGGCGATGTCCTCCGGCGTACCGACGCGACCGCTCGGGTTCAGCTTGCCGACCTTCTCCCAGTCGACGCCGTCGCCGTCGATCTTGCCGCCAAAGCCGACACCGGTGCTGAGCATCCAGGTGGGGAAAGGGCCGGGTGCGATGGCGTTGACGAGGATGCGCTCGCGTGCGAGTCGTGCGGCCAGCATCTTGGTGAGATGGTGGATCGCCGCCTTGGACGGGCCGTACGAGAAGGTATCGAACATCGGCGTGCCGCGGCCATCCACGGAGCCGATGTTGATCACGCGGGACGGCGTCCCGGCGGCGGCGGCGGCGCGCAACGCGGGCAGCAGCGCTTGGGTGAGGAAGAACGGACCCTTCACATTGGTGTCCATGACCTTGTCCCAGCCCGCCTCGGGGAACTCCCCGAGCTTCGCACCCCAGGAGGCGCCGGCGTTGTTGATGAGCACATCGAGGCGGGGCTCGCGGGCGGTGAACGCCGTGGCGAGGGCGGTGACGCCCTCGAGCGTGGAGAGGTCGGCGGGCAGGGCGATGCATTCGCCGCCGTTCGCTGCGACGAGGCGCGCTGCCGTGGCATGACACACCTCGGCTTTACGTGCGCTGATGTAGACCTTGGCGCCACCGGCCAGGAAGCCAGCCGCCATCATCTCGCCGATGCCGCGCGAGCCGCCGGTGATGAGCACGGTCTTGCCGGTGACGGAGAACAGATCCTTCATTGCGCGGACTCCGCCGGGCGCGGCACCTGCCGACCGAGCTCGAACTTCGCGATCGAGTTGCGGTGCACTTCATCCGGGCCATCCGCGAGGCGCAGCGTGCGTTGGCTTGCCCACGCATAGGCCAGCGGGAAATCGTCGCTGACGCCCGCTCCGCCGTGCGCCTGGATCGCCCAGTCGAGCACCTGCAGCGCGACGTTCGGGACGGCGACCTTGATCATCGCGATTTCGCCACGCGCGACCTTGTTGCCCACGGTGTCCATCATCCAAGCCGCCTTGAGCGTCAACAGGCGCGCCTGTTCGATCATGACGCGCGAGTCGGCGATGCGCTCCAGCCAGACGCCTTGGGTGGCGATCGGCTTGCCGAACGCGACCCGCGCGCTCAGTCGTTGGCACATGAGTTCGAGCGCGCGCTCGGCGACCCCGATCGAGCGCATGCAGTGGTGGATGCGTCCGGGACCGAGCCGACCTTGAGCGATCTCGAAACCGCGGCCCTCGCCGAGCAGCATGTTCGCGACCGGCACCCGGACATCCTTCAGCAGGACTTCCATGTGGCCATGCGGAGCATCGTCATAGCCGAACACGTGCAGCGGCCGCAGCACCTCGATGCCCGGCGTCTCCGCCGGCACCAGCACCATACTTTGTTGAGCGTGGCGTGGCGCATCGGGGTCGGTGCGGCCCATGACGATGTAGATCTTGCAGCGCGGGTCGCCGGCGCCCGAACTCCACCACTTGCGACCGTTGATCACATAGTGATCGCCGTCGCGTTCGATGCGGCAGGCTATGTTGGTGGCGTCTGAAGAGGCGACCTCCGGCTCGGTCATGAGGAAGGCCGAGCGGATTTCGCCGCGCAGCAGCGGCTCGAGCCAGCGATCTTTCAGCGCCTCGCTCGCATAGCGCTCGAGCGTCTCCATGTTGCCGGTGTCGGGCGCCGAGCAATTGAAGACCTCGGCGGCGAACGGCACGCGTCCCATGATCTCGCAGAGCGGCGCGTACTCGAGGTTGGAGAGGCCTTCGGGTGCACGCCGGCTGTTCGGCAGGAACAGGTTCCAGAGGCCGGCAGCGCGCGCTTCGATCTTCAAGCGCTCGATGACTTCGGTCGGCGTCCACACCTTGCCGGCAGCACGGTTGGCCGCGATCTCCTGCAGGAACACCCGTTCGTTCGGATAGACATGACGGTCCATGAAGGCCAGCAACTGCGCACTCAGGGATCGGACCCGGTCGCTGTAGTCAAAATTCATGTCATCAACCCCGGGAGTGTAGAGAGTTCAGCGCGCCTTCTCCATGGCGTCTATCGCCGCGTCATCATAGCCGAGCGTGCGCAGGATGAGCCGGTTGTGCTCGCCGATTGCGGGCAGCGTGAAGCGGGGTGTACCCGGTTCGTCGCGGAACTTCACCGGCAGACCGATGTGCTCGAGACCGTCGGCGTCGCGCAGGCGCATGCCGCGCGCCTCGGCTTGGGGGTCGTCGAAGGCCTCGCGCAGGTCTTTGACCGGCGCGAACCCGATGTCCCGCCCGGCGAACCACTCGACCCACTCGTCGCGGCTGCGGGTCGCGAAACGCTCCCGTAGGAAGTCGATCAAGGGCTGCTGGTGCGGGCCCGGTCCACGCTCGGCGAGCGCCACGAGGTCGGGCCTGCCGAACTCGCCGAGCAGGGCACGCACGAACTTGAGCTCCTGCGCGCCGAGCACGATGTGCCGGCCATCGCGGGTGCGGTAGATGTTGTAGAAAGCGCCGCCCCCCAAGCTGCGCTCGTGCTTCGGCACGGGCGCGCGGTCATGGGCGAACACCTGCCCGGTGATGTTTGGGGTCCAGGAGAGCGCGCAGTCGTGCATCGAGATGTCGATGAAGTCGCCGCGTCCGCTCTGCTCGCGGCGCAGCAAGGCCATCATGATGCCGCCGAAAGCGAGCAGTGAAGCGGCCATGTCCGCGACCGGCACATGCGGCATCGTGGGTTCGCCGTCATTGCCGAGGTTCAGACTGACGAGGCCGGCGTAAGCCTCGGTCGCAAGGTCGTGCGCGGGGATGTCGCGATAGGGGCCATCCTGACCGAAGGCGGAGATCGAGCAGTACACGATGCGCGGGTTGCGCGCCGACACGGCGGCGTAGCCGACCCCGAGGCGATCGACCACGCCCGGGCGGAACGCCTCAATGAAGACATCTGCCGTCTCGGCGAGGCGCAGCAACGCCTCACGCGCCTCGGCGTGCTTGAGGTTGAGGCAGAGGCTCTGCTTGCCGCGGTGGGTGTTGCGGAAGAACACGCTGTGGCCGCCGATCGTGGCGCCGATATGGCGGTTCGGCTCGCCTTCGCCCGGTGGCTCGACCTTGATCACCGAGGCGCCATGGTCGGCCATCAAGAGGGAGGCCTGCGGCCCGGGGAGGAACAGCGAGAGGTCGATGACGCGCAGGCCTGCGAGTTTCATCGGGCGCTCTTCAGGTGATGTCCGAGGCCCGCAGCGCGGCGAGTTCCTCAGCCGTATAGCCCAGATCGCCGAGCACCGCGTCGGTGTCGGCGCCGAGCGCCGGACCGCTGGCGGCCGGCAGGCGCTTGCCATCGAGCTTGATCGGGTTCGCGAAGCTGCGGAAATCGGCGCGCAGCGGATGTGGCGTATTGCGGATCATGCCGTTCGCGATCGGGAAAGGGTTGTCGAGCGCCTGCGCGAGGTCGTAGACCGGTGCGGCGGGCAGCACGCCTTGCAGCGTCTCCAGCCAGTGTACGGTGGTGGCGGTCTCGAACACACCGTCGAGCGCTGCCGTCAGGACATCGCGGTGCTCGCGTCGCGCCGCCATGTCCGCAAACCGCGGATCGGCGGCCACCGCCGGTGCGGCGATCACGCGCAGCAGTTCCTGCCAGAATTTTTCCGTCATGCACATCACGAAGATCCAGCCGTCGGCAGTCTTGAAGAGCTGCACCGGCGTTGCGGTCGGGTGCGCGCTGCGGGGTGCGCGGCCCGTGACGAGCTGGTCGTTGAGGTACCAGGTGCCGGGGTATGAGAGCTGGTGCAGTGCGACATCGAACAAGCTGACATCGATGTCTCCTCCGCTGCCGCCACGGGCCACGCCGAGCAGCGCCGAGACCATGGCAAGCGCGGTGGTGATGCCGGTCATGTAGTCGATGATGGAAAGACCCATGCGGGAGGGCGGTGAGCCCGGCTCGCCGGTCACATGCAGGAAACCCGCCTCAGCTTGCATGAGGTAGTCGTAACCCGGCCAGCCGCGTCGCTCGTTGTCGCGTCCATAGGCTGAGAGGTGCGCGCAGATGATGCGTGGATTGGCGTCGCGCAAGGCGTCGTAGGTGAGACCGAGCTTGTCGGGCTGGTCGCCGCGCAGGTTGTTGAGCACGGCGTCCGAGGTCGCGACCAGCCGAACGAAGGCCGCGCGTCCTGCGGGTTGCTTGAGGTCGAGGCAGACGCTGCGCTTGTTGAGGTTGAAGGTCTGGAAGAAATGCGAATCGTGCTCGCCCAAGAAAAAAGGTCCCATGCCGCGCGTGGCATCGCCGCCCTGCGCGCGGTTCTCGATCTTGATGACCTCGGCGCCGAGGTCGGCAAGGTACATCGAGCCGAAGGGTCCCGCACCGAACGCCTCGAAGGTGAGCACCCGCAGCCCGGCGAGCGGCAAGGTGGGCGAGGGCGTCCGAGGGTCGCCGGCAGCCGTGCGCTGCGCCGACATCACACCGGATTCCGTTCGATGAGCTGGCGCGCGATGATGATGCGCTGCATCTCGTTGGTACCCTCGCCGATGCACATCAGCGGCGCGTCGCGGTAGTAGCGCTCGACATCGAAGTCGGTGGAATAGCTGTAGCCGCCGAAGATGCGCATCGCCTCGAGACTGTTCTCGACGCCGGCTTCGGACGCGAACAGTTTTGCCATCGAGGACTCGAGGTCGCAGCGTTCGCCGGTGTCGTACTTGCGGGCCGCCTGCTCGATGAGCAGGCGTGAGGCTTCCACCCGGGTCGCCATGTCGGCGAGCTTCAACTGGATGGCTTGGTGCTGCGCGATCGGTTTGCCGAAGGTCTCGCGCTGCTGCGCGTAGCGCAGGGCGTCGCGCAGCGCGGCGGCGGCGATACCGGCGCCGCGCGCGGCGACGTTGATGCGACCGAGCTCGAGCCCGCCGACCGCTTGTTGGAAACCGCGTCCCTCCTCGCCGCCGATGAGGTTCGCTGCAGGCACGCGGAAATCTTCGAACACGAGTTCGGCGCTGTCGATGCTCTTGTAGCCGAGCTTGCGGATCTTCTTGGCGGTGCGGAAGCCTTCGCCTTTTTCGCAAAGGAACATGGTCATGCCCTTGTGACGGGGCTGCGCGGCAGAGTCGGTCTTCACCAGCACACCGAAGCAGCTGCCGTAGACGCCGTTGGTGATCCAGGTCTTGGTGCCGTTGATCACATAGGTGTCGCCGTCGCGCCGGGCGACGGCGCGGATGGCCTGCAGGTCGGTGCCGGCGTTTGGCTCGGTGAGGCCGATGCCGCCACGGATCTCGCCGCTCGCGAAGCGTGGCAGCCAGTGCCGCTTCTGGGCGTCGGTGCCGTGCCGCTGTACGCAGGCCGCCATGATGAGGTGGGAGTTGAAGATCCCGACCGGCGCCATCCAGACCGAGGCGATGCTCATCACCAGACGCGCATAGGTCGAAGCCGACAGCCCGAGGCCGCCGAACTCCGGGGCGATGGTGGCACCGAAGAGACCAAGCCCTTTCATCTGCTCGACGATGTCCTCGGGGTACTCGTCGGCATGGTCGAACTTGCGGGCGACCGGCCGCAGTTCGCGCTCCGCCCAACGCTCGATGCTGTCGAGGATCTCGCGATCGGTGTCGTCGATGTCCATGTTCATGCTCCGGTGCGGTCGTCCGCTGCGGGTTTCGGGTCATCCACCGCGAAACCGCGCTTGGCGATCAGGATGCTGCGTTCGAACTCGCAGACCACCGTGCCGTGCTGGTTGCGGCCGAGGGTGCGCACGGTGACGACGCCCGCGGTCGGGCGCGACTTCGAATCGCGCTTGTCGAGGACTTCGGACTCGGCGTAGAGCGTATCGCCGGGGAACACCGGCGCGGTCATGCGGATGTCCTTCCAGCCGAGGTTGGCGATGGCCTTCTGGCTGACATCGCTCACACTCATGCCGACCAGCACGGCGAGGGTCAGCGGCGAGGCGACGATGCAGCGGCCGAACTCCGACGCCTTGCCGTACTCGGCGTCGAAGTGCAGCGGGTGAGTGTTCATCGTGAGCAGCGTGAACCAAGTGTTGTCCGCGTCGGTCAGGGTGCGGCCCGGACGATGTTCGTAGACATCGCCGACCACGAAGTCCTCGTAGTGACGACCGAAGGATTCCCGGTAGCGACCGGGAGCGAGCTCGATGGGGGAGTGCGACATGGCGAGGGAATCCTGTCGCCCATGCCGCCGCCTGTCAACGCTCGGCAGCGGGTTCGTCGACGCGCTTCGGGTCGACCGCCGCGCGGGCGAGATCGAGCGCGAGGATGCCGCCGACGATGAGCGCGATGCCGAGCCATTGCCAGCCACCCAACCGCTCACCGAGCAGCGCCCAGGCGATCAGCACGGTGGTCGGTGGACCGACCGTCGAGAGCACCGCACCACGCTGCGCGCCGATGCGCCGGACGCCCTCGGCCTGCAGCAGAGCCGGCAAGAACATGCACAGCACCGAGATCAGGGCGAGCAGCAGCCAGGCGGCGGGGGTGATGGCGGAGAGTTCGGCACCGGCATCCCGCGTGAAGAGGAAATGGGGGATCAGGCAAGCCGCGGCGGCGGTCATCGCGAACAGCGTGAATCGCGGGCTGCCGAGCTCGCGGGTGTACTTCTCGCTGACGAGGAAGTAGACCGCGTAGCTGAGCGCCGAGCCGAGCACGAGCACCGCACCGAGCAGGTTGGCGCGCAGTTCGGTCAGATCGAACCCGCCCATGGTGAAGAAAATGCCGAGGTAGGTCAGTGCGGCGGCGGCCAAGACCCGCCGCGGGGGTGACTGTCGATCCCGCAGTGCCGTAAACAGCACCACCATCGCCGGGTAGCTGAAGATCAGGACCCGCTCGATGCTGGCATCGATCATCGTGAGCGCCAGGAAATCGAGCAGCGCGCCGGCGTAGTAACAGAGTGCGCCGACGGCAGCGGCGGCGGCGATGGCCGAGGCCGGTGTGCTGCGGATGACCGCCCAACCGTCGCGCCGCAGCGCGAACGCCCAGAAGAGCGGCAGCGCCAGCGTCGCGCGGGTGGCCACGAGCGCCACATAACCGACGCCGAGCGCGTAGAGCTGCTTGGCGAAGATGCCCTTGGTCGCGAACAGCATGGCCGCCAGCGCAACGAACAGCGCACCCGCCGGATCGAGGGCCGGTGTTCGGAAGGCGGCCTTGGGGGGCGGGGGTTCGGGCGTCATGGGCGTCGGAGCGTATCATCGAAGGCGTGTCGATGCCGTACCGTCGGAGGACCGTGATGCCGGGGCCGTTGCATGGCGTGAAGGTGGTGGAGATGACGAGCGTCGTGCTCGGACCTTGGGCGTGCCAGATGCTCGCCGACATGGGCGCCGACGTCGTCAAGATCGAACAGCCGCAAGGCGACAGCCTCCGCGCCTTGGGTGCCGCCCGGAGCCCGGGCATGGGCGCGTTCTATCTCAACTGCAACCGCAACAAGCGCAGCATCGTGCTCGATCTGCGCGTCCCGGGCGCCCGCGATGCGCTGCTCGCGATGGTGAAGGACGCCGATGTCTTCATCCACAACAACCGGCCCCAGGTCATGACCCGGTTCGGTCTCGACTACGCCGACCTCCGGCAGGTGAACCCGCGGCTCATCTACTGCGGCGCGTACGGCTACGCGAAGCAGGGGCCGTACGGTGCGCTGGGTGCGCTCGATGATTCCATCCAGGCGGCGAGCGGCATCGCCATGCTCAATGAAATGGTCCTGGGCGAGCCACGCTATGTGCCCACGATCGTCGCCGACAAGACCACGGCGCTCACGGTGGTGTACGGCGTGACGGCCGCGCTCTTCCACCGCGAGCGCACCGGTCAAGGTCAGGAGTTGGAGGTCCCGATGTTCGAGACCATGGTCAACTTCGTCATGGCCGAGCATCTTTGGGGGATGACTTTCGATCCGCCCGAGGGCAAGCCGGGTTATGTGCGCCTGCTGAGCGAGCATCGCAAGCCCTGCAAGACCCTCGATGGCTACCTCTCGGTCTTGCCGTACCTCGACAGCCACTGGGAGAAGTTCTGCACCGTGACTGGATACAGTGAACTCTTCGACGACGCCCGTTTCCGGACGCTCGTCGATCGCGTACGCAACATCGATGCGACTTCGCAGATCACGGCCGAGATCCTGGCCACCCGCAGCACCGCCGAATGGCTGCAGGTGTTCGCCCCCACGGGCATCCCGCACATCGTGGTCAACACGCTCGAAGATCTCGCGACCGACCCGCATTTGGTTGCGACCGGCTTCTGGCAGTTCCAGGACCACCCGACCGAGGGGCGTCTGCGGATGCCGTCCTTCCCGGTGAACTTCGGCTCGACCCCGGCGATGAGCACACGTCCGGCGCCGCGTCTCGGCGAGCACACCGAGGAGATCCTGCGCGAGGCCGGGCTCGATGCCGCCACCATCGCGGACCTCGAGGCCGCGGGTGCGGCGATGAGCGCCGATCAGGCGGCGAAGACGGTGGGTAAGGGCGGCGACTGAGTCCGTTTAGCCCGCGAGGCCGTGTACCCGCAGCGCGTTGTCGCGCAGGCCCGGCCGTTCTGGCGACGCCAGTGTTGTAACGGCGCAACATATTTTCGGTGGCGCAACGCGTAGGCGTTGCCTGTGGCGGGTCGGCCGACATACACTTCAAAGTTATTTCGTCCAAACTCCTTCATCGATAGATTCGGAGGTTCTAATGTTCTACCGCAATCGTAGGCTCTCCCTCATCGGGGCGAGCGTGATCGCTGCCATCGCCGCCGGTCCGGCGGGCGCACAGGAAGCGCAGCTCGAGGAAGTTGTGGTGACGGCCCGCCAGCGTGCGGAGCGCATCGAGGACGTGCCTGTGACCATCACGGCGTTCACGGCTAAAGACATCAAGGCCGCCGGCATCGAGCGGCCCCAGGACTTCATCGCCCTGACCGCGGGCGTGTCGCAGGTGCAGACCGCCGAAGCCGGCGACCTGCAGGTGAATATCCGCGGCATCAACACGGGCCGTGACGCCGAGACGAACTTCGCGCTCGTCATCGACGGCGTGCTGCAGACCAACCCGAACGCCCTGAACCAGGAACTTTCCGGCGTCTCGCAGATCGAGATCCTGAAGGGCCCGCAGGGCGCGCTCTACGGCCGCAACGCGGTGGCCGGCGCCATGATCATCACCACCCGCAAGCCCGGTGACAGCACAGAGTTCGACGTGAGTGGCGGCTACGGCTCCGACAGCAGCTTCAAGGCCAGCCTCTACGCCGGCGGCGCGCTCAGCAACACCGTCCGCGGCTCGCTTTCGGCCTACACACGCAAGACCGACGGCCAGTGGGAGAACCTGAAGTTGAAGTGCGACGACTGCGTCGACTTCTTTGAGGAGACCGGCGTCCAGGGTCGCTTGATGTTCGATGCGGCCGGCGGCGAGATCGACGTCAAGGCCAAGTACTCCCAGATCGATGCGGGCGCGATCAACTTCAACGCCACCATCGCGCTGTCGGATGCGGCGGCGGGACTGAACGCGCCGGCGTTCTACGCGGACCCGAACAAGAACGTTTTCCGCTACATCAACAACGTCGCCCCGCAGAACGAGCAGGAGAACATCAACCTGTCGGTCAAGGGCGAGTGGGAGGTCGGCGTCGGCACCCTGACGAGCTACCTCGCCTATAACGACCAAAAGAACTACTTCCTCACCGACGGCACCAGTGCGGCGTTCCTGCTTTACGCGCTTGATGCCACCTGCCGCAGCACCAACGACGCCACACTTACCGACCCGGGCTACGTGGCGCCGTTCTTCGGCATCCCGTCCAGCATCTGGCTGACCCCGGCGGGCGGCAACGGCGCCGGCTTCACGCCGCCGTACGGCCCGAGTACCTGCGACGGCTACCAGTACCAGCAGCGCGACCAGAAGGACACCAGCATCGAGCTGCGCCTGACCTCGCCGGGCGACGAGGAGCTGCGTTGGGTCGCGGGCCTCTACGCCGCCGACATCAAGCGCCGCGTCGTGGTCTCGCAGGGTTCTGACCTGAACAAGGGTCTGACCGCCAAGCCCTTCGTGCCGACGAGCGGCCTCAACCCGACCGACCTGCTGTATGACGACGACTTCAAGAGCAAGGTCTACGCGGTCTTCGGTCAGGTGGCCTATAACGTCACCGACCAGCTCGAGCTGGCGTTGGCGCTTCGCTACGACAGCGAGGACCGCTCGGTCAGCAATAACGTGCCCCGCTGCTCGGCGGGCAACACGTTGAGCTGCCGCGCGCAGACCCCGGGCTTCAGTTTCTTCTCTAACCCGTACATCAACCCGGCGTACACCGCGACCCCGGCGTTTGCCACGACCGGCATCCCGGGCCGCTCGGAGACCTTCAGCCAGCTGCAGCCGAAGCTTTCGGCCAACTGGAAGGCGACCGGCGATGTCGCGCTCTACGCGTCGTATGGCTACGGCTTCCGCAGCGGCGGCTTCAACTCCTCGGGCAGCGCTGCCACGGTCAACACGGCCTACGGCCGCGCTGGCAGCACCACGCTCTGCCTCGGCGCCTCGTTCCTGCCGCCCACCTGCGGTGCGAATGCGGTGCTCAACATCACCGACGTCAACGACAAGTACCGTAAGGAAGTGTCGAAGGCGGCGGAGATCGGCATCAAATCGTTCTTCTTCGACCGGACGGTGAGCCTCAACGCGGCTTACTACCAGACGAAGGTCGACGACATGCAGTTCTTTAACTTCTTCGCGGGTCCCTTCGGTCTGCTGCGCGTCGTCACCAACCTCGACGAGGTCACCATCAAGGGCTTCGAGCTCGACGGCCGCTGGCGCGTGAACGACAATTTCTCGCTGTTCGCCGCCTACGGCAGCACCAACGGCAATATCGACAAGTACGTCGGTCGGCCGTACACGGCGGGCGGCGAAGTGCCGTACGCGCCGGAGTACACGGGCAACGTCGGCGTCGATTTCGAGCTGCCCTTTAGCAGCTCGGACTGGACGCTCAACGCCCGCGTCGACGCGTCGCTGGTCGGCGAGACCTGGTTCCACCCGGTGCAGAATCAGCGCCTGCCGAACCTGTTCACCTACTTTCAGTTCGGTCAGGGCACCTTCGACAAGATGAAGCGTGACGCCTACAGCACCGTGAACGCCCGCATCGGCGTGAGCAACGGCAAGTTCGGCGTCACGGCCTGGGGCCGCAACATCACCGACGAGAACTACCTGCAGGAGATCATCCCTGCGCCGGAGTTCGGCGGTTCGTTCATCCACGACTCGGCCGGCCGAGCGTGGGGCGTCGACTTCTCGTACTCGTTCCGCTGACATCTATCGGGTGCGACGGCTCACCGCCGTTGCCTTCCCGGGATACGCGCGAAGGCCGGAAGTAGCGATCCCTCCGGCCTTCGTCTTTTGCGGCCCGCCGCGGGCGACACCCTGCAGCCGATGCGGCGGTCGGGTGTAGACTGCGCGCCGTGGATCGTACCGATACGGATTTCCCGCCCAAGCACGCCGCGCTGCGCGACGATGTGCACATGCTCGGCGCATTGGTCGGTGAGATGCTGCGCGAGCAGGGTGGTGAACCTTTGCTCGAGGTCGTCGAGCGCGACCGCACGCTCGCCATCGTCCGTCGGCGTGGCGATGCGGCGGCCGGAGAAGAGCTCGAGGCGCGCATGCGGGATCGGCCGCCGGGCGTTGCGCGCGATCTCGAACGCGCGTTCACGGCCTGGTTCCAGGCGGTCAACCTCGCTGAGCAGTTGCACCGCGTCCGGCGCCGTCGCGCCTATTTCCTCGACGATGGTGGCAAGCCACAGCCGGGCGGCATCGCCGACGCCATCGGGCGTCTGAAGGCGGAGGGGTGTTCGCTCGAAGACCTGCAGGGCTTGATGGGTTCGCTGCGCATCGAACCGGTGTTCATGGCCCATCCCTCGGAATCGACCCGCCGCACCATCCTGCGTAAGCAACTGCGTTTGGCGGATCTGTTGTTCGATCGGCTCGATCCGACGCTCGCCCCGCATGAGCAACGGATGCTGATCGATCAGATCCGCATCGAACTCACGACCTCATGGCAGACCGAAGACCACCCTCGGCAGCGGCTCACCGTCGCGGACGAGTGTGAGCATGTCCTCTTTTATCTGGTGGAGGTCCTCTACAACATCGTACCGGCGTTCCACGAGGAGATTGGCGAGGCCTTGGTGCTGCACTATGGCGAGGCCGCCGCCGCCATCGATGTTCCGACCATCATCCGATTCGGGACCTGGGTCGGTGGCGACATGGACGGCAACCCGGATGTCCACGCCAAGTCGATTCGCGAGACGCTTTCGCGCCAGCAGCAGGCCATCGTCAACGCTTATTTCGGCGAGGTGCAAGCGCTCGGCCAGCTGCTTTCGCAGAGCTCGAGCCGGGTCGGTGTTTCCCCGGCGTTGCAGCAGCGCATCGAGACCTACGCCACTTTGCTGCCAGAGGTGCGGGCGGGTGCATCGGCGCGGCACGATCGCATGCCCTACAGGGTGTTCCTCAGCCAGGTCGCGGAGCGTCTGCGGGCGACCTACGACGGCCGGCCGACCGGCTACCAGGGTCCGGAGCAGTTCAAGCGCGATATCGAGACCGTCACAGACAGTCTGTTCGCGCATCGTGGCAGGAATGCCGGCCATGCCGCCGTGCAGCGCCTGCTGCGTCGTATCTCGGTGTTCGGCTTCCATCTCGCGCGTCTCGAGGTCCGGCAGCACGCCGCGGTGTTGCATCGGATCGTCGCGCGTTCGATCGACGATCCGCTGTGGCAGTCGCTCGATAGCGCTGCCAGGACCCGCTGTCTGGTTGATCTGCTGGCGCGTGAGAAGGGGCCTAAGATCGAGCTCGATGCGGTGGCCAAGCGCGCAGTCGCCGTGTTCGAGGCCATGTTGCAGTGCCGTCGGCGTTTCGGCGCCGAGGCGGTCGGTGCGTATGTCGTCAACGGCGTCAACGGCGCCGACGATGTGCTCGCCGCGATGCTGGTCGCGCAGTGGGCCGAGGCCTACGATAAGCGCAGCAGCGAACTGGCGATCGATTTTGCGCCGATGTTCGATACCGCTGAGGCGTTGGCGCGTGCCGGCGACAGCTTGCGCGATCTTTTGGCGGAGCCGATCTATCGTCGGCACCTCGACAGTCGGGGTCGTCGGCAGGCGGTACTCGTCGGGTACTCCGAGAGTGCGAAACAGGTCGGTCCCTGCGCCGCCCGGTTCGCAGCGTATCGCGCACAGGGTGCGTTGGCGGCGGTGTTGGCTGCGGCCGGCGAGGAACATGTGGTCTGCCATGTCCGTGGTGGCAGCATCGCGCGGGGTGGCGGACGCATCGACGATATGGTCGCCGCCATGCCGCCCTCGAGCATCAATGGTTGGCTGCGTCTCACCGAGCAAGGCGAGGCCCTGACCCAGCATTATGGTCTCGGGCCCATCGCCCTGCGGACGCTCGAGCGCGCGTTCGGTGCCTTGTCGCAGGCCACGGCGGCGGGTCGTCGCGGACTTGCGCGGGAACCTGACCCCGTCGCCCTCGAGGTCGCCGCGCGGTTTGCTGAGGCGAGCAGTGAGGCCTACCGGGCGCTGGTCTGGCAGGAGCCGGGCTTCTACGCCTGGTTCCGGGCGGTGACCCCGGTCGATGTCATCGAACGCATGCAGGTCGGAGGCCGACCCGCCGTCCGACCGGGTTTCGATGGTCTGCAGGGTCTGCGCGCCTCGCCGTGGGTGTTCGCGTGGATGCAGAACCGCGCGATGCTGCCGGGTTGGTTCGGTGCGGGCACTGGACTTCACGCGGCGGTGCAGGCCTTCGGGCTTCCGGCGGTCCGCAGCGCGAGCGGTGGTTGGGCGTTCCTGCGCGATCTCCTCGATTCGGTCGAGGTGATGCTGGCGCGCAGCGATCTCGACATCAGCGCGCGATATGATCGCTTGAGCGAAGAGGGCGGGGCGTTCGCGCATCGCCTGCGCGAGGAATACTCCCTCGCCGTCGAGATGGTGCTGCAGGTCAAGGCGCAGCAGGGGCTGCTCGACGGCGATCGTACGCAGCAACGGACACTCCAACTGCGCAACCCTTATGTCGATCCGATGCATCTCATGCAGATCGACCTGCTACGGCGCTGGCGCGAGGGTGGGCGGGAGGATCGTGAGTTGTTCGATGCACTGGTCGCGAGCGTCAGCGGGATCGCCCAAGGGTTGCAGAGCAACGGATGAGGTGGCCCATGGAAGGTCCAAAGATTTCATCCAGGCGCGGCGGATCGTGCGGCGCCGCCCTGTGTGCCCATCCATACGCCTTTGCATGGGTGATGGTCGCAGCATGCAGCGTCTCCACGGCCACGGCGATCGAGTTCGACCTCGAAGGCCTCGCGGCCTGGCAGGGACGAAATGTGGTGCAGTCGCCGAATGACGCATCGGGCACGCGATTCTCGTTGGAACCCCTCACCGATGCAGGGCCTGCCTGGTCCGGTCGGTTGCAGCTTTCGGGCATCCTCAAGGACCGCCATGAATGGCGGGTGCTGGTCGCTCCGCTCTCGGTCTCAGGGACCGGCCTGACGGACACCCCGATCCGTTTCGAGGGTGCGGTGTTCGCACCCGGGACCGTGGCGGCCGACTACCGCTTCGATTCCTGGCGGGCGACCTGGCGCTGGCGATGGATTGATCGAGAGGATTTCAAGGTCAAGGTCGGCGTAACCGCCAAGATCCGCGACGCCAGCATACAGCTGCGCCAAGGCGGGGTTTCGGCGCGTAAGGACAACACCGGCTTCGTGCCATTGCTGCACGGCGCGTTCGAGCGTCGACTCGCGCCCGGCTGGGCGCTCGAAGGCGACATCGATGCGCTCGCGGGTGGACCCGGCTACGCGGTCGATGTCGGGATGCGGGTCTCGCGGGAACTGTCCCGCGACTGGCATGCGACCGCCGGCGCGCGCTGGCTCGATGGCGGCGCCGACAACGACGAGGTCTACGCGTTCGCGAGCTTCACCAGCGTCACGCTTGGGGTGAGGTGGCGTCCGCGTTGAGCGCCGGCTAAAGCGCCGGCCAGAGCGCCGGCTTGAGCCGCCGGCCGATAGCCTGCTGTCCAGGCCTCCGATGCCGTGCGGTTGCTTTCGCTCGTGCAGGTGTTTAGCCTCCCGCCCGCGAGCATCGCCCGGCCGCCTTCGTCTCGTTTCCCTACTGCACGCTCTGGTATCCCATGTCCTCCAATTTCCTCTCGAGCATCCCCCGAAACATCCTTTGGACTCTCGGGATCCTCGCCCTCTTGATCGGCCTCGGCTTGGCCCGGCTGAAGTTCGACTCGCGACCCTCCGGTGAGAGCACGCCGCTGCCCTTGGTGACCGTGCTCGCCGTGCGTGCGTCGGACCTCGACGATACCGTCACCTTCACCGGGGCCATCGCCGCGCGTGAGGAGGCGGCGCTCAGCGCCGAAGGCGAGGGTGGTCGCGTCGCGGGTATGTTCGCCGAGGTCGGCGATCGGGTGCGTGCCGGTGCGGTGCTGGCCCGGATCGATACCTCCTTCGTCGCGCCGCAGGTGGCCGTTCTGGAGGCCTCTCTCGAGGAGTCCCGTGCCAATGCCGCGGTCGCTGAGGCGGATTACCGTCGTGCCCAAGCGGTCGCGGTCTCGGGCGCACTGTCCGTGCAGGAGATCGAACGGCGCGGGGCGGCCTCGGTGGCGAGTGCCGCCAAGGTGAAGGTGGTGGGTGCGCAATTGAGCGAGGCGCGTGAGCGCTTACGCCGCACCGAGATCCGCGCTCCGTTCGACGGCATCATCCTCTCGCGCAGCGCCGAAGTCGGGCAGCTCGCAGGTCCAGGGGGTGCGCCGCTGTTCCGTATCGGGCGCGCGGGTGCGGTCGAGATGCGCGGCAACATCGCCGAGAAAGACCTGCCGCGTCTGTCGGTCGGACAGAGTGCGCGGGTGCGGGTGACCGGTGTCATCGCGGCGTTCGAGGGGCGCGTCCGGCTGATCGGCGCCGTCATCGATCCGGTGAGTCGCCTCGGCAGCGTGCGCATTGATCTCAAGCCGCACCCGGATCTGCGGCCGGGCGCCTTCGCACGCGGCGAGGTCGATACGGGCGCACGGCGCGCCGTGGTGTTGCCGCAGACGGCGGTCATGAGCGATGCCACCGGCAGCTTCGTGATGACCGTCGGTGCCGATGACAAAGTGCTGCGGCGACCGGTCACCGCAGCCGGCATGCGTACCGAGGGGGTCGTGATCACGGCAGGCTTGACGGACGGTGAGCGTGTGATCGTCACGGCAGCGCCTTATCTGCGCGAGGGCGAGCAGGTCCGGGTCGCGCCATGAAGAACATGTCCGCGTGGGCGATCCGCAACCCCACGCTGCCGATCGTCGCTTTCGTGGTGCTCACGGTACTCGGGATCGTGAGTTTCATGCGCTTGCCGATCAACCTCAATCCCGACATCTCGTTCCCGCTCATCATCGTCCAGGTGTCCCAGCCCGGCGCGGCACCGCCTGAGATCGAGACGCAGATCACGCAGAAGGTCGAGGGTGCCGTGCGCGGCGTATCCGGGGTGCGTACGATCAGCTCCCGCGCGTCGGAGGGCGGCTCCTTCACCTCGGTGGAGTTCGAGATCGGGACGCCGGTCGACCGCGCCCTCAGCGATGTCCGTGATGCCGTCAGCAAGGTCCGCTCCGAGCTGCCCGAGGGCGTCGACGAACCGCAGGTCTCGCGGATCGATGTCGAAGGCGGGGCGATCGCGTACTACGCGGTCGGCACCACCGGGCGCACCCCCGAACAGTTGAGTTGGTTCGTGGACAACTCGGTCAGCAAGCGGCTGCTGTCGCTTCCCGGCGTCGCGCAGGTGTCCCGCGGCGGTGGTGAGAACCGGGAGATCCGCATCGAACTCGATCCAGCGCGCATGCAGGCGCTCGGTGTGACCGCGGTCGAGGTGAACCAACAGCTTCGCCTGCTGAACCTCAACGCCCCGGGCGGACGAGCGCAGGTGGCGGGCGGCGAGCAATCGATCCGCGTGCTCGGCTCGGCAGGCACCGCGCTCGAACTCGGCGCGACCCAGGTGCGCGTGGCGGGCGGCACCCTGGTGCGTTTGTCGGACCTTGCGGAGGTGCGCGACTCGGTGGCGGAACGCCGGTCCATCGAGCGGCTCAACGGCAGATCCGCCGTAAATTTCGGCATTTCGAAGTCGCGCGGTGCCTCGGATGTGTCGACGCTCGATCGCGTCGAGGCCGAGATCGCCGTCATCAAGACCGAGAACCCCGATGTCAGCATCATCCGCGTGTTCACTACCGTGGAGAACACCCGTCAGAGCTATCGCTCGGCGCTCACGGCGATGATCGAAGGCTCGGTGCTCGCAGTGCTCGTCGTGCTGGTGTTCCTGCGCGACTGGCGCTCGACCGCGATCTCCGCGCTCGCCATCCCGTTGGCGGCAATCCCGACCTTCGCGTTCATGTACGCGATGGATTTCACCCTCAATTCGATCAGCATGCTGGCCTTGTCGTTGGTGGCCGGTGTGCTGGTGGATGACGCAATCGTCGAGATCGAGAATATCGTGCGTCACATGCGCATGGGCAAGACGGGTTTCCAGGCCGCCCTCGATGCGGCGGACGAGATTGGCCTCGCGGTGGTGGCGACCTCCGCCACCATCATCGCCGTGTTCGTTCCGGTCAGCTTCATGGGAGGCATCACCGGTCAGTACTTCAAGCAGTTCGGCTTGACGGTCGCGGCGGCGGTGTTCTTCTCGTTGCTGGTCGCACGCCTGATCACCCCTTTGATGGCGGCCTATATCTTGAAGCCCCACGACGAGATCCGTTCGGCGGATGGACCGATGATGAAGGGCTATCTCGAGTCGCTGCGCTGGGCGTTGGCGCATCGCGGTGCGACGCTCGCGGGCGGCACGCTCTTCTTCATCATTTCGATCGGACTGTTGGTCGCGGTCCCGAAGTCGTTCTACCCGCGCTCGGATTTCTCCACATCGCAGGTGACGATCGAACTGCCGCCCGGCGTGCAGCTCGAGCAGACCGCGCGTGTCTCGGCGCAGGTCGCCGCGTTGCTCGCCAAGCAACCGGAGGTCACCGATATCATCGAGTCGATCGGCGGTGGCGATGTGCGCAACGCCACGCTCTACATCTCGTTGGTGCCGCGCAGCGAGCGCGATGAGACCCAGCAGCAGTGGCAAGAGCGGCTACGGCCCGAGTTCGCCGCGGTGCCCGATGCGCGGGTCGCCTTCCAGGACGACGAACCCGGCGGTGGCGGTAGGCCCATCACGCTCTACCTGACCGGTGAGGATCCGGCGAAACTCGAGGCGGCGGGGCGTGCGGCGATCGAGGCGATGCGCGCGTTGCCGGAACTGCGCGACCCGCGCATCAACGGTGACCTTGAGCGTCCTGAGCTCTTGGTGCGACCGCGGCTCGACCAAGCGGCTGAACTCGGGGTGTCGGTCGCCTCTATCGGTCAGACCATCCGCATCGCGACGCTGGGCGATCTGCCGCAGAACGCCGCGAAGTTCTCGCTGGCCGAGCGGCAGGTGCCGATCCGCGTCAGTCTGCTCGAGAGTTCGCGCAGCGACCTTGCGACCCTCGAGAACCTTCCCGTGCGCACCGCGACGGGCGGGACGGTGCCGCTCAAATCGGTGGCAGAGATCTCCTTCGGCCGCGGCCCCTCGACCATCCGCCGCTACAACCAGAGCCGACGCATCATCATCGAGTCGGACCTCAACGGCGTCGAGATCGGTCCGGCGCTCGCCAAGGTCAAGGCCTTGCCAGAGATCGCAAAGCTGCCCGACGGGGTACGGCTGGTCGAGGTCGGGCAGGCGGAGTTCATCAAGGAGCTCTTCGGCAACTTCGCGCTGGCGATCGGAGCGGGGGTCCTGATGGTGTTCGCCGTGCTCGTCGTGCTCTTCCAGCGGGTGTTCCAACCGATCACGATCCTCTCGGCGCTGCCGCTGTCGGTGGGGGGTGCCATGATCGCGTTGATGTTGACCGGTAAGTCGGCCTCGATGCCGGTGGTGATCGGCTTCCTGATGCTGATGGGGATCGTCGGCAAGAACTCGATCTTGTTGGTCGATTTCGCGATCGAGGAGATCCGCAATGGTAAAGACCGCTTGGAGGCCTTGGTCGAGGCCGGACACAAACGCGCGCGTCCGATCATCATGACCACGGTGGCGATGGTCGCTGGCATGTTGCCGGTCGCGTTCAGCATCCAGGAGTTCCGCGCGCCAATGGGCATCGCGGTGATCGGCGGCCTCATCACTTCGACGTTGCTCACGCTGTTGGTCGTGCCGGCGATGTTCTCGCTGGTCGACGACATCGAGCGTTGGGCCGGTCCACGGATCATGCGGTTGATCGGCGCCCAAGGCGAGGCCGCGCCAGCCGATCCTGCGGTCAACGATCCCAGAGGAGCGTAAGACCGAGCGTTGTGAGGGAGATCCAGAGGGTCGCTGCGCCGCCGAGTGCGAGCGGTCGCCAGCCCTGGGCGATGAGCCTGCGGACATCCGTCTCTAGGCCGACCGCTGCGAGCGCGAGGGCGAGTAAGGCTTGGGTCGCCCAGTGCGCGAAGTGTTGCGTCGTTTCGCTGACCCAGCCGGTTCCGGCGAGCAGCACCATGGCGAGGAAGCCGAACACGAACAGCGGGAACGGTGCCTTGCCGCGGAGACGGGCGTCGTCCTTCGCCTGGCGTGCGACCCAAGCGCCGAGCAGCAGCACGAGCGGTGCCAGCATCAGCACCCGGGCGAGTTTGGCGACGGTCGCGGCCTCGCCGGTCTCCGCGCCGCGGGCAAAGCCGGCAGCGACTACTTGGGCGACCTCATGCACCGAGGCGCCGGTCCAGAGTCCATAGCCCGCGTGGCTCAGGGGCAGCGACGCGGCGATCAGCGGATAAGCGAACATCGCGATCGTCCCATAGAGCGTGACCGTTGCGAGTGCGTAGGCCACCGACTCGTCGCTTGCGCGGGTGACGGTGTTGGTCGCGACGATGGCTGAGGCGCCGCAGATGCCTGTGCCGGCGGCCAGCAGCTGGGCGAGGCCCGGGTCGACCCCCATCCTCGCCCCGAGCCAGAGCGTCACGACGAAGGTGCTGGCTAATGCAAAGGCGAGCAGTGCCAAGCCAGCCCAGCCGATCCCGAGGATCTCGCCTAGGGTCACCTGTAATCCGAGCAGCATGATCCCGAGCCGTAGGGGTGCCCGCAGTGCGAAGCCAAGTCCCGATTTCGCCGCCTCGGGACGACCGAGGAGATTGCGGACGGCCATGCCGATCAGGATGGCGAGCATCAAAGGCGAGAGGTCGGTGACGCCGGGCAAGCCGGTCGAACGCAGCCCGAAGGCGCTTGCCGCTACGGCAGCCCCAAGCAGGAGGCCCGGGGCCCACTCTCGCAGCCGGTCTGTCCCGGCGGGACCGGGTGCGGGGCTCGCGGGGCTGGGGGAGTCCATGACCCGCGCACTATACCGGAGGCTGTGTTATGCTTCGTGAGATCGTTGCTCTTTTTGACTGCATCTCTGGGCGCTCGAGCGCAGGTCTGCATCCCCGAATCGACATCGATTAGGTGGCCTCAGGCCGTCGTTGTCGCAAGGCTTCGGCGAGATCGGTGGTCGGTGTATGTTTTATTTTTGTGAGAGTGTTTCCAGAGATGGCGAAAATCTATGTTGGTAACCTGCCGTTCACGGCAGATGAGGCTTCGGTCCGTACGCTGTTCGCACAGCACGGCGAAGTGACTTCGGTGTCGTTGCCGGTCGACCGTGATACCGGTCGTCCGCGTGGCTTCGGCTTCGTCGAGATGGGTCAGGAAGACGCCGCGCGCGCGATCCAGGCCTTGAACGGCTACTCGATGGGCGGTCGTCCGCTGCGCGTCAATGAGGCGCAGGATCGTCCGCGTCCCTCGGGCGGTGGTGGCGGCGGCGGCGGCGGTGGATACCGCGGCGGTAGCGGCGGTGGCGGCGGCGGCGGCGGCGGTGGATACCGCGGCGGCAGCGGCGGCGGCGGCGGTGGCGGTGGCGGTCGCTGGTAAGCGGCCCTGCCGATCACAACCCGCAAGGGTCGCTGATCATGGAAAAGGCCTGCGGAGACGCAGGCCTTTTTCTTTTGGGTCGATCTCTTTTGGGTCGATCGAAGACCGACCGCCACTCTCGATCAGCGTTGCAGACCGCGGCGACCGTCCTCGAGGGCACAGGTGAACAAGGTCCGCTCCTCGGCGCCCGTCTCCTCGCGCACCGAATCGTAGCCCTGCAGGCGCGCTTCCAGGCGCTGCGGGCCGATCTCCATCCAAAGATATCCGCGGCGATCGCCATCGGCGAACAGCACATCATTCCCGTCGCGCTGATAGGCCTGTATCACGCGCTTCGGCGGTGGGCCGGAGCTGATCGAGGTGGTGACGAGTTCGCTCATGACGATCGGTGAGGCCGAGTCGCCGGCTCTCAATCTTTGGTCGCCGGCGATGAAAGCGTGTATGTCGCCGCCTAAGATCAGCGGATTGGCGACACCGCTGGTGGCGACCGATCCGAGCAGCCGTTGCCGCGCAGGCGAGTAGCCCGCCCAACTGTCGTTCCAGTGCTGCGTGCGCGGGCTGGGGTCCTCATCGACCAAGGAGAACACGACGCCTTGGCCCAGCAGGTTCCAGCGCGCCTTGGATCCGCGTAACTGCCCGTCGATCCAGCGCTCCTGTGGCCCGCCCAGCATCGAACGCCCGGGGTCTTCCCAAGTGGGACATTCATCGACGAACACTCTGGAGCCACCGACCCGCGGCGGTTTCGAGCAGACCTGCGGGGATCGGTATTGGCGGGTATCGAGCATATGGAAGGCGAACAGGTCGCCGATCTGGGTCGTGCCGAACAACGACATCGCGCCACCGATCGGCCGCATCGCGCGAGGCATCGGCATGTGCTCCCAGTAGGCTTGGTAGGCTGCGGCACGCCGCGCGGCGAACGCCGCTTGTTCTGCGGGGTGCTCCGACTGCAGCCCCGCGTAGTCGTTGTCGACCTCATGGTCGTCCCAGGTGACGAGCCAAGGGCAGGCCGCATGGGCGGCGCGCAACCACGCATCGCTGCGGTACCAAGCGTAGCGGCGCCGGTAGTCCTCGAGTGAGACACATTCGCCCGGATCGTGCCGACGCACTGGGTCTCCAGAGCCGCTTTCGTAGATGTAATCGCCGAGGTGCAGGACGAGGTCGACACCGCGCGCGACCATGTCCCGCCACGCGTGGTAGTGACCTTGTTCGTAACTCTGGCAACTGGCGAGGCCGACCCGAAGCTTGGCCATCGCCGCCGCCGCAGAGCCGGACTCTGGCGCCGTCCAGGAACGCCCGATGGGGCTTGTGGCTTCACCGGCGCGGAAACGGTAGAAATACTCGCGTCCAGGACGCAGCCCTGTGATCTCGAGGTGGACGCTGTGGCCGTCGGCGGCGGGCGCCGTGACCGTTCCGGAGCGGACGCGCCGCCGGAATGACGGATCCTCGGCGATCTCGTAGTGGAGGGCGAGATCTGCCCAGCCGGCGCCGCCATCGGTGGTGTAGGGCTCGGGTGCGAGGCGTGTCCAGAGCACCATGCCGTCCGCTCGTGGATAGCCGGACGCCACGCCGAGCGTGAAGGGGTCACGATCGAAGCGGGCGCGCCGTGCGGCGACGGCGGGCTCGGGTGCGGCGAGCACCCAGCCTGCGCCGGCGAGTGCGGCGCCGAGGAATCTGCGACGGGAGGTCATGCAGAGATTCTAGCGCCGACGCCCACGGTGGTGCATGACGAACCGGTTACGCGCGGTACACATCGCCTGCGCTGAGGCTAGTTCTTCAGCGCCTCGAACACGTTCTGCAGCAACTTGCTCGCCTGGCCGAGCGGGTCTTTACGGATGGCGCGCTCTTCCTCTGCGATCATCGTAAAGAGGCCATCCAAGGCCGTGGCAGGGGTACGCAAGCCCGAGGCCTCGCCCGGTGTAGCCCAAGTGCTGCTGGCTTCGCGCAACGCCATGTTCGACATCGTGACCACGCGCAACACCTCGACTCGCAGCCATCCGCCGCTCGCGATCTATGTGATCCTCGATCTCGAATTCCCCCGTCGAGGCCTGATCCGCATCGACGGCGAGGACCAGGTGTTGATGGCGCTGCGTCAGTCCTTCGACTGAGCGGTTGCAAGGTCGCGCGGCAACCAGCGCGAGGCCAGCCAATAGCAGGCGGCAGCCGGCAGAAATATCAGCGTTGTCGCCGTCATTGCACGCTGCAGTCCGAGTCCGTAGGCCCGGGTGCAGACATCCTGTAGTGCCGGCGCCAGTGCGGCGAGGTTCCGCGTGCGGCAGGTGGTGGTGTCGAGTGCGTCGCCGAAACCCGAGTCCCGCAGCGCCTGTGCCATGAATTCGTCGCTCAGCAGCCCGACCAGCTGCGGGCCGAGGCCGTTGCCGACCAGGGCGATGCAGAGCAGCACGATCGCGATGGTCGAGGCCCGCGAGCGCGAGGGCACGAGCGATTGGCTGATCGTGAACTGGGCGCTTGCGTAGGAGTAATGCACCACCGCCGCCACCAGCCAGAGCAGGAAGGCGAGTCCGTGCCGGTCGCCCGGTGTGTGGAACGCGGCGAGGTAGAGCGGGGTGGCGACGACCAGGGCGGCAGCGGGGAGCCACGCGAGCGCACCCGCCGAGCGTCGGGCGAGACGGTCGCTGAAGTAGCCGCCGAGCCAAGTGCCGCAGGCGCCGGCGAGGGCGATCGGGCCGCCGAATCGCAGCGCGAACTCCCCGGGCGGCATGCCGTGCAGGCGCTGCATCATCGGCGCTTGGAAGGCGAAATGACCGAAGCCGACCAGCGCCGTCAACGCCGCCCCCGCGCACATTACCCAGAAACTGGGCTTGCCCCGCAGCAGCCGGAGCGTCTCGCCGAAACCTGCCTTGTCCTGCTGCGCAGCGCCGGGCGGGTCGCTGGCGCCGCGTGGCGGCTCACGCAAGGTCAGCAGCACGACCAACGCCACCAACACCCCGGGGATGCCCAGCGCGAGGAAGACGAAGCGCCAACCGAAGCCCGCGCCCCACTGCAACGCCTCGGGAAGGCCTGCGAGTCCGAAGATCCCGAGCAGTTCGATCACGCGTTGGTCGGAGAGTTGCGCGACGGGGCCACCGATGAAGCTTGCCAGTGCGCCGCCGATGGGGACGCCCATCGTGTAGGTACCGATCGCGCGTCCGCGGTCCCGCGGCCGGAAGAAGTCGCCGATGATGGAATTGGCGGGCGGCGTACAGCCGGCCTCGCCGATCGCGACGCCGATGCGCGCGATCAAAAGGAACATGAAGCCGGTGGCGAGGCCGCAAAGCGCGGTCATCACCGACCATATCGCGATGCAGAGCGCGAGCAGGCGGATGCGGTTCCAGCGATCCGCGGCCATCGCGAGCGGGATGCCCATCAAGGCATAAAAGAGCGCAAAGGGCGGGCCGTTCAGGAAGCCGTACTGCGTGTCCGTGAGGTTGAACTGCGCGATGATCGGCTGCGCCATCACCCCGAGCAGTTGGCGGTCGATGAAGTTGAGCGTGTAGACCGCCAGCAGCGAAAGCACCACATAACGCCGATAGCCGGCGGTGCCGATGTTGCGGCCGTGGAGGGCTTCGTCGTCCGTCGTTGCGACGCTCATGAGCGGGAAGATCCGCCGGGGCTACGGGTCACTCGGCCCGTTCCCAGAATTGATCGCGGTGGAACGGGCCCAGCATGCCCCGCACCGCCAGGCGCTTACCGCCGTCGAGCGGTGTCAGTCGCACTTTATAGGTCTTGCCGTTCTTGGGGTCGAGGATGCTGCCGCCGTCCCAATGCGCGCCCGATGCGCTGCGGCGTACCCCTTCGATGATCGCCATGCCCTGCACCGGTTGGTCCTTGCGTGGGCCGCCACAGGCGGCGCAGCGCGCGGTCGCCTTGGCGGGATCGAGCACGCGCTCGATACGCCCGGAGAGTCCGGCCGGCGTCTCGACGATGCGTACCAGAGATTCGACCGATTGGGTCTCTGGGTTGATGGTGCGCCAAAGACCGACCGGCGAGGCCAGGCCTTGCGCAAGGGTGGCGAGGGACAGGCAGATCATCCACGCAGACTTCATCGCTCACTCCGTCACGGCAGGCGACAGACGCCGCAGCTCCAAGGATGCCGCAAAACATCCTCCGGGGGATACCATGCCGTCGTGGAGCGACGGAGCGTAAACGAGGCTGATGGATATGTGGAGGACATCCTCTACACCTTCGGCTACCACCCGGAACTCGATCCAGCGCGCATGCAGGCCGTGTTGCGCCGCGCCGGAGTCGAGCCGCCCGAAGTCGCCGCAGCCTGTGAACTTGGCTTTGGGCAGGGGGTGAGCCTCGCCATCCATGCGGTCGCGGGCGGAGCGGCGTGGTGGGGTACCGATCTGAGCCCAGCGCATGCGGCGCATGTGCGGGCGCTCGTGGCGGGCACCGAGGCGCGGCTGGACGCGGCCGAGCAGGCCTTCGCGGTGTTCTGTGCGCGCGATGACCTGCCGCAGTTCGACTTCATTGGTCTTCACGGCGTCTGGAGTTGGGTGTCGGCGGCGAACCGCGATCGCATCCTTGAACTCGTCGCGTGCAGGCTGCGGCCGGGTGGGGTGGTCTATGTGTCGTACAACGCGCTGCCCGGTTGGGCGCCGATGCTGCCGCTGCGCGAGATGATGGTGGCCTACGCCGCCGCGCTGCCAGCGGACCTGCCGCGCGCCGATCGCATCGAGGCCGCGTTGCACGATGCGCAGATGCGTGTGCTACGCGATCCGGTCCTGCTTGAGACCTGCCCGGGCATCGAGGCGGAACTGCGGGCGATCCGCCACAAAGGCGTCGCCTACCTCGCGCACGAGCTCTTCAACCGCGATTGGGCGCCGATGCATCCTGAAGAGGTCGCCGCGACGATGCGGTCCGCGGGCCTGGCGTTCGCTGCGCAGGCAGACGAAGCGCAACCGGGGTCAGGCGTACGGTTCCGGCGCGAGTACTTCGTCAAAGACGGTGTTCCACCGAGCGCCTGCATGCTGACGGCCGATAGGGCATCAGCCGCATCTCGTCGCCGGCGCGATGGCCAGGTGCGCGATATTCAAACATTGAACGACCGTCTGCTCGCGCTGGCATCGCGCAGTCCGGGCATGGCGTGGCTCGCCGACCCGCAGACCGGCGGCGGCGTGGAGGTTGGCTGCGCGGCCATGCTGATGCTGGCGGCCTGGCGGAACGGTGCGGTGGATGCGGCCTCGGTCGCTCGGGACGCCGAGGTCATGCTGGCGCGTCTCGGGCAGCATCTGGTGCATGAAGGTCGGGTGATCGTCGAGACCGCGCTGGTGCGTGCGCGATTGCGGGTCGAGGCGCAGGAACTGATGGAAGTGACGCTGCCGCGGTTGCGCGAGCGGGGTGTGTTGGCTTAAGTTGCGGCCCGCGCGAACAGCCGGCCGGCGACGATCCATGCGCCGCCAAACACGAGGCCCACCACCGGGATCAGCCCTTGCCCGGTGATCGCGAGGTATGCCGCGACGAGCAGCAAGGCCGCAGTCGTCGCGTACATCACCCAGGCCATGCCGCGTGCGCGGAACTGCACGAGCAGCGCGCCGACGATGCCGATGAGGACCACACCCGAGAACAGCCGGTTGACCGGGTTTTCCTCGCTGCCGATGATGCCGACGGCGCCGTTGGCGACGACCATGAGCATCGCTGCGCCGATGGCCAGCAAGGCAGCGACACGGTAGTGATGCTTCGGTTTGATGATCACGTTGCCGGGGTGACTTGGGGGAATGGTCGGGATGAGAGGATTTGAACCTCCGACTCCTAACGTCCCGAATATGCGAGAAATGCAAGCAAATCATGGATTTAGATGAGCAGTAAGTGGCACTGCTGACCACGGTGGATCAAAGACTTACCAGGGGTTGCGTGCCACTTGCGTGCCACCGTGTGGGCCCGGATGACTGAGGGATGCGATCTGCGGTACCGCGCGGCAGTCCGTTCGCGGTCTTCGGTTTGTCGTTGCATCTTGAAGCGAAGTTGCATCCACGCGCCGACGACCCGCTCGCAGCATCGCGTTCAGGTCCGCTGCTGTGCTATCGCGCTGTGCGGAGATTCGCTAGGCCACCACCGATTTCAGGTCCACCTC
>CAMAQZ010000013.1 GCA_945860725.1 Klebsiella pneumoniae | reverse complement strand
CGATGCCTTAGCGATCGCCAACTACGGCTTCATCCAACGCACCTATGCACCGCCCCGAGCCGTCATCCTCAACTTGAAAATCGCGCTGTGATGAGCTGCCCTGATTTTTCACCGATGTCCCGCACGATGCTTCACCCCGCGGCCGTCTGCTGCAGTAGAGACTGAAACTGCGCGAGAGGATGTGCTATGACTTGCGCTCGCTGCGCAGCAGGTGCTCCGCCATTGCGCGGAACGCCGGCAGGGAGGTGGGGTCGAGGAACACGTTGCCCGCCCAGGGGGCGGAGCCGAAGCGGGCGATCACCATCTCGGCTTTCGGATCGATGTAGAGCGCCTGACCGTGCACGCCGCGCGCCATGTACGCGCCATGGTCGTCGTGGGAGACCCACCATTGCGCGCGATAGCTCCAGCCGGGTAGCGTGGCGTAGCCGCCCGCCTTGAACTTCTCGCGATCGCCGCCGCGGCGGATGTCGGCGATGACGGCGGCCGGCACGATCTGGCGGCCGTTCCAGCGGCCGTCGCGGCGCAGCATCTCGCCGAACCGGGCGAGATCCCGCAGACCGAGGTTGAGACCGCCCGCACCCACGGCGTTGCCGGCAGGGTCAAGGGCGAGGTAGGCGTCCTGCTCTGCGCCGAGCGGGCCGAAGAGTCGTTCTTGCAGCGCCTCGGCGGCGCTCTGTCCGGTGACGCGCCGGATCAGCCAGGTCAGCACCTCGGCGTTGGTCGAGCGGTAGGTGAAGCCTGCGCCGTGCTCGCCCTGTTTGCGCACGGTGGGCAGGAATTCATAAAGCGACTTCGGGCCCTGGTAGCCGGGCGGCCACGGCAGGATGCCGCCGGCGCGCGCGAAGTCCCAGACCTCGGCGTTCGGGTCGGTGTAGGCCTCGGAGTACTTCTGCGCGGTGGTCATGTCGAGCACTTCGCGAACCGTGGCGTCCTCGAAGGCCGAGCCCTTGAGTTCGGGGAGATAGCGCGACACGCGCGCGCGCTCATCCAGAAGACCCTCGGCCACCAGCATCGCCGCCAAAGTGCCGTAGAACGACTTGGTGACCGAGTGTGCGATGTGCTGCCCGGTCGCCGTGAGCGCGCCCGCATAGCGCTCGTACACGAGGGTGCCGCGGTGCAGGACGACGATGCCGTCGGTGTAGTTGGCGAGCAGCGACTCCGCCCAGGTCATGCGTGGCCGTTCGCCTGCCGCTGTGGCCATCGGCATGAAGCTCACGGCGTCGAGATCGTCGCGCAGCGCGCGAGGCAGCGCACTCACGGGCCCTCGGCCGCGCGAGACGCTGACCGTCGGGATGAGTTCTCGCCAATGCGAGAAGCTCCAGCGCAGCTGTGGGAACTGCATGTATGAGAGGTCGTGGAAGGCGATCCGGCGCTCAGGCGGCGGCGGGTCGCCCTGCATCCACCCCATCACGAGCGGATCGCTGGCGCGGGCGTCGAGGACGGGCGGCGGTGTCGCCGCGAGCGCACCCGTCGCGGCGACGGCGGCGACGACACCGGCGATCAGGGAGGTGCGCCTGCGGGCAGACTGCGGGCTGCGGGATGTCATGGCGCCGTGATCCGTTCGAAGGCCGCCCCTTGGCCCGGCGTCTCCTCGATGTACACCCCGACCGATAGGATGTTGTCCGCGTGCAGCTCCGGGCCGAGTTCCGCTTCGAGGAGGTCGAAATAGGTCCGCGCAAGCGTCTCGCAGGAGATGTTGTCGGTGTCGAGACGCACGACCTCATCGACGGGCAACACATAGCGCTTGCCGCAGAGTCGGAACTCGAGCTCTTGGCCGTCGAGACGCAGTTGCTCGTAGAAGGGGTTACGGGTGGCGACCAGCACCTTCTCATCCCAGGCGAGTGCGATCCGCTTCATCCCCGCCTTGAGGCGCGAAAAGGGTATCGTGGATTCGAAGGAGGCGTCGCGCACCCGCACCGTGAGGCTCGGGACGTAGTTATGCCCGTGCAGCGACTCTTTAGTGCCGTCCGGGAACACCGTCATGTGGCTGGCGGCGAACTTTAGCGCATCTTTTCGGATGCGGATTTCGTAGGATTCAAGCATCGAATCATCGTAGCAGAGGCCCGTCATGCCAGAGAAGGACATCACCCCATCCGTCATCCTCGTCACCGGCGCCGGCAAGGGCATCGGCCGCGCGGTGGCCGAGGGCTTGGCGGCGCGCGCCCGGGAGTCCGGTGCGCCGGTGAAGCTCATGCTCGCTGCGCGAACCCAGACTGACCTCGAGGCGCTCGCGGCACAGCTGCAGGGTGGCCCTGTCGAGTGCGACAGTGTGGCCTGCGATCTCGCGGATGCCCCGCTGCGGCCGCTCGAGGCCTGCCTCGGGCGGTATGGCCGCATCGATGCGTTGATCCACTGCGCAGGCGTGGGGCGGTTCAAAGATTTCCTCGAGCAGACGCCCGAGGACCTCGAGTTCACTTTGAAGACGAATGTCACCGCGACCTTTCTGCTGTTGCAGGGGGCGTACGCGGCGATGAAGTCGCAGGCACCGCGGCACGGCCTGCGCGGCCAGATCCAGGTCGTCACCTCCATCGCGGCCGAGCAGCCCTTTGCGCAGAGCTCGACCTATTGCCTGAGCAAATACGCGCAGCGCGGCTTGCTGGACGTCATGCGGCTCTATGGCCGCCAGGACGGCATTCGCATCCTCGAGGTGCGCCCAGGTGCCGCCTACACGCCGATGTGGGGCGAGATGGACCCTGTGCAGGTCGCGCGCATGATGGCGGCCGAGGATGTCGCGCAGCCCATGATCGACTCACTCGCGTTGTCCCCGCGGGCGGCGCTCGAGGTGATCACGATCCGTCCGTTGCAGGGTGATCTTTGAGCGCGCCGCCGGATCTTGCGAGCTTCGCGCCAGACCTGCGCGCGCTCGTATTCGGCGCAAGCGGCGGGATCGGCGCCGCGTTCGTGACCGAACTCGTTGCGCATCCGCGGGTCGCGAAGGTCTGCGCGGCGGCGCGCAGCGCTGAGGCGCCGTGGCAGTTCGACTTGAAGGACGAGACCCGCATCGAAGCGGTCGCGAAGGCCGCGGCCGCCGAGGGGCCGCTCGATCTCGTGCTGGTCGCGACCGGCGTGCTGCACAGCCCGACGCTGCGGCCCGAGAAGACCTGGCGCAGCTTGGACGCCGCAGCGCTCGCCGAGGCCTTCGCCGTCAACGCCACCGGACCCGCGCTGATCGCCAAGCACACGCTCGGTCTGCTGCGCCGCGACGCGAAGTCCGCCTTCGCCTGTCTCTCGGCGCGGGTCGGGTCGATCGAGGACAATGGCTTGGGCGGTTGGCATGCCTACCGTGCGTCGAAGGCGGCGCTCAACATGCTCATCCGCAGCTGCGCCATCGAGCTGCGGCAGCGCAACCCCGCCGCGCTCTGCGTCGCCCTGCACCCCGGTACCGTCGACACCCGGCTCTCGCAGCCTTTCCAGGGCGGCGTTCCGTCATCGAAGCTCTTCACGCCTGCGATGTCAGCCCGCTCGTTGTTGGGTGTCCTCGACCGGCTGACGCCCGCCGACAGCGGACGCCTCTTCGCCTGGGACGGGCAGGCGATACCGTTCTGACGCTTCAAGGGATCGGTTTCGCGAACGGCAACGCCCACAAGCCGATGAATTTGTCCCGTGCGCCATCGGTATCCGGGTAGATCACCAGCGGATTGGGCAGATTGAACGGTGGCAACAGAAGATTCCGGTCGCGGCAACGGCCGATCTTCATGTTCAGATGATTACGGATCCCGTACCGGCGCAGGTGCGTGGTCGCCAATAGCAGACGCGCGCCGCTCGCAGCGATGTTCGCGAGACCTGACTGGATGTCGCGGACCGGCAGGTGCTGCAGCACCTCGCGACAGAGGATCAATTCGCCGGACGGGGTCGGTTGGGCGACGAAATCGAGATGTTTAAACCGCTCACCTGGATAGGCGCGGGCATGCTGCTCGATCAGCGAGGGCACGATGTCGCAACCCGTGAACTCGATCGGGTGTCCTGAGCGGCGCAGGTTGTCGAGCACCAAGGGCATCCACACCATGTCTCCGCAGGCCACATCGACTATCGAGCGGATGCCGAATTCTTTGACAATTTTTTCGATGACCGCGCGTACCGGTGCGGTGGCCGCTACGGTGCTGCCGACACCGGACAGGTGCTCCTTGCCCCAGTACGCGGTGCGGTAGATCTCGCTGAACGCTGTCTGACGATCGCTGGTCGACATCGAGCTACTCCGGTCGTTGTAGGTGGTTCGGTCGGATCCGGGCCTCACCGCAGCCGCGTGAGCCCAGGCAGGCGGTCGAAGGCTGGATCGAAGCTCAGCACGCTCTCGATTCCGTGACGCTGCAGGGTCGCGACATGCAACGCGGCGCGCACCGGCAGCGTCGGATATTGGAGCACCAGCTGCTTGGCGCGCTCGACGGTGTCCCGGTCGATGGGCAGCACTTCGTCCACCACGCCGAGCAGTGCATCGATCGCGGGCTGGATGCCGCCGCGCCGCTCGAGCGCGGTGTAGCGGTGCAGGATCTCGGTCAGCACTTCGGCGTCGGTGACGAGCCGCACGCGCTGGGTGACGAGCGCCTCAAGACGCCGTTGCGCATCCACCTTGTTCGGGTGCGCGGCGCCGACGAGGTACATCGGCACGTTGGAGTCGATGAACACCATGGGTGCTACCGGGGGGGCTCAGTAACCGCCCGCGCTCGCCGCGGTGTCGTGGCCGGGCCCGGGGCCGGGGCCGGGGCCGGTCGCATAGCCGCGCTCGGTCTCGCCGATGACGCGCTCGATCGGGCCGGTCGGACCGGCGTGGCGCACAGCCGCGCGGATCGCCGCCAGTTTGCGATCGACATCCGCCGTTGAGGCTTCGCGTCGGGCAGCGGTTAGGGCTTGGCGCACCCATTCGGCCATCGTCATGCCGCGGCTGGTCGCAGCCGATTGCAGGGCAGCGTACTCGGCCTCATCGAACAAGACTTGAAGCCGCTTTGTCATAGCCTGAGTTTGGATGACTCATGCTAATGAGTCAATGTGGGCGGACGCCTTTTCTCCGGCCCCAGCCAGTGGTTATAGTCCTCGCGGGGATTTGGGAGCAGCACATATGAATGATTCCACCATCGGTAGGCCCACGGTCCGCGCCACCCGCCCCGGCAAGCAGGGCCTCTACGATCCCCAATTCGAGCGCGATGCTTGTGGCGTCGGCTTCGTGGTGGACATCCAGGGTCGTAAGTCCAACAAGATCCTGCGCAACGCGATTGAGGTGCTGAAGAACCTCGACCACCGTGGTGCCTGCGGCTGTGAGGTCAACACTGGCGACGGCGCGGGTGTGCTGATGCAGATGCCGCACGCCTTCCTGAAGGCCGCTGCCAAGCAGGCACACATCACGCTGCCGGAGCCCGGCGAGTACGCCTGTGGGCTGATCTTCATGCCGCGCAACGCGACGCAGCGGCGCCGGCTCGAGGAGACCTTCGCACGCGTCGTTCAATCCGAGGGGCAGGTCTATCTCGGTGGCCGCACGGTACCCACCGACAACTCGATGCTCGGCGAGACGGCACGCGCAAGCGAACCGTTCATGCGTCAGGTGTTCATCCAGCGCGGCGCTGACACGCCTGATGCCGAGGCCTTCGAGCGCAAGCTCTATGTCATCCGCAAGCGTGCCTACAACGAGATCCGTGTCTCGACGCTGGGCGGCGCCGAGTCCTGGTATGTCGCGAGCCTGTCCCACAAGACGCTGGTCTACAAGGGGATGCTGCTGACGATGCAGCTCGACCAATATTTCCCCGACCTTCGAGATGAGCGCCTCGAGACCGCCATCGCGCTCGTGCATTCGCGCTTCAGCACCAACACTTTCCCGAGCTGGGACCGCGCCCACCCTTACCGCTATATCGCGCACAACGGCGAGATCAATACGCTGCGCGGCAACATCAACTGGATGCGCGCCCGCGAGGCGCAGCTCGAGTCGTCGCTCTTCGGCGATGACATCGCGAAGATCGCGCCCATCGTCAACGTCAACGGCAGCGATTCTTCGATGTTCGACAACGTGCTGGAACTGATGGTGCTCGCCGGCCGTCCGCTCGCGCACGCGATGATGATGATGATCCCGGAGCCTTGGTCGAAGCACGAGACCATGGATCCCGCCCGCCGAGCGTTCTACCAGTTCCATTCGAGCCTGATGGAGCCCTGGGATGGTCCCGCTGCGATCTGCTTCACGGACGGTGTGCGCATGGGCGCCGTGCTCGACCGCAACGGCCTGCGACCGGGCCGCTACTGGGTCACCAAAGACGGCATGGTGGTCGCCGCCTCCGAGACGGGTGTACTCGACATCCCGCCCGCCGACATCGTCCGCAAGGGCCGCCTGCAGCCCGGCCACATGTTCATGGTCGACACCGAGCAGGGGCGCATCATCGACGATGAAGAGATCAAGCGCAGCGTGGTGCAGGAATGGCCCTACGCCGAGTGGCTGGGTGAGCATCTCGTCCACCTCAAAGAATTGCCAGCGGCGCCGAAGCTGCCGCCGCCGGAGCCCGAGCTGCTGCATGCGCGCCAAATCGCCTTCGGCTATACCTTCGAGGACCTGCGCATCCTGATGGCGCCGATGGCCCGTGACGGCGTCGAGGCCGTGGGATCGATGGGCAACGACACGCCGCTCGCGGTGCTATCACAGCGTTCGCGCCTGCTCTACGACTACTTCAAGCAGCTCTTCGCGCAGGTCACGAACCCGCCCATCGACAGCATCCGCGAGGAGATCATCACCTCGTCGGATGTCTGGCTCGGCCCCATGGGCAACCTGCTCGAGCCACGACCGACCGACTGCCGCCGCGTCGAACTCAAGGCGCCGGTGCTCACCAACGAAGAGTTCGCCAAGGTCCGGCGCCTGTCGTTGCCCGGTCTGAAGGTCGGGACGCTCTCGCTGCTGTTCCGCGCCGCCCGCGGTGCCGAGGGCATCGCCAAGTCGATGGAGCAGCTCTGCGAAGAAGCGCGGCGCCTGGTCGAGGAGGATGAGGTCAACATCCTCATCCTGAGCGATCGTGGCGTGTCGCGCGACGAAGCCGCCATCCCGGCGCTGCTCGCCGTCTCGGGTCTGCACCATCACCTCATCCGCGAGGGCTTGCGCACCCGCGTGTCGCTCGCCCTGGAGACCGGCGAGGCGCGCGAGGTCCATCACTTCGCGCTCCTGATCGGCTACGGCTGCAATGTGGTGAACCCCTACCTCGCCTTCGAGTCGCTCGACGGCATGATCCGCGACAACCTCCTGACCAACGTTGACCACAAACTCGCCTGTGCGAACTTCGCCAAGGCGGCGACCAAGGGCGTGGTCAAGGTGATGTCCAAGATGGGCATCTCCGCGGTGCAGAGCTACCACGGTGCGCAGGTGTTCGAGGCCGTGGGCTTGCGTCAGGACCTGATCGACCAGTACTTCACGGGAACGGCGTCGCGCGTCGGCGGCGTCGGTCTCGACGTGATCGCCGAGGAGTCGTTGATGCGCCACCGCGCAGCCTTCCCCGAGCGTGCGGTCACCGGCCCTGCGTTGCCCGCGGGCGGGCAGTACCAGTGGCGCGCCGACGGCGAGTTCCACGTCTTCAATCCCGAGAGCATCCATCGCTTGCAGAAGGCGGTGCGCACCGGCAGTTACAAGACCTACAAGTCCTATGCATCGCTCATCGATGAGCGTGCACGCAACCTCTCGACACTGCGCGGCCTGCTCGATTTCAAGAAGGGCGACCCTATCCCCCTTGACGAGGTCGAGTCCGTCGAGAGCCTCATCACCCGCTTCAAGACCGGCGCGATGAGCTACGGCTCGATCAGCCAGGAAGCGCACGAGACGCTCGCCATCGCCATGAACCGCATCGGCGGCAAGAGCAACACGGGCGAGGGTGGCGAGGATCCGGAGCGTCGACAGCCGTTGCCGAACGGTGATTCAAAGAATTCAGCAATCAAGCAGGTCGCCTCGGGCCGCTTCGGCGTCACCAGCGAGTACTTGGTGAGCGCCAAGGAGATCCAGATCAAGATGGCGCAGGGCGCCAAACCGGGCGAAGGCGGGCAGCTACCGGGCACGAAGGTCTATCCCTGGATCGCCAAGGCGCGGCACACCACGCCGGGGGTGGGGCTGATCTCGCCGCCGCCCCACCACGACATCTATTCCATTGAGGACCTCGCGGAACTGATCCACGATCTGAAGAATGCCAACCGTGCAGCGCGCATCAGCGTGAAGCTGGTGGCCGAGGTCGGCGTCGGTACCATCGCTGCGGGCGTCGCTAAGGCGCATGCCGATGTGGTGCTCATCAGCGGCCACGACGGTGGCACCGGTGCCTCGCCGCTCACCTCGACCACGCACGCGGGTCTGCCTTGGGAGCTCGGGTTAGCCGAGGCGCACCAGACCCTCGTGCTCAACAATCTGCGCAGCCGCATCACGGTCGAGACCGATGGGCAGTTGAAGACGGGACGCGATGTCGCGATCGCTGCGCTGCTCGGTGCCGAGGAGTTCGGGTTCTCCACCGCGC
Source organism: Klebsiella pneumoniae (assembly GCA_945860725.1). Classification (GTDB taxonomy): domain Bacteria; phylum Pseudomonadota; class Gammaproteobacteria; order Steroidobacterales; family Steroidobacteraceae; genus UBA964. The sequence goes on along the minus strand of CAMAQZ010000013.1, from coordinate 32,330 downwards.
CTCTGGTGGCGGTCGGCTGCATCATGATGCGCGTCTGTCACCTCAACACCTGTCCGGCGGGCGTCGCGACGCAGGATCCGCGGCTGCGTGAACGCTTCGCGGGTGATCCGCAGCATGTGGTGAACTTCATGCGCTTCGTCGCGAGCCATCTGCGCGAGATCATGGCCGAGCTCGGCTTCCGTCGTCTCGAGGAGATGGTCGGCCGCGTCGATCGGCTCGAGCCGAAGGTGGCGCTCGATCACTGGAAGGCGCAGGGATTCGATTTCAGCAACATCCTCTACCAGCCCGATTCGGGTGCGGAGGTCGGACGCTATCGGCAGATCGACCAGGACCACGGACTCGACAAGTCGCTCGATGTGACGACGCTGCTCGAGCTGTGCAAGCCGGCGATCGAACGCGGTGCCCAGGTCGAGGCCAGCCTCCCGATCCGCAACGTCAACCGTGTGGTCGGCACCATCACCGGTAGCGAGGTCACCCGACGCTTCGGTGCGGCCGGCTTGCCGGAGGACACCATCCGTCTGCATTTCACCGGCTCGGCAGGCCAAAGTTTCGGCGCCTTCCTGCCGCGCGGCATGACCTTCACCCTCGAGGGGGACGCCAACGATTACGTCGGCAAGGGCTTGTCGGGCGGCAAGCTCGCGATCTTCCCATCGAGCGAGGCGACCTTTCCAGCCGAGCGCAACATGATCATCGGCAATGTGGCGCTCTACGGCGCGACCGGCGGCGAGGTGTTCATCCGCGGTATGGCGGGCGAACGCTTCGCGGTGCGCAATAGCGGGGTCGACACCGTGGTGGAAGCCGTGGGGGATCACGGCTGCGAGTACATGACCGGCGGCCGCGTCGTCGTGCTGGGTCCCACGGGCCGCAACTTCGGCGCCGGCATGTCGGGCGGCGTCGCCTATGTGCTCGATGAGGACGGCGCCTTCGCCGCTGGCCGTGTCAACGCGCAGATGGTCGAAGTGGGTGGCGTCGACGATCCCGTCGAAGCCGAGGCGCTGCGCGCGCTCATCGCCCGCCATGTCGAGGTGACCGGCAGCACCCATGCCGCAGCGCTGCTCAAGACCTGGCCGCAGACGCTGGCACGCTTCGCACGCGTGATCCCCAAGGACTACAAGCGCGTGCTCGCCTGTCTGCAACGCGCCCACGACCAGGGTCTCTCCGGGGACGAGGCGGTGATGGCGGCCTTCGAGGAGAATTCGCGCGACCTCGCGCGCGTGGGGGGTAACTGATCATGGGCAAGCCGACCGGGTTCATCGAATACCTGCGCGAGATGCCGCTCGATCGCTCGCCGTCCGAGCGTGTGCGCGATTGGAAGGAGTTCCACCACCCGCTCGATGAGAAGTCGCTGCGTAACCAGGCCGCACGCTGCATGGACTGCGGCGTGCCGTTCTGCCACACCGGCAAGGCGATGAGCGGCGGTGCGTCAGGCTGTCCGGTCAACAACCTGATCCCCGAGTGGAACGATCTCGTCTACCGCGGGCTCTGGCGCGAGGCGCTCGAGCGGCTGCATCGCACCAACAATTTCCCCGAGTTCACCGGGCGTGTCTGTCCCGCGCCCTGTGAAGGGTCTTGTGTGCTCGGTATCAACGCGCCGCCGGTCTCTATCAAGAACATCGAGAACAGCATCATCGAGCGCGGTTTCGAGGAGGGCTGGGTCGTCCCGGAGCCGCCGAAGACCCGCACGGGTCGCAAAGTCGCCGTGGTGGGATCGGGTCCTGCAGGGCTCGCCGCTGCGCAGCAGCTCAACCGTGCCGGACATTCGGTGACGGTGCTGGAGCGCGCTGACCGCCCGGGCGGGCTGCTGATGTACGGCATCCCGAACATGAAGCTCGACAAGCAAGAGGTGGTGATGCGCCGCATCCACCAGCTCGAACAGGAAGGCATCCGATTCGTCTACAATGCCGAAGTCGGCGACAACTACGAGGCGCAGATGATGCGTCGGGACTTCGACGCCGTCGTGCTCTGCACCGGTGCGACGGTGCCACGCGACCTTTCGGTCGAGGGCCGGGCGCTGCAGGGCGTGCACTTCGCGATGGATTACCTCACAGACGCCACCCGCGCGCTGCTCGGCAAGGGACCGAAGAGCGCGACGATCCAGGCTAAGGGGCTCGATGTGGTGGTGATCGGTGGCGGCGACACTGGCACCGATTGTGTCGGTTCGGCGATGCGCCAAGGCTGCCGTACGCTGACGCAGTTCGAGATCCTGTCGAAGCCGCCGACCGAGCGTGCCGAGGACAACCCGTGGCCGGAATGGCCGCGGGTCTACAAGACGGATTACGGCCAAGAGGAAGCCGCGGCCAAGTTCGGACGCGATCCGCGGGCCTACCTCACCACGGTCAAGCGCTTGGTGGGCGATGAGGCGGGTCACGTCAAGGAATTGGTGACCGTTGAGGTCGGTTGGGAGATCGACGCACAGGGCCGGTCTGTGCCGGTCGAGCAGCCGGGTACCGAGCGCCGTCAACCGACACAGCTCGTGCTGCTTGCGATGGGGTTCACCGGTCCGGAGGGCAGCTTGCCGCTTGATCTCGGGATCGAGCTCGATGAGCGCCGCAACATCCGCGCCGATGAGGCGAGCTACACGACGAGCGTGCCCGGCGTGTTCGCAGCGGGCGACTGTCGTCGCGGTCAGAGCCTCGTGGTCTGGGCGATCGCTGAGGGCCGCGGCGCGGCGCGCGAGTGCGACCGCTGGCTGATGGGATCGACCGACCTGCCTTGATTGATTCCGCCTTGATATATTGGGCCGTGGGTCTCCGTCGCGTTCGGTGGCGGCTGGGATTTCGCGAACAAAGGCACCATGATCGCGGCGCTGCGCGCAGGACTTGGTGAGCCGCGCTGACCTGAACCGGAAGTGGTGGTGAGGTTCTGCAAGTCAAAAAAAACCCCACTTGCGCGGGGTTTCCAGTCTCGTCGTTCGCCGCCGATCGCTTGACGGCGGCTGCAAAGGAGCCACCCCGCGGACGATAATGGTACCGGTCGGGACCCTTGCGGATCCCTCGGTCGTCGCCAAAAAGAGGCAGCGACCGTCCCGTGCCCGCGTCGATCGCCGGAGAAGAGCGTTGTCTGCATTCTGCATCGGGTGGTCGCGAAGCGACCGGATGGCAGGTGCGTCAAAGCCTCAATCTCCGCATTTGCCTTGAGAATCAACCGGTTAAGGGTCGTCTCGCCGCAACATGACGACAAGTATACACTTTGTGCGGGCCGATGGAAGTCGCTTTTTTTCAACAACGGTCACAAGCCGCTGATTCGACTCAGTTTCCCCAGTGGGGGCCACGCGACAGTTCGACGAGCTCGTAGTAGGTCTGCATGTAGCCGGCCACCTGACCCTTCAGGAACAGGTATTCGCCGTCCGCCGTGCACCAGACGTCGTAGGGCGGGTGTTCCTGCGGCAGCTCAGGGTTCGAGACGAATTGGTAATGCAGCGCATCGAAGGTGCCGGCGCCGACCGTGACCGTCTCGGAACCCACGAACACGATGTTCAGGCCGATCGAGAACAGCATCGGGCCGGTCGCGCCGCGGTGGTCGGGCGAGGACAGCAGCATCTGCCGGATGCGCTGCACCTCGCCGGGTTTTCTTTGGTCGATCAGCCGGAGGTGCCAGGCGTCGCAGGCGATCGCATGGTTCTGGAAGGTGGCGAGCGGCGCCACAAGGTCCATGCGCTGCGAGATGCGTCCTTCGAGCGAGGTGAAGGCCTCGCACTCGGCATGTTGCGGGTGGAAGCGGAACCAGCCGGAGCCCATGAACCGGCTGCCGACCGACAGCCGCACGAAGCAGTCCGTGGGCATCCAGTCTTTGTCCAAAGAATAAGTGATGTCGCGCATGACCGAGGGACGATCGTCGATCTCGCAGTGGGACGCACAGGTCCGAGTGCCGTCCGCATGCACATCGATGCGGAAGAACTCGCGGCCGCGCTCTTCCCCCAAGCGCTCGGGCTTGCGGCTGGTGTACAGGACCTTTCCCATCACGCTGCGATGGTCGCGTTGCAGGATGGGGAGCTTGGGATCGTCGGGAGCGTGGGCCATGGGGTTTCCATTCAGGTGATGCGGACGGGTCTAGTGCTCAGGCGCCCTCAGCCGTCCAGGTGCGCGACTCGCGCACCGCAGCGCGGAAGTGCGGCAGGCACCAGGTCAGCAGCAGTGCGCCACCGATGGACACCACGGCCGCGACCACCAGCATCGAGTAGCGCAGCATCGATTCGTCGCCGAACACATAGTCTGTGAGAATCGCCACCGCAGTCGGGCCGATGAAGAAGCCGATCGCGTTGAGGACGAAGTAGTACATCGCGATGCACTGTGAACGCATGGAGGGCGGCGCGATGGCCACCACCGCCGCGGCGCCGGCGGCGGTGGGTGCCGCAGCGCCGAGCGTCGCCGGCACCAGCATGGCGATGGCCAGCGCCGGGGTCGGCATCAGCACGAAAGCGCAGTAGCCAATGGCTAGGAACACGAACGATCCGAGACAGACCCGAACGTAGCCGTCCTCGTAGCGCTTCTGCAGCACGTCGCAGAGCCAGCCGCCGACCATCACGCCGATGAGACCCGAGACGATGGAGACATAGCCACGCACCTGCAGCCAATAGCCGTACTCGGCATCCGAGAGCTGATAGGTACGGCGCAGGAACTCCGGGGTCCACGAGCCGACACCGTAGGCCATGATGGCGAGGCCCGACAGCGCGAGGAACAGCAGGATGAATGCCCGCCACCGCTTGAACACATGCGCGAAGGTGGCCCAGAGGGAACTCGCTTCGGTCTGGCGTCCCGTCTCGACGAACTCGCGCCTCGCCGGCTCGCGCACCGTGAGCAGCAGCAGGCCGACGAGGATGCCCGGCGCGCCCACCCAGACGAACATCTGTTGCCACGGCTCCAGCACGCCGACGAGCGGCCAATCGACAGGTCCAGCGGCGCGCAGCGTCGGATAGATCATGCCGCCGATGATCGAGGCGATGCCGAGGCCGCTCGAGACGCCTGCGGTGTAGAGACCGATCGCCCGGCCGACCTTGTCCGGCGGGAAGTAGTCCTTGAGCATCGAGAGTGCACAGGGGTTCAGCGTGGCCTCGCCGGCGCCCACCGCGACCCTTGCGAAGAACAGCAGCGGGAAGGTCACGGCGAGTCCGCAGGTCATCGTGGCGAGGCTCCAGAAGATGATGCCGGCGAACAGCAGCGCGCGGCGGTTACCGCGGTCCGCGAACCAAGCGATCAGCAGTCCGAAGAAGGTGTAGAAGATGGCGAACGCGCCGCCCATCAGCAGGCTCACCTGCGTGTCGTTGATGCCGAGCGATGCCTTGATGTCAGGCACCAACAGGTTGATGATCTCGCGATCGACGAAGGCGAGGATGTAGGCGAGCAGCAGGACCACCACCACATACCAGGCGTAGGCCTGATCCGGGTAGGGTGGTACGGCCCTCGCCGCAGCCGGGTCGGCGGGGGGTGCAGCAGCAGGCAGCGTGGCAGGGGTCATCCGTATGCTCCGGGCGCGGCCATGCCGCCGGTGTAAAATATCCACGCCTCGAGGCAGGCGCCTTCTGTTTGTAGCCTATCCCGAACCATCTTGAAAGCCAGTTACCACCCCGATTACTGCCTGCCGCTGCCAGACGGACATCCGTTCCCGATGGCGAAGTACCCGTTGGTGCGCGAGCAGCTGCGCGCGGGCGGTTTGCTCGACGCCACTACTGAGCTCGTGCCTGAAGAGGCTGCCCACGATGATCTCGCCCGTGTGCACACCGCAGGCTACCTCGCGCACCTTTTTGGCGAGGGACTGACGGCGGCCGAAGTGCGCGCGCTCGGCGTACCCTGGACGGCGCAGCTGCTGCGTCGCTCACGCCTTGCCGTGCAGGGCACATTGCTCGCGGCGCGGGCTGCCTTAGAGGAGGGTCTCGGCGGGAACCTCGCGGGCGGTACGCACCACGCATTCGCCGACCATGGCGAGGGGTTCTGCGTGCTCAATGATGTCGCTGTGGCGATCCGCTGCCTGCAGGCTGAGGGCAGGATCCGCCGCGCGCTCGTCATCGACCTCGATGTCCATCAGGGCAACGGCACGGCGGCGATCTTTGAGGGTGACGACTCGGTGTTCACGTTCTCCATGCACGGCGAGCGCAACTATCCGGCGCACAAGATGCGTTCGACACTCGATGTGGGCTTGCCGGATGGTACGGACGATGCGGCCTATCTCGGGGCGCTGGCGGCGCAGTTGCCGCGGCTGACCGAGGGTTTCCGACCGGAACTGGTGTTCTATCTCGCAGGCGTCGATGTGGCAGCGGGTGATCGCTACGGCCGCTTCGCGCTCAGCGACGCCGGTCTGCGCGAGCGCGAACGGCAGGTGCTCGGCTGGGCCCGCACCCAAGGGCTGCCGCTCACCGTGACGTTGGCGGGGGGTTATGCCGCGACGCCTGCGCGCACCGCCGCGCTGCACGCGATGGTGTTCGAGGAGGCTGCGGCATGAGCCGACCGCGATTGTTCCAACGCATCCTCCGTCGAGCGGCAGAGCACCGCTGGCTGCCCGACGGGCGAATGCTCGAGTTCTATCCGCCTTTCCTCGTCATGCGCATCAAGGTACTCGAGGTCTCTGCGCAGTGGCGCAAGGTGCGCATCCGCTTGCCGCTCAACGCGATCTCGCGCAATCCGGGCGGGGTGATGTTCGGCGGCTACCAGGCCGCGCTCGCCGACCCGATCGCAGCGCTCGCCTGCGCAAGGGTGTTCCCGGGCTACTCGACCTGGACACGCTCGATGCAGATCGACTTCGAGATCGGCGGCAGCAGCGATCTCGAGCTGCGGTTCGAGTTCCCGCCCGACCTCGAGGCTCGCATCGGGGGTGAGCTGGCGCGCGATGGCCGCAGCACGCCCTCGTTCGAGTACGGCTATTTCCTGGCGGATGGGCGGCGCTGCACCCGTATCGTCAACACCGTGGCGATCCGACCGCGGGGCTACAGCAAAGCGACCACTCCGCCGGCACCGCAGCAAGGGGTGGATTGAACGACGATCTCAGGCCGTCTCGAGCATCAGGGTGCGCAGCTTCTTGATCGCGTTCGCCTCGAGCTGGCGGATACGCTCGGCGGACACGCCGTGTCGCGCCGCGAGATCGTGCAGCGTCGCTTTGTCGGCATCGCCCGACATCCAGCGGCTGGCGAGGATGTCGCGGCTGCGCGGGTCGAGCTCGGCGATCGCCCGGGCGAGCCCAGCGTGCGAAGCGTCCTCCCATTCGGCGTCTTCGACCTGCTGCGCGGGATCGGCATCTGGGGCCGGCAGGTAGGCTGCGGGGTTGTGTATGTCCTCTTCGTCGGACTCGGAGGGTGAGGGATCGAAGGCGAGGTCGCGGGCGCTCAAGCGGCGCTCCATCTCGGTGACTTCCGCGGGCTCCACGCCGAGTTCCCGCGCGACCGTGGCGGTCTCTTCGACGGTCAGCCAACCCAGGCCTTTCTTCATGCGACGCAGGTTGAAGAACAACTTGCGCTGCGCCTTGGTGGTGGCGATCTTGACGAGCCGCCAGTTGCGCAGCACGTACTCGTGGATCTCGGCGCGAATCCAGTGCACGGCGAAGGACACGAGCCGTACGCCGAGATCCGGGTCGAAGCGCTTGACGGCCTTCATCAGGCCGACATTGCCTTCCTGCACCAGATCGCCGACGGGCAACCCATAGCCGAGATAGCCGCGGGCGATGTGCGCGACGAAGCGCAGGTGCGAGAGCACCAAGGCGCGTGCGGCTTCGACATCAGCGTCATCGCGGAAACGGCGCGCGAGCGACTGCTCGTCTTCGCGCGACAGTACGGGGACGCGCGATACGCGTTCGAGATAGGCGTCGAGGCTGCCGAGGGGACCGGCAAGCGCGGCATCCGAATAGCGGGCGATCAGGGCGTTGGCAGTCATTGCTATACCTCTCGATGCAGTTTAGCACTCCCTGACTTTGAGTGCTAAGCAGCGCGCAAGTTATAAGCTTTTTTCACTTACAAATCAATTGGTTGGGAGATCAGCAGCGGTGACTTGCAGCGCGTGTCGCGCCGTCAGTGCTGCGGCGAGATGCGGGCGATCTGGCGGGCCGCGCCCACCCAGGCGCCAACCCACCCGAGCAGGGCGCCTGCGAGCACCAACGCCAGCGTCTCCTCCCCGGCGAGTCCGGCGAGTCGGAGTTGGCCGCCGTAGAGCGACACCAAGCGTGCCACCGGCGCTTCGAGGGAGGCGAGCAGCGCGGCGAGGAGGCCGAGTGCGAGCAGTCCGCCGAGCAGACCTTGGAACAGGCCTGAGTAGAGGAAGGGACGGCGGATGAACGCGTCCGAGCCGCCGACCAGTTTGGTGACGGCGATCTCGGGCAGGCGCGCCGCGATCTCGACGCGGGTGGTGTTGCCGATGACGGCGAGCACGCCGAGTCCGAACAGCACCGCCGAGGCGAGGAACAGCGTACGCAACACCGCGAGCAGGGCGGCAAGCCGCTGCGCCCATTCCGTGTCGGCCTGCACGATCTCCACCTCGGGCCAGTCGGCGAGCGTGTCGCGCAGCCGCTCGAGGGCGGCCGCGTCGCGCTGCGCCGTGGTCGGCTGGATCACGAGCGTGTGCGGCAGGGGGTTGCTGTCGAGCGCATCGAGCGCCTTGCCGAAGCTGGAGCGCTGGCGGAATTCTTTGAGGCCCTGTTCTGCGGTGATCAGGGTCACGGTGGCGATGCCGGGCTGACTGCGTACGGCGATCGCGAGCTCCTGCGCCCGCTCCACGGCGGTGCCGACCTTGAGGAAGGCCGAGACCTGCACGGCGGTCGCGAGATCCCCGGTGGCCGCGCGCGCGTTCTGCACCAGCAGCCAGAGCCCCGCAGGCAGGGCGAGCGCTACCGCGATGACGAGCGTCGTCAGCAGCGCACCGAGCGGCCGGCGCAGCAGACTGCCGAGTGCGGCGACCAGCGCCTGCAGATGGCGCGTCGTCCAGGTGGCCGGTGAGATCATGCGGACACCTTGCCGTCATCGATATGGATGCTGCGTTGCCCGAACTCCTCGACCAGCGACAGGTCGTGGGTCGCGACCACCACCGTCACGCCGACCTCCTGGAAGCGGCGGAAGAGGCGCATGACATCGCGCGCCAGCCCGCGGTCTAGGTTGCCGGTCGGTTCGTCAGCGATCAGCACGACCGGCTTGCCGACCACGGCGCGCGCGATGCCGACGCGCTGCTGCTCACCGACCGACAGTTCGGAGGGGAGTGCGCGGACCTGCTCGAGCAGGCCCACCTGGTCGAGCGCAGCGCGCACGCGCTTGTCGATATCGCGGAACGGCGCATCGGCGACCACCAGCGGCAGCGCGACGTTGTCGTAGACCGGCCGGTCCATCAGCAGTTGATGGTCCTGGAACACCATGCCGAGCCGACGGCGGTAGGCGGGGATCGCCCGCGCAGGCAGCGACGCCGTATCCTGCCCGTTGACCGTGACCGTACCGCGCGTCGGACGCTCGAGCAGTCCGATGAGCTTCAAGATGGAGCTTTTGCCGGCGCCGGAGCGGCCGGTGAGGAACACGAACTCGCCCGGCTCGACCTGCAACGACACCTCGCGCAGCGCGTCACGGCCGTTCGGATATCGTTTGGAGACGCGGTCGAAGCGGATCATGGCGAAAGTATGCCTCTCAGACCGCAGGGCCGTCGACGAGCGCACGGGCGAAGGCGGCCGCGTCGAACTCCGCGAGGTCCCCCGCCTGCTCGCCGAGTCCCACGAACCGGATGGGTAGTGTCAGCTGCCGTGCGATCGCGAGCACGATACCGCCGCGCGCCGTGCCGTCGAGCTTGGTGAGCACGAGGCCCGTCACGCCTACGGCGGCGTGGAACTGCTGTGCCTGCGCGAGCGCGTTCTGGCCTTGCGTGGCGTCGATCACCAACAGCACTTCCTGTGGCGCACTGGGGTCGACCTTGCCGAGCACGCGCCGCACCTTGCGCAGCTCTTCCATGAGGTGGGTCTGCGCCTGTAACCGTCCCGCCGTGTCGGCGATGAGCAGGTCGGCGCCGCGCGCGCGCGCCGACTGCAGCGCATCGAAGGCGACCGCGGCCGGATCCGCACCCGTCGCTTGCGCGACGAGTTCCGCGCCGGTGCGGGACGCCCAGACGCCGATCTGCTCGACCGCCGCAGCGCGGAAGGTGTCGCCCGCGGCGAGCACCACCTTCAGGCCCTCTGCGCCGTAGCGCTGCGCCAGCTTGCCGATGGTGGTGGTCTTGCCCGAGCCGTTCACGCCGACCACGAGGATGGTGAAGGGCTGGTGCGCGCGATCGATGACGAGCGGCTGCGCGACCGGCATCAATAGCGCTGTGATGTCCTCGCGCAGCGCGGCGAGCAGTGCATCGACATCACCCAGTTGCTGGCGGGCTACGCGCTTGCGCAGGCCTTCGATGAGCTCTTCGGTGACCGTGACGCCGCAGTCCGCCTGCAGGAGCCGCGTCTCGAGCTCCTCGAGCGCCGCGGCGTCGATCTTGCGCCCGCCCATGATCGCGCCGAGGCCGGCGCCGAGGGTCTCACCACCGCGTGAGAACGCGGCGCGCAGGCGCTGGAAGAAACCGGTCGGCGCATCGGGGGGCATCCGTGGATTCTAGCAGCGCCGCGGCAAGTAACGACGCGACGCAGCACCGCGCACAACAGATACTCGAACGGCCTGCGCAGGTTGTAGGACACTTGATAAAGTGCGCGACGATCGCGGCGGAGCGCGCCCAGGACCCTCTCATGACCCGAGCCTCATGACCCGAGCCCCATGACCCGAGCCCCATGACCCTGCGACCCGCCACGCCCCGTGACTTCGCGGCGATCCTCGCCCTCAACCTTGAGTCTGAGCGCTTCCTCAGTCCTTTGACGTCGGAGCGTCTCGCGCAGCTGCATGAGCAGGCCGACCTCCATCAGGTCGTCCAGGATGGGCAGCAGGTCGTAGCCTTCGTGCTCGCCCTGCGCGAGGGGCAGGACTACGACAGCCCGAACTACTTGTTCTTCGAGGCCCGCTACGACCACTTCCTTTACGTCGATCGGGTGGTGGTCGCGACCGCGTCGCACGGTCGTGGACTCGGCCGAGCGCTCTACGATGCGGTGTTCGTCCAGGCGTCCCGGTCGCAGTTGCCCTGGGTCACCTGTGAATACGACATCGAACCGCCTAACCCGGCGTCCGAGCGCTTCCATCGCGGCTTCGGCTTCACGGAGGTCGGACGCCAGTCGGTGGCCGGCGGCAGGAAGCAGGTGTCGCTGCAGGCGGCGCTGGTGCGGTCCGGCGGCTAGGTCTCTACCCGCCGCTCGGGTACCCTGCATCTCGTGAACCGCCCACCCGACCGAGCCCGCGCTGCCGGGACCCGCGCTGCCGGGTCCCGCGAACTGCGCATCATCGCCGGCCAGTGGCGCGGGCGGCGTTGGCGTTTCCCCGAGGGGCCGGACATCCGCCCGACGCCCGACCGCGTGCGCGAGACGCTCTTCAACTGGCTCGCGCCGCACATCCGCGGCGCGCGCGTGCTCGACCTCTTCGCCGGCAGCGGTGCGCTCGGGCTCGAGGCGTTGTCGCGCGGCGCGGCGCACGCCGTTTTTGTCGACAACGACCGGGAGGCAGTGGCGGCTTTGCACGGCCGTTGCACCGATTGGAGCACCGCGTCGCGCGAGGCCGGCAGTCCAGTGGGCAACGCCGAGTTCCATCGCGCCGATTCGCTCGCGTTTCTCGCCGGACGGCCCGCCGCCCCCTTCGACATCGTGTTCCTCGACCCGCCGTTTGGCGCGGGTCTCTCGGCGGCGGCTGCGCGCCGGCTGCAGTCGGGCGGCTGGCTCGCGCCGGAGGCGTTCGTGTACCTGGAGACGCCGGCTGCGGCACCGCCCTCCGGTCTGCCCGCTACCTGGCAGCCTTGGCGTGACGGCAAGGCCGGTGAGGTCGGCTATCATCTGCTGCGCCGCAACGCGCGACTGATCAGCGAACAGGAGTCTGCGACATGAATCGCGGTGTGATGTATCCCGGGACCTTCGACCCGATCACCAACGGGCACTTCGACATCGCGAGCCGCGCGGCGAAGATGTTCGACCGCGTCGTCGTCGCGATCGCCGCCAATCCGGGCAAGACGCCGCTGTTCTCGCTCGAACAGCGCATCACGCTCGCGCGGACGGCGCTCGCGGATCTCCCGAACATCGAAGTGATGGGCTACGCGAAACTCACGGTCGAGTTCGCGCGCGATAATGGGCTCGGCTTCATGCTGCGCGGCCTGCGCGCGGTGTCGGACTTCGAGTTCGAGTTCCAACTGGCCAACATGAGCCGGCATATCGCGCCGGATATCGAGACCGTGTTCCTGACGCCCAAGGAACAGTTCACCTTCATTTCCTCGACGCTGGTGCGCGAGATCGCGGTGCTGGGCGGCGATATCTCGGAGTTCGTGCACCCGGCGGTGGCCGAGGCGCTGAAGACGAAGCGGCGCGTGCCTGCGGGCTGAGCGGCATCGGCGTCCCGGCGCGCGCGAGGTCCACCGCCCGCCACAGATACCAAGCCGCCGCTGAGCGGTACGGCGCCCAACAGGCGCCGTGTCGAGCGAGTTCTTTGGGCGTCGGCAGCGCGTCGGACCCGTAAGCGAGCCGGAAACCGTTGCGCACGCCGTAGTCGTCCACCGGCAGCACATCCGGCCGACCGAGCTGGAACATCAGCATCATCTGCACCGTCCAGGGCCCGATGCCGCGCACCTGCGTGAGCCGCGTGACGATCGCTGCGTCGTCGAGCGCGGCGAGCGCTGCGCTGCCTGGTACCACGCCCGAGAGCGTATGCACCGCGAGATCTTTGAGTGCGGCAGCTTTCGCGGCGGAGAGCCCGGCCGAGCGGAGCATCGGCGAAGGCGTGTCACGCACCTGCTCGGGTGTCGGGAAGGCGCTCCCCGCGTACAGCGCGACGAAGCGCACGAGGATCGCGTCAGCGGCACGACCGCTGATCTGCTGCGAGGCGATCGCCCGTACGAGGTGACGGAAGGGCGATGCGCTCGGCTCGGCGCGTAGCCGGTAAGGTCCCGCCGTCTCGACCAGCGCGGCCATCACCGGGTCGACCCGGCGGAAATGTGGCAGCAGCACGCGCCGGTCGGGCGTGCGCGTCAGCTTTGACACGCCGGGCACCAGTACGTCGAGCGCTGTCCCTGCACGCGCTGGCGTACTGCCGTACCGCACTGGCGGCAGGGTTCACCCACGCGCTCGTAGACGAAGAGCTGTTGCCGGAAATAGCCGGGATTGCCATCGACGCCGACATAGTCGCGCAGTGTCGTGCCGCCGACCTCGATGGCCTTGGCGAGCACTGTGCGGATCGCGGCGGCGAGCCGTTCGCATTCCGCGCGGGTCAATCCGCCCGCCTGACGCCCCGGACGGATGCGGGCGCAGAACAGCGCCTCGCTTGCGTAGATGTTGCCGACACCGACCACCACCTTCGCATCCATGATGAATTGTTTGATCGCCACACGTCGTTTACGCGAGGCACGCCACAGCGTGCTGCCGTCGAAGCCGTCCTCGAGCGGTTCCGGGCCGAGATGCCGCAGCAGCGGATGCTGCGTCGGGTCGCCCTCGACCAAATGCAGCGAACCGAAGCGACGCGGGTCGTTGAATCGCAGCGTCTCGCCCGAGTCAAGCTCGAGGTCGAAGTGGTCGTGCGGGAGACGCGGTGCATCGGTGGGTAGCACGCGCAGGTTGCCCGACATGCCAAGGTGCACGAGCAGCGCAGCGGGTGTCCCCCGTGGCACGCGCTCGAGCGCAGCACCGTCCAACGGGAACAGCAGGTATTTCGCGCGGCGCAGTGCGCCGAGCACGGTCGCGCCCGCAACCTGTGCGGGGAGTGACGCCGGTACGCGCCATCGGAGCCGTGGCTCGTGGACCCGAAGTGCACGGATGGAGTGACCCACGACGCGCGGCTCGACGCCGCGGCGCGTGGTCTCGACTTCTGGGAGTTCCGGCATGACGGAGCCGTCAACGCAGAACAGGATTGGGCGCACCCGGATGGGCGCGCCGCGCGATCACTTGATCTTTGTTTCCTTGTACGCCACGTGCTTGCGCACGACAGGATCGTACTTCTTCACATCCATCTTCTCGGGATGGAGCCGCTTGTTCTTCATGGCCACATAGAAATGGCCGGTGCCGGCGGTGGACAGCAGTTTCACTTTCTCGCGCATGGCTCAGGTTCTCCGGCTCAGATCTTCATGCCCTTGGCGCGGAGGTCGGAGACCACCGCGTCGAGGCCGTTCTTCTCGATGGTGCGCATGGCGTTGGCGCTGACTCGCAGCGACACCCAACGCTGCTCGCCTTCGAGCCAGAACCGCTGGGTGTGCAGGTTCGGCAGGAAGCGACGACGCTTCTTGTTGTTCGCGTGCGAGACGCGGTTGCCCGACGCGGGGCGCTTACCAGTGAATTCGCAGACGCGGGACATGGTGAAAAGCCTTTAATATCATTAGGTTACAGAAAGACAGACGCCGTAGCGACCGTCAAAAGGGCAGCATTTATACCAGTCTCGCGGCCGCTCGGCAACCTCAGGGTCAGCGCAGCAGGGTCTGGGTCCGGATGAGGTCCTGTCAAAGCACCCCCCGCTCGGCCAGAGAGACGGCCTCCGGCCCGGCGATGATCAGGTGGTCGAGCACCCGGATGTCGACGAGGGCGAGGGCGTCGCGCAAGCGCACGGTGATGAGCTCGTCCGCGTGGCTCGGCTCGGCGACACCCGAGGGGTGGTTGTGCGCGAGGATGATCGCCGCAGCGTTGTGGGACAGCGCCTGGCGGAGCACTTCGCGCGGATGGACCGCCGCGCCGTCGATGGTGCCGCGGAAGAGTTCCTCGAAGACGATCAGTCGGTGGCGGTTGTCGAGGTAGAGGCAGCAGAACACCTCGTACGGCCGGTCGCGCAGCTGCGCGGTAAGGAAGCGGCGGGTGTCGGCGGGGGAGTGCAGCGGCTCGCCGGGGCGCAGCGCCGCGCCGTAGTGTCGCCGCGCGAGCTCGAGCGCGCCCTGCAGCAGGGCGACCCGCGCGGGGCCGAGGCCCGCGGCGGCGAGTAGCCGATCCCGATCGGCGGCGAGCAGCCCGCGCAGCGAGCCGAAATCGTTGAGGAGCTGGCGCGCGAGATCGAGTGCGCCGACACCGCGCAGACCGGTGCCAAACAGCAGCGCGAGCAGCTCCGCATCCGACAGCGCCGCCGCACCTCGCTGCAGCAGCTTCTCGCGCGGGCGCTCGGGCGCCGGCCAATGGCGGATGGAGCGGCAGATGGCGCGCGGCCGTGGCAGCGGCGTGGCGGAGGCTGCGGCGGGGGTCGGCGGCGCGAGCGCGGTTTCGGACTGCATGGCCACAGCATCGTCGCCACGCCGTAGTCCCGCCAGCGGCGAATCCGGGCGAACTCGCCCATAATGCGGGTATGACGAACAACATCCGCGCGACCTCGCCGCGCCCGCTCAAGGTCCGTCTGCTCGACCCGCGCCTCGGCACGGAATTCCCGCTCCCGGCCTACGCCACCGACGGCTCCGCAGGGCTCGATCTGCGCGCCTGCCTCGATGGGCCGCTCGAGCTCGCGCCCGGGCGCGCGGAGCTCCTGCCGACCGGGCTCTCGATCTGGATCGAGGATCCGGGTCTCGCAGCAGTGATCCTGCCGCGCTCTGGCCTCGGTCACAAGCACGGCATCGTGCTCGGTAACCTCGTCGGCCTCATCGACTCGGACTACCAGGGTCCCTTGATGGTGTCCTGCTGGAACCGCGGCAGCACTGCGTACACCGTGCAGCCCGGCGAGCGCATCGCGCAGCTCGTCGTGGTGCCGGTGGTGCAGGTGGCCTTCGAGATCGTGGATGACTTCAGCGCCACCGCGCGCGGCGCGGGCGGGTTCGGCAGTTCAGGGATGCGCTAGGCTCGCTCCACGATTGCCGTCACGCCCATCCCGCCGGCGGTGCACACCGAGATCAGGCCTCGCCGCGCGTTTGCGTCCTGCGATAAAAGTTTCGCTGCGCTCGCGAGCACGCGCGCGCCGGTCGCAGCGAACGGGTGCCCCACGGCGATGCTGCTGCCCTTCACGTTGAGCTTGGCACGGTCGATGGCCCCAAGCGGTGCATCGCGGCCGAGCCGCTCACGGCAGAACTGCGCCGATTCCCAGGCGGCGAGGGTACAGAGCACCTGCGCCGCGAAGGCCTCGTGGATCTCGTAGTAATCGAAGTCCTGCAGGGTCAAGCCCGCATCGCGCAGCATCGCGGACACCGCATAAGCCGGCGCCATCAAGAGACCCTCATGGCCATTCGCGTAGTCCACTGCCCACGATTTGCCGAAGCTGAGCCGCGCGAGCACGGGCAGGCCCCGCGCCCGGGCCCAGTCCTCGCTCGCGAGCAGCACGGCCGCCGCGCCGTCGGTCAGCGGCGTGCTGTTGCCGGCGGTGAGGGTGCCGGCGGTCGAGCGGTCGAAGGCCGTGCGCAAGGTCGCGAGCTTCTCAACTGAGGTGTCGGCGCGGATGTTGTTGTCGCGCGCGAGCCCCGCGAAGGGCACCACCAGGTCATCGAAGAACCCGTCCCGCCACGCGGCCGCCGCGCGACGATGGCTGTCGCAGGCGAGTTGGTCCTGCGCTGCGCGCGGAATCATCCAGCGCTTGGCCATGAGTTCGCAGCTCTCGCCCATCGAGAGCCCCGTGCGCCGCTCGCCGGCGTCCGGCACCTGCGGCTTGAAATGCCGCGGTCGAAGGCCGAGGAAAGGTTTGATGCGCCCCCAAGTGTCGCGCGCGCGGTGCGCCCGCAGCAGCAGCTGCTGGTACTCGCGCGCATAGACCACTGGCGCGTCGCTCACCGTGTCCACACCCGCCGCGATGCCCGCGTCGATCTGGCCGAGCGCGATCTTGTTGGCGATGGCGATCGCGGCCTCGAGGCTGGTGCCGCAGGCGCGTTGCAGATCGAAGGCCGGTGTCTGCGGATCGAGCCCCGCATCGAGCACGCACTCGCGTGCGAGGTTGAAGTCGCGCGAGTGCTTGATGACGGCGCCTGCAGCCACCTCGCCGAGCCGCACGCCTTGCAGACGGTGGCGCTCGACGAGGCCGCGCAAGGCGGCGGTCAGCATCGACTGGTTACCCTCCGTTGCGTACGCGCTGTGCGCGCGCGCAAAGGGGATGCGGGTGCCGCCGACGAGGACGACTGGACGGATGGCGTTGCCGACGAGCATTTTGGCGTATCTCCCTTCGCCTCAGCGCGCTGCGCCGCGCCGCACGCGTTCGAGGTAACGATCGCGCAGCAGCGTATGACGCGATACGCCGGACTGCACCTGGCCGTCGGCTACCACGAGGTCGGCGACGCTGCTGACTTCGAGCGGATCTCCCGACCACAGTACGAGGTCCGCGGGGCGGCCGGGTGCGAGCGTGCCGAAGCGATCCGCGACGCCGAAGATCTCGGCGGGCACGCGCGTGATGGCGGCCAAGCCCGCCGCCCACGGCAAGCCGTGCGCGACCGCGTTCCCCGCAGCTTGGCGCGTCTTGCCGGCATCGTCGATGTCGGCGCTGCGCATCGAGATGCCGACCATCACGCCCGCGGCGTGCAGCCGTGCCGCGTTGTGCATCGTCGCGCCGACGGCGTCGAAGCTCGACGGCAGATTGTCGAGCGGATCGATGAGCACGGGGACGCGCGCGGCGGCGAGTTCGGGCGCCACGCGCCAAGCTTCCGCACCCCCGCGGATCACCACCTGCATCTTCTCCTGTTGCGCGAATTCGACGGCGCGACGGATGTCGACCGCACGGTCGACATCGAACACGACCTGTCCGCCACCCTTCAGGAACTCGAGCAGCACTTGCCGACCCGAGGGTGAGAGTAGGCGCTCGTCGTGCACCATCACGAGGTTCGGCGCCCGCGCCTCGACGATGGCTTGCCGCAGCAGCATGAACTGCGCGGCGCGGCTGCCGCCCGCAAGGTCGTTGGCATCGCCGCCCAAGTCGATGAACAGCGCACGCGGCGCGAGCGCCTCGCGGCCGACGAGGCTTGCTGGCGCGCCCTGGCCTGCGACGAAGCTGCCACCTGATGCGGAGCCGGGCGTCAGCACGGTGAAGGTGACACCGTTCATACGGTGCACCACCACAGAGGGCGCATCCGGATTCCAGGCCTGCGAGACATCGAACTCGGGGCGCATCTGTCCTAGGCGCTGCGAGTGGTCGCCGTTGGCGCTGTCGAGACCGATCTCCTCGAGGCCGATACGCGTCAGACCGCCGAACACCCCGGGCGTGACCGGACGGCCCTGCGCGTCGACCACGCGTGCGCCCGCGGGCGCAACGAGACCCTTGCCAAGGGCGGAAATCTTGCCGCCTTGCACGAGCACATCCGTACCGGCCTGCGGTGCGGCGCCGGTGACGCCCGTATGCACCGTGGCGTTACGGATCAGCAGCGCTTCGTCGGCCTGCGCTGCCGCTGCGCCGAGGGTCGCGAGGGCGGCGAGGGCGGCGACGACGGCCGCGGTTAACTGCGAGCGGATCACGGCGACACCCCCGGAGCGGCCGGTTGGCCGAGCATGAAATCCGATTCCGGCAAGGCGCGGCGCGCCCCGCGGTCGAAGCGTATCGCGCCGTCGATGAACACCTGTTCGGTGAGCGCGTAGGAGCTGAACGGACTGCCGTTCCAGACCACGACATCGGCGGCCTTGCCGACCTCGAGCGTGCCGGTCTTCTCGGCGATGCCGAGTGCGCGCGCGGGGTTCTGCGTGAGCCAGCGGATGGCGTGCTCCGGCGCGATGGCGATCCCGGCTCGCGCTGCCGAGGCGATGCCCTTGCCGGCCTCCTGGTTCAGGCGCTGGATGCCCTCGTCGGAATCGGAGTGCACGATGGCGCAACCGCCCTTGGCGGCGTCGACGATCACCATGTTCTCGGGGATCGCGTCGTAGGACTCCATCTTGAAGCCCCACCAGTCCGCCCAGACGGCGGCACATACACCGTTCTCGGCGAGCAGATCGGCGATCTTGTAGGCCTCGGTGGCGTGGTGGAAGGTCGAGACCTTGTAGCCGAATTCTTTGGCCATATCGAGGACGATCGCCATCTCATCGGCGCGGTAGCAGTGGTTCTGGACCAAGATCTCGCCGCGCAGCACTGCGGCGAGCGTCTCCATGCGCAGGTCGCGCTTGGGTGCACGCAGGTCTTTGGCCCCGGACGAGCGGCGCGCTTCGTACTGCGCCCAATCGCGCTGGTACTCGACGGCCTCGGACCAGCTCTGGCGCCACGACGCCACATTGCCCATACGGGTCGAGGGCAGCGTGCGGCGGTTGCCGTAGACGCGCTTCGGGTTCTCGCCACAGGCCATCTTGAGGCCGTGCGGCGCGTCCGGGAACTTCATGGCCTGGTAGGTGACCGCTGGCACGTTCTTGAGTGTCACCGAGCGGCCGCCGAAGAGGTTCGCGGAACCGGGCAGGACATGCAGCGCGGTGACGCCGCCCTCGAGCGCGGCCTCGAAGCCGGGATCCTGCGGCCACACGGAATGCTCGGCCCAGACGTTGGCGGTGTTGGGCGCGGTGGCCTCGTTGCCGTCCGAGTGTGCATCGACGGCGGGCGAGGGGTACACCCCGAGATGCGAGTGGATGTCGATGATGCCGGGCGTCACCCACTTGCCGCGGCCGTCGATCACGCGAGTGCCCGGGGCGGCAGCGAGTCCGCGCCCGACCGCCGCGACTTTGCCGTCGCGCAGCAGTACATCGGCGCCGTCGAGCCGCTCGCCGCTGCCGGTGAGCACCGTGGCGCCGCTGATCAGCACCGCCGGGGCGCTCGCTGCCCGATAGGTCGAGGGGAAGGGTGCCGTGTTGGTCGCCTCGCCGGTGGCGGGCTTGGCCGCCCTCGTTGCGGCATTGGGTCGGTCCGGGCGCTTGGCCGCGGTGGTCGGCGTACAGGCCGCGAGCAGCAGCGCAAGGCTGGCGCCACAAGCAGCAAGGGTGCGCCGATCGGCGTGGTGTCGACGGATCATGGTCTCTCCCTCCACGGATTTACACTCGGGCTAGTCCCGTAAGAGTAAACGCTAGCTGGCGGGAAGACACGCTGACCCGGCGCGGTTGCGCCGCGACGCCGCTCGGGGGCAAGATGCGACCCCGTCCTGCGTCCGCCCGGATCACATGCCCGGATCACATGGAGATGCCGCCATGGCCTTCGCCAGCTTTGACGACTTCTACCCGTTCTACCTCGGCGAACACGCCAACCGTACTTCGCGCCGTGTGCATGTGATCGGTACGCTGCTGGCGCTGACCCAGTTCGCCGGCGCGATCATCCTGCTGCAGCCACGGTTGCTGCTCACCGGCTTGCTGCTCGGCTATGGTTTCGCGTGGATCGGCCACTACTTCTTCGAGAAGAACACGCCCGCGACCTTCAAGCACCCGCTCTACAGCCTGCGCGGCGATCTGCGTATGGCCCGTGACGTGCTCAGCGGGCGCATCGCCTGGTGACGGTGGCTGTCGGCCCCCGCCGGCGCGTCCAGCCTCGTCCCCACCCCACACCCCATGCCCAAGCCGCGCATCGACCGTGTCTTCGAGCGACGTCTTGCGGCGTTCGTGAACGCCGGGGAAGTGCGCGCCCTGCAGGGCGGGCAGCGGGGCGTCGAGAAGGAATCGCTGCGGGTCACGCCGCAAGGCCATATCTCGGCGACGCCGCATCCCGCCGCGCTCGGCGCCGCGCTCACCCACGCGCACATCACCACCGATTACTCCGAGGCATTGCTCGAGCTCGTCACGCCGACCTTCCGCAGCAATCCTGAACTGCTGCGTTATCTGCGCGACCTGCACCAGTCTGTCTATCAGCGGCTCGATGACGAGCTGCTGTGGGCTGCCAGCATGCCCTGCGTGGTCGAGGGCGACGCCAGCATCCCGATCGCACAGTACGGACCCTCCAACATCGGACGCATGAAGACCATCTATCGCGAAGGGCTGGGGTTGCGGTACGGACGCGTCATGCAGGCGATCTCCGGCGTGCACTTCAACTACTCCTTCCCGGAGCGGCTGTGGGAGGGTTGGGCGGCGATCCGCGAGTCGCGCGATAGCGGCGCAGATTTCGTCTCGGCGAGCTATTTCGACCTCTTGCGCAACTACCGCAGGCACGGCTGGATCGTGCTCTATCTGTTCGGTGTCTCGCCGGTGGTCTGCAAGTCCTTCCTGCGGGCGCGCGGCGAGGTGCTACCGGAGTTCGGCCGCGGCACCGCGTGGGAACCTCATGCGACCTCGCTGCGCATGAGCGATCTCGGTTACCGCAACCGCAACCAGTCGGGCGTCGAGGTCTCGGTCAACAGCCTGCAGGACTATGTGCGCGACCTGACGCGCGCCATCAGCACGCCGCACCCCGAGTACCAGCAGCTCGGTGTGAAGGTCGATGGCGTACACCGTCAACTCAACGCCAACCTGCTGCAGATCGAGAACGAGTACTACGCCTTCATCCGCCCCAAGCGGGTCGCGCGCTCCGGCGAGCGCCCCACCAAGGCGCTGCTGCGCGGTGGCGTCGAATATGTCGAGGTGCGCTCGCTCGATGTCGATGCCTTAGACCCGGTGGGCGTCGAGGAGGGCACGCTGCGCTTTCTCGAAGCGTTCATGGCGTTCTGCCTGATGCGCGAAAGCCCGTTGATCGATGTCGCCGAGCAGGGTGTGCTCGATGGCAACCACGTCACCGTCGCACGGCGTGGGCGCGAACCCGGGCTGCGCCTGCAACGCGACGGCCGCACGGTGCTGATGCAGGACTGGGCGCGGGAGATCCTCGATCAGATGCAGGGGATCTGCGAACTCCTCGATGCGGGGGATCCGCAGCGGCCGCATGCCGCAGCGTTGGCTGCGCAGACGGCCAAATTCGACGATCCGGCCATCACACCCTCGGCAGAGTTGATTGCCACGCTGCGCAGTTCGGGCGAGTCGTTCTTTGATCTGGCGTTGCGTACCTCAGCTGCGCACAAGATCCATCTGGCGGGTCTGCCTGCGCTCGATGCGGCGCGGGCTGCCGAGTTCGCAGCCGATACGACCGAGTCCTTGTCCAAGGCCGAGGCCTTGGAGCGTGCGCCGCAGGAAGACCTCGACGCTTACCTCGACGCTTACCTCGCCTGAGCGTCAATCCTCGTAGATTGCCACCTTGCGGCGTCCGCTCGAGTCGCGCAGTCCGCGGAACATGCCGGGGCTGTTGAACTCCAGCACGAGATTGCCTTGCGGGTCGACCGCGATGATGCCGCCCTCTCCGCCGCGCTGGACGAGCTTGCCCTGCACGACCTCTCGCGCGGCGCGCTCGAGCGACCAGCCCTTGTACTCGACCAGCGCGCAGATGTCGTGGGCGACGACCGAGCGTATGAAGTACTCGCCGTGGCCGGTGGCGGAGACGGCGCAGCTCGCGTTGTTGGCATAGGTGCCGGCGCCGATGATCGGCGCATCGCCGATGCGGCCCCAGCGCTTGTTGGTCATGCCGCCGGTGGAGGTCGCAGCGGCGACATCGCCCCGGGAATCCACCGCGACTGCGCCCACCGTCCCGAGCCCCTGCAGCTCATTGCGGGGCGCGCTGCGGCCTTGCAGCACGCGATCAAGCTGTTGGCGGCGTGTCGGGGTGATGAACCAGTCGTTCGGTACGCGCTCGAGACCCTTGAGGCCTGCGAACTCCTCAGCACCCTCGCCCGAGAGCATCACATGGGGCGAATCCTGCATGACGCGCCGCGCGAGATCGATGGGATGGCGCACCGTGGTGACGCCGGTGACCGCGCCGGCAGAGAGATCTTTGCCGGACATGATCGACGCATCGAGATAGGCGCGGCCATCGTGGGCCAGCACTGCGCCGCGGCCTGCGTTGAAGAGCGGGTTGTCCTCCAGGAGCCGCACCGCGGTGGTCACCGCATCCAAGCTGCTGCCGCCCGCCTCGAGCACGGCGTAGCCGGCGTCGAGCGCCGCTTCGAGCCCTTGGCGATAGGCTGCGCCGCCATCTGCGCCCAACTGTTCGCGGGCGATCACGCCGGCGCCGCCGTGGATCGCGATCGCGAGGCGACGGGGCGTCGCCGGCTGCTCCGCCGCCGAGGGTGCTGCCGGGGCTGCCATCGACATGGTCAGGATCGACGCCATTGCCACGAGGGCGACATGACGCAGAGGACGCAGGAACGCGGTGTGCATGGCTTCATTCCTTTTAAAGATGGGCGATACAATCTTTGAGTGCGATGGACGGATCGGCGAGCTGCGAGGGGTCCGGTCGCAGCCGCGCCGGGATCAACTTGCGGGCCGCGAGGTGATCTTTGGCGACATTGATGGTGTCGATGGCGAGCAGTTCGCCGCCACGCAGGTAGCAGCAGGAAAATGCGCCGCTCGCAGGGTCGCCGCGCAGCACCACCTGGTCGTGGCCCTGGGAGAGACCCACGATCACCATCTTGTGTTCGTACTGGTCGGACCAGAACCAAGGCACCCGTTCGTGCCGCGCCTCGATGCCGAGCAGGTCGGCGGCGGCGGTGTTGGCCTGCTCGACGGCGTTGTCGACCGATTCGAGCCGCACGCGTCCACCGTAATGCACTGACGGGTGGTTGGTGCAGTCGCCGATCGCATGGATCGCCGGGTCGGCGGTGCGACAGCGTTCATCGACCCGGATGCCGTTCTCGCAGGGCAGATCGGCGTCCCGCGCCAAGCCGTCGTTCGGCAGCACGCCGACGCCGAGGACCACCATATCGGCCGCGAGGGTGCCGGCCGCCGTGACGACCGCACGCACCCGTCCCTCGGCATCCCCCTCGAGGGCGAGCGGCCGCGCGCCAAGTCGGATGTCCACGCCGCGGCGCGCATGCTCCGCCTCGTACCAGCGCGATACCGGTTCAGCGACCACGCGGTTCATCACCCGCTCGGCGACTTCAAGCACCGTGACTTCGAGCCCGAGTTGCCGAAGGGTTGCGGCGACTTCGAGTCCGATGTAGCCGCCGCCCAAAATCACCGCCCTGCCAGCTGGGCGATCGACGGCGCGCAGCGCATCGGTCCGCAGTGCATCCGCGTCCGCGATGCTGCGAAGCACATGGACTCCGCCCAGATCGATACCGGGCAGCGGCAGTGAGCGGGGGCGGCTGCCGGTGGCCAGCACCAGGGCGTCGTAAGGATGTGCGCTGCCGTCGGCCAGCCACACCTGCCGCGCGCTGCGCTCGAGACGGGTCACGGTCTGGCCAAGATGCAGGTCGACTTTTTGGTCGGCGTAGAACGCCGGTTGGCGCAGCTGCAGGCGATCGACCGGCAGTCCGCCCGCCAAGTACTTCTTGGAGAGCGGGGGCCGTTGGTAGGGCAGCCAGGGTTCCTCACCGAACACCGCGATCGCGCCGCCATAGCCGCGACGCCTGAGCGCCTCGACGAACTGCGCGGCGGCCTGTCCCGCGCCCACGACCACTACATTGCGAAGATCCGTCATCGTCATGGGCCGGCATGATAGGCGGCGGCACGACTCGGCACCACCGAGCGGCGGCGCACCACCGACGGGCGCGCGCGGCGCTCGACTGCGCCATAATGGTGCGTGGAGCGGGTCCGGCCAACGCCAAACCCGTGCTTTTCAGTGTCGCCAGCGTGGCACAGAAGGTGCAATATCCCACTCGTCGTGTACGGATCCTGCACCGGGAGAATCTCGCCATGAAACTCATCACTGCCATCATCAAGCCCTTCAAGCTCGACGACGTGCGCGCCGCGCTGTCCGATATCGGCGTCTCCGGCATGACCGTCACCGAGGTCAAGGGCTTCGGCCGTCAGCGCGGTCACACCGAGCTCTACCGCGGCGCGGAATACGTCGTGGATTTCGTCCCCAAGACCCGCATCGAGGTGGCAGTGCGTTCCGACCTCGCCGATCAGGTGGTGGAAGGCATCGTGAAGGCCGCCAAGACCGGCAAGGTCGGCGACGGCAAGATCTTCATCACCGACATCGACCGGGTGATCCGCATCCGCACCGGCGAGACTGACGAATCGGCGCTCTGACCCGTATGCCGAAGGCCATCCGTCTGCACCAGAGCGGTGGCCCAGAGGCGCTGGTCCTCGAGGATTTCGATCCGGGTCCGCCGACCGTGGGCGAAGTCACGGTGCGCCACACCGCCATCGGCCTCAATTTCATAGACGTCTACGACCGGAGCGGTCTTTACCCGATGCCGCTGCCGGGTGGTCTCGGCCGCGAGGCGGCGGGCACTGTGGCGGCCGTCGGTCGTCGCGTGCGCGGCTTCCGGGTCGGCGACCGTGTGGCCTATGTGCTCGGCCAACCGGGAAGCTACGCGGACCTGCGCAATGTCGCGGCTGACCGCCTCGTCAAGGTGCCGCGAGCGATCAGCGACGAGCAGGCCGCAGCGTTGATGCTCAAAGGTTTGACGGCGCACTACCTGCTGCGCCGCACGTACAAGGTCCGGCGCAACGACTGGATCCTCGTGCATGCGGCAGCCGGCGGTGTCGGTCTGTTGCTCTGCCAATGGGCGCGGGCGCTCGGTGCGCGGGTCATCGGAGTGGTGGGCAATGCGGAGAAAGCGGCACTCGCCAAGCGTCACGGCTGCCGCCATGTCCTGCTGTCGGGCAGCGGCCCGCTCGCGCCCGAGGTGCGGCGCTTGACGCGCGGTGCGGGCGTCGCCGTGGTGTACGACTCGGTGGGCAAAGACACCTTCACGGACTCGCTCGACGCTCTGGCACCGCTCGGCATGATGGTGAGCTACGGCAACGCCTCCGGGCCGCCGCCTGCGATCTCGCCGCTCGAACTTGCCAAGCGCGGCTCGCTGTTCCTCACACGGCCGACGTTGTTCGCCTACATCTCCAAGCCCGCGGAGCTGCAATCCGCGGCGCGCGAGCTCTTCCGCATGGTGTCCTCGGGCAAGGTGAAGCTGCGTATCGGGCGGCGCTACGCGCTCGCTGACGCGGCGGATGCACACCGCGACCTCGAGGCCCGCCGCACCACTGGCTCGACGGTGCTGC
Source organism: Klebsiella pneumoniae (assembly GCA_945860725.1). GTDB lineage: Bacteria > Pseudomonadota > Gammaproteobacteria > Steroidobacterales > Steroidobacteraceae > UBA964. The sequence goes on along the minus strand of CAMAQZ010000013.1, from coordinate 6,542 downwards.
TGCCCTGAGCGCGGCACCGGCAGCCGGCGCACGGCCGCTGCACCCCCTCAGCCGATCGGCCCTTGGCCCGGCTTCAGCACGCCGATCAGCGCCGAGATCGCCACCCCCGCCCAGATGATCAGCACATAGGGGCGGCAGGCCGCCATCCCGTCGGTCATCCGGCGGTCGCTCTCGGCCGTCGGGCCGCTGGCGGCGAGCGTACGGAAGCCCTCGATGAACGGCGGGATCTTCAGCCGGATCATGAAGCCGCAGAAGATCAGGAACGCGAAGATCAGCAGTTTCGCGGCGAGCCAGGGATAGGGCCGCAGCGGCCCCGTCGTCCAGTGGTAAGCGACCGAGGCGACGATCGCTGCGATCATGAACACGCGGAAGTGACGGTCCCAGGTCGCGAGCCTGCGACCGAACTCCGTGCCTTCTTTGGTGTGGATGGTGTGCACCACCCAGACCCAGAGCGGGCCGAGCGCGAGGATGGCGAGCAGCTGCCATTGCGGGTGCTCGTAGCCGATGTAGTGCGCGAGCGCGCCGCCCACCGTGAGCGTCAGCGCGAGACAGTAGCGCGGCAACAGGTCGAGGTTGATGAAGATCTTGAAGGCCGTGAGCCGCGCCTCGCGCGAGAGCGTCGTGTCGGTGACGAACTTGCTGGAGTAGAACACCCCGGCATCACCGCCCAGCCAGTACACGAACAGCAGGATATGCAGATATCTCAGCAGCCCGTGCGCAAGTCCGATCTCCTCGACCATGCCGTCCTCTCTTTGGCTCGGGCGTCGCGCCTAGACGGCGTTGCGCACTTTCGGATCGCCGCTGCGGATATGGCGGCTGCGCAGCGAGGCGGTGGCGATCAAGACCTCGCGCAGGAAGTAGATCAGACCTGCCATGACCGTGACCATCGCAGCGACGAACACCATGGCGATGACGCGAGCGAGCGAGCGGTCGAGCAGCGTATCGATGAACATCACGCTGATCAGACCGCAGATCATGATCGCGGCGAGGGTGCAGAGCATGATGCCCCGCTGGATGAGCTGCGTGCGGATCGCCAGCGTATCGCGCAGTGCCGCGAGGTCGGCCGTCTCATCGGGTGTCTCGGTCTCAAAAGACACCTCACGCGCTCGGTCGATCACCCTCGCGAGGCGCTGCGTCAGCATCGACAGGAAAGTGCCGATGCCAGTCAACAAAAACGCCGGGGCGAGCACTTGCTGGATGACGCGCGAGATCTCAGTGAATTGCAGGTCCATCATGATGTTGGAATTCTAGACCTTTTCCGTCGTATCCTCATCCGAGTCCGACCCTCAGTCCGACCGAGATCCTGTCCTTTGAGCTGCAAAGAGGTTGCCATGCGCATGTTGCCCGCTCTTGCCGCGCTGATCGTCACGCTCGCCGGTTGCGCCGCGCAGGGCGGTGGGACGACCCCCAGATCCGCCGCCGTCGCCGCCGCTTCGGCGATCGCACTGCCTGCCACCGAGGCGCGCAGTCGGCTCGAGGCGAACCGTTGGGAGCTCGTCTACTGGCAGGGCACGCCGCTGCCGCACGGTGACAACGGCGAGCCCGTGATCCTGACCTTCGCCGAGGGCCGGGTCAGCGGCCATGCGGGATGCAACCGCATGATGGCGGGGTATGAGCTCGGGCCTGAGGCCGGACGGATCGCGGTCAAGGCCCCGGTCACCACACGCATGGCCTGCGAAGAGGGCCGCATGAAATTCGAGGCGGCCTTCACCAAGGCCTTCGGTGCGGCGACCGTCGTGCGCTTCGAGGGCAACCATCTACACCTCGACTCGCCGGGCGTGCCGAGCCTCAAGTTCCACCTGCGCGAGCTGCAGGGCGGGGGCGTCCAAAGGGGTGCCTGATGGGGAGTGACGATGACGGACCGCTCGCATCATACAATCCCCGACATGAAACCCGCCGATGCGCTGCAGCTTGGCCCCGCGCTCATCGCCTGGCACCTGCGCAGCGGGCGTCACGATCTGCCGTGGCAGCGAGCGCGCAGCCCTTACCGGGTGTGGGTCTCGGAGATCATGTTGCAGCAGACGCAGGTCGCGACGGCCATCCCGTACTTCGAGCGCTTCATATTGCGCTTTCCGGATATCGCGGCGCTCGCGGCGGCGCCCATCGACGAGGTGCTGCACCTTTGGACCGGACTCGGTTACTACGCGCGGGCGCGCAACCTGCACCGCGCCGCGCAACAGATCCGCGACCGACACGGTGGCGAGTTCCCAGCCCGTTTCGACGAGGTGATCGAGTTGCCCGGCATCGGTCGCTCCACGGCCGGGGCGATCCTCGCTTTGTCCCGTGATGAGCGGCATCCGATCCTCGACGGCAACGTCAAGCGCGTGCTCGCGCGCTGCTTCGGTGTCGAGGGCAGCGCTGCGGAGCGTGCGGTTGAGCAGCGGTTGTGGGCGTTGTCGGAGGCCGCAACACCCGCGGACGGTGTCGCGACCTACACGCAGGCCGTGATGGACCTCGGCGCGACCCTGTGCACGCGCCGCAAGCCCGCCTGCGCGCTCTGTCCGCTGAGCGAGGGTTGCAGCGCGCGCCGCAGCGGTCGCCAACACGAGATCCCGGCGCCGAAGCCGCGCGCGCGCGGTGCCGCACGCCCGTCGCGTCGCTGCTGGATGCTGTTCGTACGGGATGAGCAAGGTGCGGTGTTCCTCGAGCGCCGGCCGGAACGCGGCATCTGGGGCGGACTCTGGTGCGCGCCTGAATTCGCCTCGGCGAGCGCCGCGACAGCGTGGGCGAGCAGCCAGTTCCCCGCGTGGCGCGGTACGCCGCAGGCGCTCGCGCCGGTACCGCATTCGTTCACCCACTTCGACCTTGAGATCCTGCCGCTGCTGCTCGAGGGCGCGTCCGCCAGCGTGGAGCCTGCGGCGGGCCTCTGGTATAACCTTCAGGGTGCCGAGGGTCCTGCTGCGGTCGGCCTGCCGGCTCCGGTGAGGCAACTGCTCGAAGGGCTCACCGTCACGTTCCTTTGATCCTCGATCCTTCAGATCTTCGACAGTGAGGCAAGGCATGGCCGACGCTCCCGTCCGCATGGTCCAGTGCGTAGTGCTCAAGCGCGAGGCGCCCGGCCTCGATCGGCTGCCTTATCCCGGCGATTTCGGCGTGCGTATCTGGCGCAGCGTCTCTAAAGAAGGTTGGCAACGCTGGGTCGCCCACCAGACGATGCTCATCAACGAGAACCGCTTGGTGCCGATCGAGCCGAAGGCGCGCAAGTTCCTCGAGGGCGAGATGGAGAAGTTCCTGTTCGGCGAAGGTGCAGCCAAGCCCGAAGGCTTCGTCGCTCCGACATGAACCCGATCCTCTACGCCATCCCGATCTTTATGGCCACCGTCGCATTGGAGGCGGTGTTGGCGTGGCGGCTGCGCGGTAACCGGATCGCCGATGCCGCGGGTGGTACTCGCGCGATCTACCAGTTCGCCGATGCGGTCGGCAGTCTGCAGATCGGTCTCCTGAGCCGCATCGCCGCCGCCTTTCCGCGGCTGCTGACGGTCGGCCTCTACATCCTCGCCTACCAGCAGTTCGCGGTTATGGAATGGGACAAGTCCAATCCGCTCGCCTGGGTCGCGGCGGTGGTCGTCTACGATTTCTTCTACTACTGGAAGCACCGTGCCAACCACGAGGTGCGGATCATGTGGGCGGGGCATGTCACCCACCACAACAGCGAGCACTTCAACCTGTCGACGGCGCTGCGCCAGTCCTCCACGACCTTCGTCTTCGACTGGATGTTCTACCTGCCCATGGCGGTGATGGGCGTGCCGCCCGAGATGTGGGTGACCGCGGCGCTCATCGACCTGTTGTACCAGTACTGGACGCACACCGAGCTCATCGGTCGGCTCGGTTGGTTCGACCGCGTGTTCGTGAGCCCGAGCAACCACCGCGTGCACCACGGCCAGGACGATTACTGCATCGACCGCAACTACGGCGGCATCCTCGTCGTGTGGGACCGGCTGTTCGGCACCTTCGCCGATGAGCGTGATGGACCCATCACCTACGGCGTGCGCACGCCGCTGCGCAGCGTAAACCCGCTGTGGGGCAACCTGCACTACTACACCGTCATCTGGCGCGATCTGCGCGCCGCCCGTGGGCTCGCCGCGAGGCTCGAGGCGTTGTTCGCGCCGCCCTCCGGCTGGCAGGGCGAGCACCTCGCCGGCTTCGATCCGGTGGCTTTCGAGCGCCACGAGGTGCAGGTTCCGCCAGGTCTCGCGCGCTATGTGGGTGCGCAGCTCGTCGTCAGCCTGCTGCTCGCCTGCACCTTCCTCTACCTGTTCCCGCGCTGGGAGGCCTGGCAAGGCGCGCTGGCCGCGGCTTGGATGATCGCTGCGTTGGCGGCGCCTGCAGGGCTGATGGAGGGCCGGCGTTGGGGGCGCTGGCTCGAGGCGACGCGCTGGATCGTCGCGCTGCCGGTCGCCTGGCTGCTTTTTCTTTGACGCCTGCGTGAGCGGACGGATGCCGCCGCGATGACGCCGGACGCGTTCTCCGACCTCGTCCTCGCACTCGTCTGTGCCGTGCTCGCGCATCGCTGCCGCGCCGACGGCCGTGGCGGGGTGGGCGTCGCCTGCCTGCTGATCGGCATCGCCGCGCTGCTCGGCGTGTTGCGGTTCTCATCATGGGAGCCCTTGGCCACGGCGGTCGGTGGTGCGCACCGTTTCGCTTCGCTGGTGGCGGCCGTGGCCGGCTTTCCGCTGCTGGCGTTCAGTCTCGCAAGCCCCGGTAGTGCGCTCGCGCGCCATGCGGGCGGCGCCTGGTGGCTCGCGTTCCCGATCGGCGGCTTCGGCATCGCGGCGTGGCTGCTGGGCTTCAAGGCCTGGGCGCAGCTCGCGCCTTTGCTGAGCGTGCTCGCGATCGCGTGGGTGGTCCTCCGTCACGGTGGAGGCCGCAGTCGAGCGGCAGCGCTCACAGGCCTGCTGTTGCTGTTCGCCGGTTTCGCGATCGCCGCCGGCGCTTGGCCAACGGGCGGCGCGCTGCCTACGCTGCTGTCGAAGACCCAAGCGCTGCACTACGCGCTTGCAGGCGCGTTGTGGCTGGTCGTCGGCAGCGCGGCAGCGCGCGGTGTCGGTGGGGAGTGAGTACGCGATGAAGAGCTTCGTTCCGGGATCCTTGCGGTCTGTCTTGGCCGCCTCTGTGGTGGTAGCCCTCGGCCTCTTGCCGTCGTCCGAAGCCCGGGCACAGCAGCGTTCGCTGCTCGAATATCCGAGCATCCATTCGCCGCGGGTCGACCTCGACGGTATGGTGGTCAGCCAGAACGAGGCGGCCAGCGCCGTCGGCGCCCGTGTCCTGGCGGAGGGCGGCAACGCCATCGATGCCGCCGTCGCGGTCGGGTTCGCGCTCGCGGTGACGCTGCCGCGCGCCGGCAACATCGGCGGCGACGGCTTCATGACCGTGTATCTCGCCAAGGAGAAGCGCGTCACCGTCATCGATTTCCGCAGCGTGGCGCCGGGCGCAGCGAAGCTCGGGATGTTCGTCGATGCGGAGGGACGCGAACTGCGTGACGCCTTGGTCGGCTATCGGGCGGCCGCAGTCCCCGGCACCGTGGCTGGTCTTTGGATGGCGCACGGGAAGTACGGCCGCAACGCGTGGTCGTCGTTGGTCGCGCCGGCGGTGGCCCTCGCCCGCGATGGCGTCGCGCTGAGCGCCGACGAGGCCTTCGTCTTCGGATGGGGGCGCGAACGCTTGAAGGCCAGCGCCGCTGCACAGTCCGCTTTCTTCAAGGCCGACGGCACGGCCTACCGAGCGGGAGAGCGCCTGCGCCAACCGGACCTCGCCTGGACGCTGGACCAGGTCGCCACGGGGGGCGCTGATGCGTTCTACACCGGGGAAGTGGCCACGCGCATCGAGGCGGACATGCGTCGCCACGGGGGGCTCATCACGCGCGAGGATCTCGCGGCGTACCGCGCCATCGAGCGCGAGCCGTTGGTCGGCACTTACCGCGGCCACACTGTCTACACCCCGCCGCCGGCGAGCGGCGGCGCGGCGCTCCTCCTGATGCTCAATATCCTCGAGAACTTCGAGGTCGGCAAGATGGCCGCGGGATCCGCGGACTCGTTGCACCTGCTCGCCGAGACCATGCGCCTCGGCCATCGCGACCGCGTGCGACACCTGGGTGACACCGGCTTCGCGACCGTACCGGTGAACGGCATGACTTCGAAGGCCTATGCCGCCCGCCGCGCGAAACTCATCAGCTTGCGCCGAGCGAGCGCTGACGGGGAGGTCACCGCGGGCGATCCCTTTGCGTTCGAGAGCCCGAGCACCACGCACTATTCCGTCGCCGACCGTGAGGGCAACTTGGTGTCGGTCACCTACACGCTCGGTTCCGATTTCGGTTCGGGCGTCCTCGTCGAAGGCGGCGGTTTCCTGCTCAACAACCAGATGGACAACTTCAGCCACGAGCGTGCGTTCCGCGCGGCGCAGCGTGGCGAACCCGAGCCGCCGAATGCCATGCAACCTGGCAAGCGCATGATGTCCACGATGATGCCGACGCTCGTGTTCCGCGACGACAAGCCGTGGCTCGCGGTCGGCACGCCCGGCGGTGGCCGCATCATCAACACGGTGCT
>CAMAQZ010000012.1 GCA_945860725.1 Klebsiella pneumoniae | reverse complement strand
CGGGCCGACCTGCACGCGGTGAAAATCGACGGAATCGATGGTCACGCGTTGCTGGGACGCGGTGATGCCGAGACGCGCGACCTTGGCGCGGGTCCGATCGGCGTCGGCCACGTCGCGCCAGTTTCCGAGCTCGATCACATAGGTGCCTTGGCGTTCGATCAGCGAGGTCGGCAGACCCGATCCGGTATCTTTGACCGGATCCGGGACTACCACTTCGAGGGTCTTCAAGCGGTCGTAGAAATCGTATTGCGCGGCGGCATCAACAGCCGACTCGGTATCACCGGGGTCCGTCGTCGCCTCGCTGTCCGAGGGGCGCTCTGCGCCCGGTCCGCGGGCAGCGCCGCGATCCCCATCGGCCACCGCTGTTTCGCTGCGTAACCGCGACTGCGCCCAGGACAGGGCGACCATCATCAGGATCAACCCGAGCGTGAGGCCGACGCCGAAGCCTTGCCAGTGCTCGCGCGTCAGCCGTTGGCTGAGACCGGTGCGGGCGTTGCTGCGTTTGAAGTCACGGCCGATGGGTGTGTTCATGTCACGTTGCTCACATGCTTTCGGGTGCGGACGCGCCGAGGACTGCGAGGCCGTTGCGCAGCACCTGCTGCACCGCGAGCAGCGCGTAGATGCGCGCCTCGCGCTGCGCCTCATCCGGTACCAGCACCCGTTCGGCGTTGTAGAAGGCGTGCAGGGTGGTGGCGAGCTCGCGCAGGTAGTGCACGAGTGCGTGAGGTGCACGCTGGGCGGCGGCGTGCCGGATGACCTCCGGGTAGCGTGACAGGGCGGATAACATCGCCTCTGCGTGGGCGCCGGAGAGCAGTTCCGCACCGTGTGCCAGCACGGTGGCGCGCGCGCGCGCCGAGTCCCAGCCGATCCCGCGCGCCGCGAGCTCTTTCATGACGCTCGCGACCCGCGCGTGGGCGTATTGCACATAGAACACCGGGTTCTCGTTGGATTTCGACTTGGCGAGCTCGAGGTCGAAATCGAGCGATTGGTCGTTGCTGCGCATCAAGAAGAAGATCCGGCAAGCGTCGTTACCGACCTCCTCGCGAAGCTGGCGCAGCGTGACGAAGTTCGCCTCGCGCTTGCCCATCGAGACTCTCACGCCGTTGCGGAAAAGGGCGACCAGCTGGATGAGCGGTGCCTCGAGGCAATCCTCGGGGTGTCCGAAGGCCTGCAGGCCGCCGCGCACGCGCGTGACATAGCCGTGGTGGTCGGCACCGAGCACATCGATGAGCTGGTCGTGGCCGCGTTCTCGCTTGTCGAGGTGATAGGCGATGTCGGAGGCGAAGTAAGTTTTCACGCCGTTGTCGCGCACCACGACGCGGTCCTCGTCGTCGCCGAACTGTGTGGCCCGGAACCATTCGGCGCCGTCTTTGGTGTAGAGCAGCCCGCGATCGCGCAGCCGGCCGAGCGCGCGGTCGATGGCGCCGCTCTCGGCGAACACGCGTTCGGAGACCCAGTGGTCGAAGCGCACGCCGAACGCCGCGAGGTCGTCGCGGATCTCCTCCATCATCGCATCGATGCTGCTGCGCAGCAGATCCTGCCACGCGGCCTCGCCGATGAGCGCGCGGCAGCGGGCGATCAACGCATCGATGTGCGCTTCCTTGTCGCCCTCGGTGTCGCCCCCGGTGTCGCCCGTGACCGCATCCGCCGGCAGGTCCGTCGTGACGGTGGCTGCTGGATGGCGCAGCGCCTCCCCGACACGCGCCTGAAGCGCCGCGCCGAGCGGCAGCAGATAGCCGCCTCGGTAGCCGTTCTGCGGGAAGGGCAGCACCTCGCCGCAACGCTCGAGGTAGCGCACCCACACCGACACTGCGAGGATCTCGGTCTGGCGACCTGCGTCGTTCACATAGTATTCGCGTGTGACGACATCACCTGCGGCGGCGAGCAGGTAGCCGAGCGCGTCGCCGAAGGCGGCTTGTCGACCGTGGCCGACATGCATCGGTCCGGTGGGGTTCGCCGACACAAACTCGAGCAGCACCTTGCGCTGCGTCGCAGGCATGTGGCGTCCGTAGGCTTCGCCGAGTTCGTGCACCCGCGCGAGTTCGCGCGCGTAGAGGTCGCGGGCCAAGGTGAAATTGATGAAGCCGGCACCGGCGATCTCGGTGCGTGTGATGAGCGGATCGGCGGGCAGCGCCGCCACGATGCGCTCGGCGAGCTCGCGCGGCTTCAGGCCGGCTCCCTTGGCGAGACGCATGGCGACGTTCGAGGCGAAATCGCCGTGCTGCGCATCGCGGGTGCGCTCGAGCGCCACGGCTTGCGGATCGATGGGGCCGGGCAGCAGGCTGCCTTCGAGGGAGCGGACCGCTGCGAGCAGCAGGCGTTGGAGATCGTCTTTCACGGTTGCGATTCTAGAACAGTTCGAGCGGGTCGACGTCGAGCGCCCAGCGCACCCGTCGCGCTTCGGGCAGCGCCTCGACCTGTGGCAACCAGCCGTCGAGGAACCGGTGCAACAGCGTGCGTTCGGTGGCATCGAGCAGCAATTGCGCGTGGTGTCGGTCGGCGCGGCGTGCCAGCGCTGCAGGCGCAGGGCCGAGCAGCCGCAGGCCTTGTGGAGGGCGACCAGCCGCCCGACGCGCGGCATCGAGGAAGGCGAGCGTCGTCTCGGCCGCCGGAGCCGAGGCTCGCAGGGCCGCCAAACGCGCGAACGGTGGCCATGCGGCATCGCGCCGTTCCGCGAGTGCGGCCTCGGCGAACGCCTCGTAGCCGCCGGCGAGCAGGCTGCAGAGCAACGGATGCTCGGGGTGTTCGGTCTGGATGAGCACTTCGCCGGGCTGTGCGCCGCGGCCCGCGCGGCCGGCGACCTGCACCAAGGTCTGTGCGAGCCGTTCGGCAGCACGGAAGTCGGTGTTGAAGAGCCCTTGATCGGCGTTCAGCACCACGGCGAGGGTGACCGCTGGGAAATCATGGCCTTTGGTGACCATCTGGGTGCCCACCAGGATGCGCGCCTCGCCGCCTGCCACGCGTGCGAGCACCGCCTCAAGCTGGTCGCTGCGACGCACCACATCGCGGTCGAGCCGCGCGATCGACACCCCCGGGAAGGTCTCTGCGAGCGTCTCCTCGATACGCTCCGTGCCTTGGCCGACGGTCTTCACCGCATAGCCGCAGGTGGGGCATTGACGAGGCAGCTCTCGGTCGGCGCCGCAGTGGTGACAGCGCAGCCGGGAGGCGTTGCGATATACGGTCATGCGCGCATCGCAGGCGCTGCAGGGGGCAACCCAGCCACAGGCGGTGCAGGCGAGCGTGGGTGCGTAGCCGCGACGGTTGATGTACACCAGCACCTGTCCCTCGGCGGCGAGATGTCGCTCGATCGCCGTCACCGAGGTGGTCGCGAGGCCGGCGTGCACGCGTTCTTCACGCAGGTCGATGAGCCGCAACCGCGGCGGTCGGGCGTCGGCAGTGCGCTCCGGAAGGGACAACCGAGTCATGCGTCCTGTGGCCGCGTTGTGCAGTGTCTCGAGCGACGGGGTCGCCGAGCCGAGCACCACCGGGATGCCGAGGCCATGCGCCCGTGCCAGCGCGAGATCGCGAGCGGAATAGCGGAAACCACCCTCCTGTTGCTTGAACGAAGCGTCGTGCTCCTCATCGACGAGGATCAGGCCGAGCGCCGGCACCGGCGCGAAGATCGCCGAGCGGGTGCCGATGACGAGCCGCGCCTCGCCGGATTGGGCGCGGCGCCAGGCGCTGAGGCGTGCGCCATCGGTGAGCCCCGAATGCATCACCGCCAGCGAAGTTCCTGCAAACCGGGCAGCGAATCGGCCGACGAGTTGCGGCGTGAGCCCGATCTCTGGCACCAGGACGAGCACACTGCGCCCTGCGGCCAAAGCATCCTCGGCGAGGCGCAGGTAGACCTCGGTCTTGCCGCTGCCCGTCACGCCGTGCAGCAGCCAAGCGCGGTACTCGCCGCGGTGATGGGCGCGGATGGCTTCGAGCGCGGCCTGTTGCGCGGGGGTCGGCGTGGGGCGGGGTCGCGCTGCGTCATCGCCCCCGTCAGCGTCGGCGTCCGGCGCTGTCGCGTGGGCGCCGTCCGGCGCGCGGGGTCCGTCCAGACGCTCGATCCATCCGCGAGTGCGCAGCGCCCGGGCAGCCTCGCGCCAACCCGGTAGATCGTCATCCAATCGGGCGGCTGCCATGCCAAGCGTCGACCCGCCGCCGGGGTGCTGCGCCAAGGCCTCGAGCAGCGTCCGTTGGCGGGGCGCCCGACGTGGCTCACCGGCGGCAAGCGCCGCCTCGCCGAGGGCGGTGAGTCGCCAGGATTCGATCGACGCCCGCAGCGGTGCGCCTTCACGGGCGAGTTTCGGCAGCGCCGTGGCCAAGGCCTCGCCGAGTGGATGATGGTAATAGTCGGCAGCCCAACGCAGCAGCTTCAGGAGCGGCGGGTCGAAGGTCGGCGCCGGATCAATAGCCCGAACCACACGCTTCAATTGGGCCGTGTCACGCTCCGATCGGTCCTTCAGCGAAACAATCACGCCCACCCACTGGCGCCTGCCGAACGGGACGAGCACCCGCATCCCCGGTTCCGGTCGCGGTTCGCCGAGCACGGGCAGATAGTCGAAAACCTGCCGCAGCGGGGTGTCGAGGGCGACCTCGAGAATCAAGGATTCGGGGGTCGCGGATCTTTCCACAGAGCATGTGGATAACATTGTGGACAGCGGTTCGGTCAAGTGGGAAAAAGAGGCATTTTCAGCACATTCTCGTTGGCTTGGTCAACGATTGACCAGTGGATCGGAATACTGAATTAAAACATAGACTTAATAAGTCCAAGGATTCCTCTCGGGATACTTTATGATCGGAATATGACGCCGATTCTCCGGCTATGTGGCCAAGTCGCTGATTTTGGTGGACTGTCGATAATCCGCAGGCGCTATCGCCCCCCGTCTTGTGGCGTCGGCGCAGCGCGGTTCCAGTTGGTCAGCGAGACGCCGGCAAGCGCCACGACCCCGCCGATGATCATCGAGGGGAGGATCGGCTCGCCGAGCAGCACTGCGCTAAAGGTGACACCGAACACCGGAACCAGGTTGTTGAACACCGAAGTGCGGGCGGCGCCGAGCACTTGCAAGGCTTGGGCATACCAGACGAACGCGAGCGCAGTGCCGCCCGCCCCCAAGAAGAAGATGCTCGCCCAGACCTCCCACCCCACCTGGTCGAGCTGCCAGTGCGCCCACTCGGCCGGCGTACCGAGCGATAGCATCAGCGCGCCCCACAATGCCGTGACAGTGGTCATCGCGAGCGGAGACGGCGCGCCTTCGCCGCGCAGCGCGAAACGGCTGACGATGGTGTAGAGCGCCCAACAAAGGGCGCCGCCGAGCATCAGCAACTCGCCGATCCCGATCCGCTGCCAGAGCAATGTGAGATCGCCCCGCGCGAGCACGAGGCAGACACCGGTCAGGGCGAGCAGGATGCCGACCCAGCGGTGTGCGGCCAGCCGCTCGCCGAACACCGACGCCATCGCCACTGCGGTGATGATCGGGTTCATCGCCACCACCAACGCGGTGCGGCTCGCCGGGATGTGCTCGAGTGCGCCGAGGAACAGCAGGTTGTAGGTGACGAGTCCGCTGAGTGCGAGCAATGCGGTGTAGAGCCAGTCGCGCGGGCGCAGCCGCGGCAGACCGCGTTCGACGATCATCAGCAGCGGCAGCAGCAGGGCTGCAGCGATCCAGAAGCGCAGCGCGGCCAGCGTGAAATGCGGCAACTGCGGCGCTGCGATGCGCCCCGCGATGAAGGTTCCACCCCACAACGCCGCGACGCCGACGAGACGCGCGTAGAGGCTCCAGTGCACGGCCTCGCGCACGCTCATGCGCGTTCGCGCCACGCGACGACATAGAGGCCCGCGAGGACCACCAGCGCTGCGCCCGCCAGCATCTTGGCATCAGGCGTGACCGACCAGACCACCCAATCGATGCCGATCCCCCAGACCAGGGCCGTGTACTCGACCGGCGCGACGATCGCCGCCGGCGCGTGTTTGAAGGCAACCGTGATGTAGTGCTGTCCGACGGCGCCGAACGCACCGGTCGCAACGATCAAGGGCCAGTGGGTGGTGAGGATCGGGACCCAGCCGGGCAGCGCGAGCGCCAGCGAGATCACCGCCACTGAGGCGAGGAACATGAAGACCACCGAGGCGGTCGTATCGGTGCGGGTCAGCACCCGCGCGACCAAGACCGCGCCCGCGTAACAGAGGGCGGAGAGCAGTGCGGCAAGGCCGGCGGTGGGAGACATCCCGTCAGGGCGGGGCTGCAGGATCACGAGCACGCCGACGAGCCCGATCAAGATCGCAAGCCAACAACCCAGGCCGACCCGCTCGCCCAAGAACCACGCCGCGAGCGCTGCGATCAAGAGCGGTGCGCCCATATAGACCGAATAGACGGCTGCGAGCGGTGCCTCGCGCAGCGCGGCGATGAAGCTCAGCAACATGAGGACGCCGAGCAGCGCGCGGACCAAATGCAGCGCAGGCCGGACCGGGCGCAGTTCGCCCAAGCGGCCTGACCACCACAACGGCAGCAACACGAAAGGCAGCGAAGAGACCGCTCGAAGAAAGGTGACTTGCGCAGGGGCGTAATGCGCCGCGAAAGTTTTCAGCAGCGCATCCATGAACGAGAAGGCGGCGACGGCGATGAACATCGCCATGACGCCGCTGGCGCTGCGGACCGACATCCCGCGGACTATACGCGAGCGGAGTGTCCGGGATTCGGCTGCAGGCTCGTTACCCTGCCGTTCGGCACTTGTGCGCACTTGCCGAAATGCCTCAACTGACTTGCCACCACACGGCGTCAGGCCGTCATGGTCAACAACGAAAAGCAACAGATCCTGCAGAACACACAGATTTAAAGGAAGAATTCCATGGACTTCACCAGTCTCATCATCCAGCTCGTGTCGGGCGCGCTCGGCGGCAACATCGGCGGTGCACTCTTCAAGAACCTCAGCCTCGGCACCACCGGTAACTCGATCGCCGGCATCATTGGCGGCCCGCTCGGCGCGATGCTGCTCAGCCAGCTCGGTCTCGGCGGCAGCGCGGATGCCGGCGGCTTGGGCGGGATCCTCTCAAGCGTGGCGGGCAGCGGCGTCGGCGGCGTCGTCCTGATGTCGCTCATCGGCTTCATCAAGAAGGCGATGGCGAAGTAGCCACCGGCCTACGGGCCAGTGCTGTCGCGGCGCCTGCGGGCGCTGCACGAGGGTGCGCCGGGTGACCGACGCACTCTTTTCCGTTTCAGGACTTTCGCTTCAGGGCTCGTCGATCTCGTAGCCGCGGGCGCGCAGTTTGGCGAGGATCCCGCCGGGTCGCAGCAGACCGTCGATGTCGGTGACCGCGAGCGTCACCGGATTGCGCTCTAGCGAGCGCGTCACGGTGCCGAGCCACGCCGTCTCGACGTCGCGCAGCAGCGATACGACTCGAGCGCTGTTGCTCAACGAATCGAGGCAGGTGCCGGCGGCCTGGGTGGCCGCACTGGTGCGCAGCGCCCCGGTGTCGCCGATCGCCCACGCTTCCGCGCGTTGGCGTGATTGGGCAAGATCGGCTTCGAGCCGGCCGAGGACCGCCTCCATGCAGGCGATCTCCGCCGGTAGCGGGATCTGTCCGATCTCGGCCAGCGTGCCCCGGACATCCTCGACCCGGACCTCGGCGCGCAGCACCTTCACCTTGCGTTCTCGAGCAGACTTCTCGACCGAGCGGGCGACCGCGTTGCTGAAGCTGAGTCCAGTGCGATCGATGGCGGCCCGTTGCAGTTCGAGCACCGCGAGGATCGGTCGGCGTTCGAGCATGCTGCGGTCACGCGGCGCGTACTTGGTGCGCAACGCTTCGAAGCGCGAGAACAGGGGCGGCGGCAGCACCGTCTCGAGGCGCTCGCCCGCGGCGTTGCCCCGCAGCTTGCGGAACTGCAGATAGAGTTGCACGGCCTTGATGGGACCGATATCGGCATCGACCTCGAATCGGGCCGGGACGAAGACTTGCGCGCGGTCGAGCACCGCCTCCACTTCGCGCGATCGCCACTGCAGTTTCTTGGGTGCGGGGGCGATAGTCGCGAGCAGATAGAGGGTGTGCTCGCCTTTGCGGACCTTCCAGAGCCCGGGGCCGGAGCGCTCGCCGCTGACCAACACTTCTTCGATGGTCTCGGCTTCCAAGCCCCCATCTTCGAGCGCGCGGTCGAGCGCTGGCGGGGTCTCTTGAGCCGGCAGGGCTTGCGCTCTGGCGACCGGTAGCAGCAGGGTGACCCAGAGTAGGCCGAGCGCGGCGCGACAGGGTGCGCTTCGATGGCATCGGAAGATGTCGTTGAATGTTGTCACTTACGTACCGTATCTTACCCATCCAATGACCGCCGCATCCGACGAAAAGTTCCTCGTGGTCGCACGACCGCATGCGGATGTGAGCCTGCAACAGCCGGTGTTGCGCACGGACATCGCCGGCATGCCTCTCGAATGGATCGACTACCGCGAGGCTGCGCGGCTTCACCATCAGGGTCAGGTCGCCTACACCTGTGGCAGTCCCATCTTCCGCCTGCAGGGCGGGACCAACGCGCTGAGCGGGCGGCGAACCGTGCTCGAGGTGCACTCGATCGTCGCCACCGTCGGCCAGAGCGGCAATCCCGGTCACTTGCGCAAGGACTACGTGCCGCCGCTCAACAACGAGACGCTGTTCCGTCGCGATGCGCATCTTTGTCTGTATTGCGGCGGCCGCTTCGGCCAGCGTGATCTGTCGCGCGACCACGTGCGGCCGTTCAGCCAGGGCGGTCGGGACACCTGGTCCAATGTGGTCACGGCTTGTCGGCGTTGCAATAACTTCAAGGCTTGGCGTACGCCCGAGCAGGCACGGATGCAGCTGATCGCCGTGCCGTTCACGCCGACCTATGCCGAGTACATCTTTTTGAAAGGAAGACGAATACTCGCCGACCAGATGGAGTATCTGCTCGCTCATTTTCCGCGCAGCAGCCCCCTGCATGGACGTATCGCCCACTTGATGAACTGAGCTCGCCTGAGCCCGATACGGGACGGATTAATGGCCGTGCAATCGATCGAGACTTCCCTGCGAACCACTGCCACCGAGTTGGTGCTCAACATCGCCTTGGTGCTCGGGATACTCGGCTACTTCGGCATCCCGACGACCTCGGTTGCGGCGATGCTTGCGGGTGCGGGTATCGCCATCGGTGCCGCCTGGGGCGGCATGCTCGGCAATTTCGCCGCCGGCGCGTTCAGGCTGGTGCTGCGTCCCTTCTAAGGTGGGCGACTTCCGCACCCTCGGCATCGCATGGCAGTACACCTTCTTCGACTGAGGCCTCGACCCGGCCTTCTGACGGCTACAATCGGGCGGTGGTCTACCTCATCGACGCCTCCGTGTATGTCTTCCGTGCGTACTACTCCATGCCGCCCGACATGCTCGACCGCGAGGGCAACCCGGCACATGCCTTGTTCGGTTTCGCGCGCTTCTTGGGCGATCTGATCGAACGGGCGAAGCCGCGCTACATCGCGGTCGCGTTCGATGAGAGCCTGGAGACTTCCTTCCGCAACCGCATCGATCCCTCCTACAAGGCGAACCGCGAGCCGGCGCCGGCGGACCTGAAGCTGCAGTTCGCACGCTGCCGTGAGTTCTGCCGACATATCGGTGTCGCCGACTTCGGCAGCGGCGAGTACGAGGCCGACGACATCATCGGCACCTTGGCCACCCGGCTGCGTGCCGAAGGATTGCCGGCCACGCTCGTGACCCGCGACAAGGACCTCGCGCAGCTGGTGCGCGAGGGAGATGTCTACTGGAGCTACACCGACAACCTGCGCCTGCGCCACCACGAGATAGAGGCGCATTTCGGTGTCGTACCCGAACGCTACGCCGACTATCTCGCCTTGACGGGCGATGCCGTCGACAACATCAAGGGCGTCCCCGGGGTCGGCCCCAAGACGGCAGCGGCGCTTCTCAAAGAATTCGCTTCGTTGGAGGAGCTCTACGACAACCTCGAAGGGGTCGCCGCCCTGCCGATCCGCGGTGCCGGCAAGTTGGGCGCGCGGCTCGCCGAGCACCGCGAGGCCGCCTTCCTCGCGAGGCGCCTGACCGCGATCGTCCTCGATATGCCGCTCGAGGCCTGCCTCGAGCAGCTGCAGCCGCGTGCGCCTGACCTGACGGCGCTCGGTGAATTCTGCGACCGCCATAATTTCGGACCGATGCTGCGCCGCCAGGGTGAGCGGTTGGCAGCGCTCGCCGCTGCATGAAGGCTCATCGATGAGCAGGGCAGGGGCGCAAGGAGGAGCGGTGGTGGGCTGGCCGTGGCGCAGCTTTCTGCCCAAGTATTGGCCTGCCTGGGTGGGGCTCGGCCTGCTGCGCTTCCTCGCGCGGCTACGCTATCCGACGCTGTTGCGGATCGGCGCCGCGCTCGGCGGTGCGCTAGGACGCCTGCCGTCTCCACAGCGCCGAGTGGTGCGTCGTAATCTGGCGTTGTGCCTGCCGGAGCTCGACGCGCAGACGCGCGAAACGATCGTCGCCCAGCACTTCCGCGAGGCCGGGATCAGCCTCGGAGAGACCGCGCTCGCCTGGTTCGCACCACCATCACGACTGCTCGCGATGGTGCGCTTCGACGGCCTCGCCGAGCTCGATCGATGGCAGTCGGCCGGGCGTGGGGTGATCCTGCTGGCTGCGCATTTCACCACCCTCGAGCTCGGCGCGCGGTTCGTCACCGTCGCGCGTCGCGTGCATGCGGTGTACAAGCCCTCCAGCAACCTGCTGGTCGACGCCGCTTTTCGCCGCTATCGGGTGTCGGCGGGCATGGTCGCGAGCGACGATATCCGCGCCATGGTGCGCGTGCTGAGGGCGGGAGGCGCCGTCTGGTACGCGCCCGATCAGGCGTTCCGTGCCAAGGGCGCGCTGATGGTGCCGTTCTTCGATGTGCCCGCTGCGAGCAATCCAGCGACCTCGCGGCTCGCGCGTATGACCGACGCCGTGGTGCTGCCCTATTTCGTGGAGCGGTTGCCGGGCGACGATGGTTATGTGGTGCGCATCGGCGCCGCGCTCGAGGATTTTCCGTCCGACGATGCGGTGGCCGATACGCTGCGCCACCATCGTCTGATCGAAGCGGAGGCGCGCCGTATCCCGGTACAATATCTTTGGCTGCACAAGCGTTTTAAAGGATTGTCAGCCGATTACCCCGATCCTTATGCTTGACGGTCGCCGCATGCCTCACGGAGCTCCCGCATGACTCTGCCCACGAGCGATAACCCGCGTGCGAACGACGCCTCGAAAAGCACCCAGGCCGATATCTCCTCGGTGCTGGTCGAGGAGCGCAGCTTCCCGCCGCCCCCCGCGTTCGCCGCCGCCGCTTCCCTGAAGGCTGAAGAACTCGGCGAGCTGCACCGGCGTGCCGCAGCCGATCCGCTCGGATTCTGGGCGGAGCTCGCGCACTCGGAGATCGCCTGGCAGCGCCCGTTCACCCAGACGATCGATGAGTCGGCGGCGCCCAATTACCGCTGGTTCGCCGATGGCGCGTTGAACGTCTCGTATAACTGCCTCGATGTGCACCTCGCGGAACACGGTCATCGCACCGCGATCGTGTTCGAGGGCGAGCCGGGCGACATGCGTCGCCTCAGCTACCGCGAGCTGCATGCCGAAGTCTGCCGCTTCGCCAACGCGCTCAAGGCGCGCGGCATCGGCCGCGGTGACCGCGTGGTGATCTATCTGCCGCTGGTGCCCGAAGCGGTGATCGCGATGCAGGCCTGCGCACGCATCGGCGCGATCCACTCGGTGGTGTTCGGCGGTTTCTCCGCGATCTCGTTGAAAGACCGGATCGAGGACGCCGGCGCGAGCTGCGTGATCACCGCTGACGGTGGCTGGCGGGGTGGTCAGGTGGTCGAGCTCAAGGCCGCTGCCGACAAAGCGCTCGCCGAGGGCTGCGCGAGCGTCGCGACCGTGTTCGTGCTGCGGCGTGCCGGCGCGGCTGTTTCGATGGTCCCCGGCCGCGATGTCTGGTGGCACGATGCGATCGCCGACCAGCCTGCGGCCTGCGATCCCGAGTGGGTCGATGCGGAGCACCCGTTGTTCCTGCTCTACACCTCCGGATCCACCGGTCGCCCCAAGGGCATCCAGCACTCGAGCGCGGGCTACCTGCTCGGCGCCAAGGTCACCACCCGTTGGGTGTTCGACCTGCGGCACGACGATGTCTTCTGGTGTACCGCGGATGTCGGCTGGATCACGGGGCACAGCTATGTGGCCTACGGTCCGCTCGCCGTGGGGGCGACGCTGGTGATGTACGAGGGCGCGCCGACATTCCCGGCAGGCGACCGTATGTGGGAGATCTGTGCGCGCCACGGCGTCACCGTGTTCTACACCGCGCCGACCGCGATCCGCGCGCTGATGAAGCTCGGCGACGCGCTGCCCGCACGCCACTCGCTTTCAAAGATAAGGCTGCTCGGCAGCGTCGGCGAGCCGATCAACCCCGAGGCATGGATGTGGTACCACCGCGTGATCGGCGGCGGCCGTTGCCCGATCGTCGACACTTGGTGGCAGACCGAGACCGGTGCAATCATGATCGCACCGGTGCCGGGCGTGACCACGCTCAAGCCCGGTTCCTGCACCCAGCCCCTGCCTGGGATCTTCGCCGACATCGTCGATGACCACGGGCGCAGCGTCACCACGCCGGGCGCCGGTGGGTACCTCGTCGTGCGGCGGCCGTGGCCGTCGATGCTGCGCACGATATGGGGCGATAACGCCCGTTACCTCGAGACCTATTGGTCGAAGTTCCAAGGCCATCTCTACTTAGCCGGTGATGGCGCCCACCGCGACGCCGACGGTTGCTTCTGGATCATGGGTCGCATCGACGATGTGCTGAACGTGGCGGGTCATCGGCTCGGGACGATGGAGATTGAGTCGGCGCTGGTGGCCCATCCGCGCATCGCCGAGGCAGCCGTGGTCGGTCGGGCGCACGAGATCAAGGGCGAGTCGGTGTTCGCGTTCGTGGTGTGCCGCGGCGAACGGCCGATCGGTGAAGCCGCTGTCGCGCTCACGCGCGAGTTGCGCGATTGGGTCGCCCTGCAATTGGGCGCCATCGCCAAGCCCGAGGACATCCGCTTCGCCGACAACCTGCCGAAGACCCGCTCCGGCAAGATCATGCGCCGATTGCTGCGCGCGATCGCCCGCGGCGAGCCCATCACTTCCGACATCAGCACGCTCGAAAACCCCGCGATCGTCGAACAGTTGCGCAGCGACATATGACCGCAGGATGGCCGAAGCTATGTTGCGGTTTCGCGACAAGGGGTTATTGGTGCTTTTTCCGGTATGTTTTTGTCCTAGAGTGATTTTTCTAACAACCGGCCGAAGAGCCGACCGTCACGGAGTTATCACGATGATCAACCGCAAACACGCCCCTTGGGCGATGGTCGTTTCCCTGGGTGTCGCCACGCTGGCGGGTCAACCGACCCTCGCCCAGTCGAACAGCGCCGAGGCACGCGGGCCGACCCTTGACGAGGTGGTGGTCACCGCCCGCAAGCGTGAGGAATCCCTGCAGGATGTGCCATTGCCCGTCACCGCGTTGTCTGCGGCAGACATCGCCAACCGGCAGGTCACCTCGCTCGATGATGTCGCGAAGTTCACCCCCGGACTCGTGTTCTCCAAGTCCTTCGGGCGCGCCACCGAGCGTCCCGTGGTCCGTGGTCTGGCCAGCGTGCTCGCCGGCACCAACGCCTCGGTCGAGACCGGCGCCGCGTACTTCATCGACGGCGTCTATTACCAAGGCGCCATCCAGAGTCTCGACATGAACGATGTCGAGCGCGTCGAGGTCATCCGCGGTCCGCAAAGCGCGCTGTATGGCCGTAACACCTACTCGGGTGCCATCAATTTCGTGACCAAGCGGATCGGCGATACCACCACCGGTAACGCATCGGCGAGTTTCGACACCGATGAGCGCAACCTCAGCGCGCGCGTCGCTGGGCGCCTCACGGATTGGCTCGCGGGCAGCGTCAACGGGCGCTACTACGACTTCGACGGCCAACAGGTGAATCAGCTCACCGGTCGTAATGTCGGCGATGAGAACAGCAATTCTTTCGGCTTGAACCTCGAAATCACCCCCACCGAGACCACGGAGCTGCGCCTGCGATACCAGAGCACCCGCGATCGTGACGGTTCGCGGCCGCTCTTCCTCCAATCAGGTGGCGAAAACCACTGCGCGCCCGGCACGCGATCGCTCGGCTCTTACAACAGCACCTCGACCGACAACCCCAACCAGTGGTTCTGCGGTGAAGTGAAGCCGGGCCTCATCTACCTCAGCGATGCGCCGGTGACCCGCCCGGGTCCGGGGGTGATCGGCATCCCGTCGACCTTGCGCGGGCAAGCGCCGGGTGCTTTGATCTACGACAAACGCCAAGGCGTGGCGTTCTCGGGCGTCCACCGCGATGCGGAGTTCGCCTCGGCCAGTTTCCGCTGGGACATCATGGGCTCGGGCTACAACCTCGTCCTGAACGGCGGTTGGCGCGATGAATCCCTCAAGACCGGTGCGGACAGCGACCACTCGGAGGTCAACATCATCGGCGCCAACGTCAACGGCATTCAGCCGATGGCTATTGGCAGTTCTGCGGACATCAACACCTTCGAGGACTGGTCGAGCGAGCTGCGCATCGAATCGCCGCAGGAAGACCGGCTGCGCTGGATGGTCGGCATCTACCACTACGAGTGGGAGAACAAGAAATATCGCATCGATTTCGCGAGCTTGGACGGCCAGGACCGTCCCGAACAACTCTCCGACATCTACAACACGGGCTACTTCGGCTCGATCGGTTTCGACTTCACGGATCGGCTCTCCGCGAGCCTCGAGATTCGCCGGGCCGAGGAGCGCAAGGGACAGATCGACTGGTCGTCGGTGGTGAACAACCAGGCCGGTCCGACCGCGGCCGCGACCTATAACTCCGCGCTCCGCGGCAATGACGAGTGGCAGTCCACCACGCCGCGTGCGACGGTCGACTTCAAGCTCAACGAGGACATCACCCTCTACGCGATCTATGCCAAGGGCTACAAGCCGGGTGGTTTCAACGGTGCGGTCGCGATCATCAACGGTCGCCTTGCCGACGAATCGTTCCTCCAGGAGGAGTCGGTCAACTACGAGTTGGGCATGAAGTCGCAGTGGTTCGATCGGCGCCTCGTGCTGAACGTCGGGGTCTTTAAGATGAAGATCGACGATGTCCAGCTCACCACGCCGATCACGAACTCGGTGGGCGCCGTGACCTCGATCGCCACCAACCAGGGTGACGGCGAGATCACGGGCCTCGAGATCGAGAGCCGCTACGCCGTGACGGATGACTTCACCGTCGGCTTCAACTACGCCCTGGCGGACACCGAGTTCACCAACGGCATCGACGACTTCCAGTGGCAGATCACGAGCGGCGGCGGCATCTACAACCCCGCCAACCCGACCGACCCGGCCCGCAACCTCAACGGTCGGGGCAACCCCTCGATCGTGGGGAACCCCTTCCCGTTGGCCGCCAAGCACACGGCTGCGTTGACCGGCGACTATTCGCAGCCGGTGTTCGGTGGAGACTACCGGCTCTATATAAACGCCGATCTGTCGTACACCAGTAAAAAGTACGTCCAGGTCCACGGCACCGCGTACACCGGTTCGGCGTTGCTCGCCGGCGCCCGTATCGGCATCGAGACCGACAGCTGGCGGGTCGGCCTCTACGGCCGCAACCTGCTGGACGAGGATTCGCTGCCGGGCGCCACGCGTTGGTTGCATGGGTACCTGGTAGGTATACCTGGGGTGACCTTGGATCCCGGTTTGCCGCCGACCACGGTGGCGGCCTACACGATTCCCCGCGCCATCTTCGGCTCCTTGCGCCGTGAGCGGCAGATCGGTCTGGAGTTGAACTACAAGTTCTGACCGGACTGCGTCGGTTGGATAAAGGGCCCGGCGGGCGACCGCTGGGCCTTTTTCTTTGTCGGCGGTCAGCGTGCAGCGTCGCGCAGCGCCCGGACCGCGGTGTCCGGGAAATCGCTGAACAGTGCATCGACGCCGAGCGCGGCGAACTGGCGATATTCGGCTGTCGGGTCACCGGCATAGTCGGCGGCGAGATGCTGCGGCTCGTCGCGGAAGGTCCAGGGATGCACGGCGAGCCCCGCGGCGTGCGCGAGCTCGACGAAGCGGGTGGGGGCGGTCGTGAGCCGGGTGCGCTCGGTGTCGTCGTCGGCAGCCTCAGGCCCCTCGCCGCGCCGGCTACCGATGATGTGACGCTTCCAGGGGCCTACGGCGTCCGCATAGGCTGCGATCTGCGCGAAAGATGCGGCTTGGGTGAAGTCCGTCGGCAGATCGCCCTGCGGATAACGCGTGCAACCGCCTGCGCTGCTCCAGCGATCCGGAGCCTGTACACGACCGTCGGCGTCGAGGTCGCCACCGCTTACGAGTTGCACGAGACGCACCCCGGTCTGGCCGCGCAGCCAGCGCAGGTTGCCGCTCTCAAAGGATTGTATGAACACCGGCGCTTCGCGAGAGGTCCAGCCGGCCTCCGCAAGCGCCGCGAGCAGCGCCGGTTCGAGCGGCAGACCCTGCTCGCAGTGCCAGGTCGGATGCTTGGTCTCGGGATAGATGCCGATCGTCCGGCCGCCTGCCGCCGAGGCGGATCGGGCGAGCGCGATGATCTCCTCGAGGGTCGGGATTTGGAACAATCCGTCGAATTCTTTGGATCGGCCCGGCCTCGGCTGCACGGCACGCAGCGTGCGCAACTCCTCGAGCGTGAAGTCCACCGTGAACCAACCGACATGCTCGACACCGTCGAGCCGCGCCGTCCGCCGTCGAGCCGCGAACTCGGGCCGCTGCGCGATGTCCGTGGTCTCGGTGATGTCGGGCTCGTGCCGCGCGACCAGACGGCCATCGCGGGTGGAGACGAGATCGGGCTCAATGAAATCGGCGCCCATCTCGATGGCGAGCCGATAGGACTCGAGTGTGTGTTCCGGTCTGTACCCGGAGGCGCCGCGATGGGCGATGACGAGCGGTGTACGCAGGGGTAGATCTGTCATCACGGTATTCTGCCCGTCCGCCGCTCTTGCCGCAGGCCCCGGCGATGCAGCCAAAGTGAGCCATGCCGCTGCGAGCAGCAGGCAGCCGGTGGTCACTCGGGCGCGCGCTTGGGACATCCGCCGGACTCTACCGGCAGACTGTGACAGTGTCGTCAGCCGCCAAGCGGCTTGCGCAGCACGATAAACTGCAGGTCCGGCCGCTTCGGTTCGCCGAAGCGGGTGTCGTCGTAGGGGAAGGGCGCGGTCTCCCCCGTGGCGTTGTAGCCACGCCGTTCGTACCAGGCGATGAGTTCCGGTCGCTGCGTGATCACGGTCATGATGATCGTGCGCGCTCCCCAATGCGCCGCAGCCCAGCCCTCCGCGGCATCCAGCAAGCGCCTTCCGAGGCCGCTTGCCTGCCGGACCGGCTGTACCGTGAGCATGCCGAGGTAGGCGTCGTCGCCGCGCCGTTCGAGCTGTACACAGGCTTCCGGCGGTCTGCCGAGGCTGGACTCGCCTGCCGCGCCGTCGTACACCAACAGCACCCGGTCGAGGGCGGGCTCGCCGGCGGCCATGAATTCCCGAAGCGCCGCAGGGTCGGTCCGCTGGCCGCCGAGCAGATCCGCTTCGGTCGTCCAACCGGCGCGGCTCGAATCGCCGCGATAGGCCGAATTGACCAAGGCCGACAACGCGTCGGCTTCGTCGCGGCGTGCAGGGCGCAGCGTGAGCGGCCGAGCCGCCGCATCGCCCTCACCGATCGAATGAGGAGGGGCGCCGTGTGATGGAGCGGGCACAGTCATGGGCCGATACGATAACCGGCCTCGCGGAGCAGGGGGGGCAAAGCGCGACTGGGGCGATCCCGTAGCGAACGGCTGCACGGTCCCGTGCGCTTCTGCTAGCCTCTGTGCAACCGAATCTCGTGTCCCATCGAAGGAGCCACCCATGTCCGCAATCCGTCCCCTGGCGCTCGTTGCGCTGTCCTTTTTCCTGACCGGGTGTGCGACCACGGGTGAGCCTGAGCCGTCGCGTGCCGCGATCGATTCCGTACTCGCGAGCAGCTCGCGCAGCGCTGAGCAGAAAGAGCGCGATGCCGAGCGGCGACCTGGTCCGTCCTTGGCATTCTGGGGCCTGAAGCCCGGTGCCTCCATCCTCGAGGTGCAGCCCGGCGGTGGCTGGTGGACGCAGATCCTGGCGCCGTACGCGGCGCGTACCGGCGGTCGTTACACCGCGACTTCGGTCGACCTCACCAACCCGAACCTCACGCCTGCCGCCCGTCAGGGCCGCGACGCCTTTGCCGCGCGTTACGCCGACGCATCGGTCTATGGCAAGGTCGAGCTCGTGAACTGGGGGCCGGTGGCGCCCCCGCTCGCGGAGTCCCAGCACGACTTCATCCTGCTCTCGCGCGGCATCCACGGCTGGATGCGCCAAGAGGGGATGGTCGATCGTTACTTCGCACAGGTCGCGCGCGCCCTCAAGCCGGGCGGCTCGTTGGCTGTGGAGCAGCACCGAGCGAAGCCCGGTACGCCCGAAGACAAGGGCGCCTCGGGCTATGTCACTGAGCAGTTCGTGATCGATGCCGCGAAGCGCGCCGGTCTCAGGCTCGTCGCCCGGTCCGAGATCAACGCCAACCCGAAGGACAACGCAGACCATCCGTTCGGCGTGTGGACGCTGCCGCCCACGCGGACGACGGTGGCCTACGGTTCCGGCAAGCCCGCCGACCCGACTTTCGACCGCAGCAAGTACGACGCGATCGGCGAGTCGGATCGCATGACGCTGCGCTTCACCAAGTGAGGCGGCTCGTCAGGTGACCCGTCCGGCATGATGAGGGCTGTCGTCCCGTGGATCGGCTTGAGCCTGCTTGCTGCAGTGGCGATGCCCGCGGCCGCCCAGTCGATCGTCCAAGCGGCTGATCGTGGCGCGATCGCCGCGCAGGCACAGAGCGCGTGGTTCGCTGGCGACGATGCAGCCTTCGCCCGCGTCGCAGCCTCTGCGACCGGCCTCGCCACATCGTCCAAGGCGCAGGACCGCTATACCCTAGGCTTCGTGCAGTTCCGCGTGCTGCAGCGCGCGATCGGCGCCAAGCGTGACAAGGACGCCGAGCGCGCCGGTGCTGCCTGTGTCGCCGCGACTGCGGCAGCGGTGAACGCTGACCCGAAGTTCGTCGAGGCGTTCGCTCTCCAGTCAGCCTGCCATGGCTATCTCGCCAACCTCGGTGGCCTCGGCGCGATCCGCAACGGGTCACGGAGCGGCAAGGCGATCGAGGCGGCACTCGCGCTCGAGCCCGGTCATCCGCGGGTGCAATTGGTCGAGGGCTTCGGGCTCTATTTCCGCCCGGCCTTCGTCGGGGGAGACAAGGGCAAAGCTTGCGCGCGCTTTCGGGCCGCCGCCGCCGCTTTCGACGCCGCGGGACCGGGCGGGGCGGGAGGTGCCGGCGGGATCGAGTGGGGCGCTGCGGAAGCCCACTTCTGGGTCGGCCGCTGCGCCCGTGAAGCCGGAGACGCCGCCGCTGCCCAGCGGTCCTTCGAGCGGTCGCTGGCTTGGGCGCCGGGGTTCGTCGCAGCCCGCCGGGCGCTCGGGCGCTAGTGCCGGACGCCGAATCTTTGATGCGCTGCCCAGGAAAAGGTTAATGTAAAGTCACGCCAGCTACTTTTGTGCCAAGCAAGGCGTGCCATATGAAGCACTTTCTCCCCGCTATCCGCCGCCGTATCCCGGTCTTGCCGGTCATCGTAACTCTGGCGCTCGGGTCGGTAGGCATCGCCCCCCCTTCTCGCCCAGTCCCTCGACGGCAGCACGGTCGTCTCGATGGGCAACCGCGCCCAGCAGGCCTTCCTCAGAGCCGACACTGCTGCGCTCGAGCGCATCGAGGCTGATACCCGCAGTTGGCAGCGATCGCAGGATCCGATGACGCTCTACGGCTACGCTTTCGTGAAGTTCCGCGTGATGCACTTGGCGCGGGATGCGCGGCGTGACGAACAGGTCGAGGCGGCTGGCGAAGCCTGTGTCGACGCGTTGGACACTGCACTCAAGGCGAGCCCCCGCTTCAGTGACGCCTATAACCTGCGCGCCGCCTGTCATGTCTATCTCGGGTACGCCAGCCTCATCAGCTGGTTCATGCATCGTTCGGACGCTGCCGACGACATCGAAACATCGCTGAGA
Source organism: Klebsiella pneumoniae (assembly GCA_945860725.1). GTDB lineage: Bacteria > Pseudomonadota > Gammaproteobacteria > Steroidobacterales > Steroidobacteraceae > UBA964. Next base: position 21,210 of record CAMAQZ010000012.1, on the reverse strand, counting down.
CTGGCACCGCGCAATCCGCGGGCTTTGTTCGTCGATGGCCTCTTGAACTGGTTCGGTCCTGGATTCTTCGGCGATCAGGAAAAAGGTTGTGAGCGGTTCCTCGAGGCGACGACCGCCTTTGGGAAGGACGAGCTCGCGAGCAACATCCGCTGGGGCGCGCCTGAATCTTACTTTTGGGCGGGTCGCTGCAAGCGCCAAGAAGGCGATCGCGAGACCGAGCAGCAGTTCTTCGAGCGGGCGCTGCAACTGGCTCCGGGATATGTGGCTGCGCAGCGCGCATTAGGACGCTAGAAGATCCCGGCCGCTAAGCCGGCGATGAGCGTACCGCCGAGTTCCCGGCAACGCGCGAGCGCGGCCTCGTCCGGGTCGCCCACGACCCGCACCGGATCCGCGATCGCCCGCCAGCCATAGCCCGCGACGATCCGCTCCACGGCGGTGATCGTGCCGCGCCCGTCGTTGCCTGCGCTGACAAACAGTCCGTACGGCAGACCGGCCGTGCGCGCTTCCGCCGGATAGAAGCTGCGGTCGAAGAAATCCTTGAGGGCACCCGACATGTAGCCGAAGTGCTCGGGCGTCCCGAGCAATAGGCCTTGGGCCCACAACAGGTCATCGGTCGTGGCGAGGAGCGCGTGCCGTTCACGCAGTTCATACATCGTGCCTGGCTCCGCGCCTGGCGCGTCGGCTGCGCCATCGTCGTCGGCTCGCGCAGCCGAGGCGATGCCCGCGACGACCTCGCGGCGAAGCTGTTCGGTGCGACCGCTCGGCTGGCCGCCGTAGACCAAGAGGATGCGCACGGGCCCGATCATCTTGCCAGCGTCGGTTGGGCCGCGGACAGGTCGCATGCAACCCACCGCAGCGCGGGCGCTGCCGGCAGAGTCTGGTTGAGCCGGGTCCGGGACATCCTCCGCAGTGTAGCCTGCGGCCAAGGTAGGTGGTGCGCCGGGGCGGGTGGTGCGCCGGCGGTGGGGGTCAGTCCTTCTCGACGGTGTAGACGATGTCCGCGCTGACTTCCTTGCCGGCTTCGGTCTTGATGGTCCAGCGGTCGTTGATGGTGTAACGCATCTTCAAGGTGTTGATCGCCTCGGCGAGCGAGATGCCATAGCTGACATAGAGCCTCGGTGAGAGGTACTTACCGAGCACCAGCGAGGCCTCGTTGGCGAGGTTCTGCTCGATGCCGACATCCTCGATGCCGATGCGTTGGCCGAGCTGCTGGGCGAGGATCGCGCCGCCCTGTGCGATCAGGGCGCTGCGGCCGGCGCTCGCCGCATCGCCTTGCGCACTGTCGAACGTGCCACCCGCCAACAACAACGAGACGATCTGTGACTGCGGCAGCGACGGTTCAGCGAAGAAGGTCATGCGTGGTGCGCGCAGCGTACCGCGGACATTCACGCCGGCCTTCACTTCCGGGAATTCTTTGGTCGCACGGATATCGACGCCCGGGTCGTTGAGCGCGCCGCCGGTGAAGACCAGCCGACCGCGCTCGATGTCGAGACGGCGGCCGAGCGCCGCATACTTCCCCTCGGCGACGCCGAGCTCCCCTGAGCCGCGGCTGTTGCCGTCGGGCTGGGTGATGACATTGAGTGTGCCTGCCAGCCGCCCGCTCAAGCCGAACGAGTCGAGGGTGACCTTGTCACCGAGGACCAAGCGGATGTTGCTCGAGACTCGGAAGCTGCTGCCGGGATCGACAGGCTCCTCGCCGACGAGCACCTCGTCTGCGGAGGATAGAACAGCACCCGTGAGATCGGCGGGCACTAGGCGCGCATAGGGGATGCGGACCACGCCGGTGGCCGAGAGGTCGCGGCCCGCGACCCGGAACTGCAGGTCGGGCGAGGCCGTGATGCGCGCTTCCGGGACATCCGTTACCAACAGGTCATCGCCCTTGACGCTGAGCTCGCCGTACGGTTCGCGATCGCGCCAGACGAGCTCCGCGTCGGCCGCGATACGACCTTCACCCGCGCGGCCCGAAGATTTCAACACGAAGCCGTTATCAATGAGGCGGGCTTCGGCCGTGAGGTCGCGCAGTGCGAGGTTGACCTGGTAGAAGTCGAGCTCGCCGCGTGCAAGCCGCGCGACGCCGTTGACGAGCGGCGCACCGAGGGTGCCGCCGATGACGAGATCCAGGGACAGGTCGCCTGCGGCGCGATCGATCTCGGGCACATACAGGTGCAGCAGCACGAGCGCGGTGGAGTCGGCCTTGAGCGTGGCGCGCAGCGGCGTCGCACGCCAGTCCCCGGCAACATGGGTCATCTGCAGCGTGCCTACGACGCTACCGCGTTCGCCAGCCGCGAGCTGCAGCGCACCTTCCACGCCGGTTGCAGTCGATTCAGCCGTGAGCAGACCGGTTCCGAGCGCCATCAGGTCCTCTTTCGCTCCCGCGCGGCGCCACCGCAGCGCAGCGTCTTCGAGCTCCACGCGCAGCGTACCGAGCGGCGGACCTTTGTCGCTGCCGCGCAGATCGACCGTGGCGTCCATGCGACCTGTGTAACTGGCCTTCGGCGAAGGCGTTTCGAGCAGGCTCGCCAGAGGCAGTCCATCGATCTTCCCTTTGGCGCGCCAACCGGCGGGATCTAGACCGCCTTCGGCGCATAGCGTCACGGCCTGTCCCCAGCGTCGGCTGTCGCGGCTGCGCATGCAGAAAGGTTCTGCCTCGATGCGACCCGGGGACAACGACAACGCCAGCGGTGAACTGAGGGTCAAGGTGATGTCAGCCGGCAGATCGACATCGGCTCCATCCCAGGATTGACGCCAACGATCGCCTTCAATGCGACCGGTACCGTGGGCTTCGAGCGCGAGGCTCTCCCCATCGAGATCGAGTGCGAGCGAATGGTTGCCGACCGGCCCGTTCAGACTGAAGCGCAGTGCCTTGAATGCCTGTCCGTAGGCCTCGATATCGCGTGCCACGATACTGGCGCGCGCCGGCCGGTTGCGATCGCCGGTCGGATCGACATCGATGTCCGCTTCGAGCGTACTGGCGCGGATCCCCTGATAGTCGAGATTTCGGCCGGCCACTGCCGCGCGTACCAACATGGCGGCGGGCGTACCCCGCAGCGTGCCTTCGGCACGCAGGCTGCCGCGCGCGCCGGCAGCGAGCACGCCGAGGTCGGTGGCCACGACCTGGAACCGCAGATCGCGCCTGCGCGGGGAAAGTTCGCCATCGAGCGCGAAACGGAAGCCGCCTGCAGCGACATCGACCTTGCGGAAAGTGAGCGCGTCCTGCGCGTAGCGGACACTACCGCGCCCTCTCGCTGCGGCGCCGCGCAGTCGGCCGGAAAGAGCGGCGACATCGACGTCAATGATCTGGGTCGCACCGAAACCGGTGCCGCGCGCATCGACGGTGAAATCGAGCGACCCCGGCAGATCGGGACGCAGTTTGCCGAGGTTGAGGCCCCGAACCGGCCCCTTCAGCCGCCACGCTTCGCGCGGTTTCCAACTGACCTCCCCGACCAGCGCAGCCCGCGCGTCCAGCGCACGGATCTCGCTGCGCGTGATGACGAACCTTTCGGGATACAGCGTGCCGGTGATCGTCTCGTCGATCGGCGGTAGATTGGGTACCTCGAACCGACCGCTGCTCGTGACCGACCAAGGGCCTCCGCCCGCCAGCGTGAACTCTCCGGCAGGACTTTTGACGATCGGTGCCGACTGTCCCGTGAGGGGCCAACGGAAGCCCTGCCAACGTCCTTGCAGATCGACGAGGGTATCGCCCTTGGCGAGGGTCACGGTGCCGGCTGTGCTCGCGCGCATCCCGGAGGCGGGGTGTTGCAGGTCGGCGCGGCGCAGCGCGATCTGGCGTTCGGCGTACATCGCATCGATGTCGACATCGACCGGGCCGATCCCGAGGCCTGCAGCGTCGAGTCTGCCTTGGGCGCGGTAGGCGTTCCGGTCGAGCCGCAGCGTCAGTCTGCCCGAGAGGATGCCGAGCGCCGTGCCACCGCCGAATTCGGCGATGTCCAGGTCGCTGATCATCGCCTCGCCGGTGAGGCCCCAAGGTGCGAGGGTGCGGAACTGCGCATCATCCAACTCCGCCCGGAACGGCTCGCGTATGCCGCCGGTCACGGCAGCGCCCGCGAGGTCACCGTCGATGCTGGCTACGATCACCCAGCGCGGCCCTTGGGCAGGTGTGAACGTCGCAGTGGCTGAGCCCTCGAGATCGAGCGGATCGTCGGCGGTGAGCAGACCTTGGGCGGTCACCTGCAGGTCTGCGAGGGCGAGTTCCGCTCGCCGGATCCGCGCCACTTTGCCGTAGAGCGTGCCGCTCAAGATCGCATCGCGCAGCTCGACGGGTTTGCCTGCGAGCGGTTGGATGACGGTGCGACGGACACGCGCATCCTCGGTCCAGATCGAGAGCAGGCCGGGCAGAAACCGCGGTGCGCGCTCGGGCGGTGGCCGGTCGCGCGTCCGTTGCTCGATGCGCAGTTCCTGGAGGTCGAAACCGCGCACCTCGATGGATTGCCAGACGAGCGGCAGCGGCGCGACGCGGAACGTCAACCCAGTGACCCGGATGCCGACGAGGTCGTGCTCGACCTCCAGACTGCCGATACGCACGCCGCTGGCGAGCGTGCCGCTGACGTCCTTCACCGCCAAGCGCTCGATGCTGCCGAAGCGCTCAGGCAGCTGTCGCACGATGAACTGCAGCGCGGATTCCGAGTGCATCACGGTGACCAACGCCGCGAGCGCGGCGAGCGCTGTCAGCGTCAGCAGCACGATCGGCAGCAACAGCCAGCGGACTTTTATGGTCATAGCTTGGGTGAGAAATTGAGGTGCAATCGTGGTCCGTCCAGAGCGTCGAAGCCTGGTTCTGTCCGGCAGCGTGGATCGGGTGTCGCGCTGCGGCAGCGTGGGTTGGTCAGCGGTTGCGCGAGGTCGATGCCGACGCTCACCACGGGCAGCCTGAACCGCAGGCCGATACCCGCCGAGTACTGGAGTGGATCGCCGAAATCGTCGAAGGCGTTGCCGACGTCCACGAACACCGCAAGGGCGAGGTTGCGCGGCAGATCGCGGATCAGCTCTGCAGAACCGGTGAAGAGGTGGCGACCGCCGATCCTCGCGCCACCCTCATCGAGCGGTGAGAGGTCGTTATAGCCGAAGCCGCGCACGCTGCGGTCACCACCGGCGAAGAAACGCTCGGTACCGGGGAGCTGCTCGGTCTCGGTCACCCAGGTGGTGCCGAACTGGCCGCGCAGGTAGGCGTTCCACAGGGGCGCGGGATTGAAGACCTTCTCGGCCTCGACCTTCAACTGCAGGAACTCGGTCGGCGCACCGAGCGCCTGTGCGGAGCCCCGCAGCTCGGCGTTGAACGTCCGCGAGAACAGCGCTTCGCCGAGGTAACCGCGCGGGATAGATGAGTAGCTGATGGCCGGGATGACCAAAAGACTGGAGTCACGGGAGGAGGGTTGCGTGGGCGTGGCCGCCGTGATCGTCTCGATGTTCGAGAGCGACGTGGACAGCACGCGTTGCCAGTCGCCGAGCACATGCGTGACGGACGGCTGGAACCGCAGCGTGCGCGTCTCGAGATCGCCGCGGTCGTCGCGCGCCCAGCGGGCCTCGAAAGACAGTTTTTCGAGCGCCGGGTCGCCGATGGGGATCACATAGCGTGCCTCGAAGGATTGCTCGATCTGCGCAGCTTTGAGTTCGGCACGCATCCGGTGACCGCTGTCGTTGAAGCGTCGGTTCTCCCAGCTGAGCGTGCCGCGCGCCTTGCTGTCGGTCGCGTATCCGACACCGGCCGAATAGCGGTTGCGGCGGTTCGGTTCGGCGAGCACGGATACTGGGATCAGCAGGGTCGAACGGTCGGGTTCACCCGCGATGACCTCTACTGTCGAAAAATACTGGCTGTCATCGAGCGCGAACTGGCTGCGCAGCAGTTCGGTGGCATCGTAGGGAGCGGACTCGCGGAAGCGCAGGTAACGACGCAGCAGGTCTTCGTCGAGCGAGCGTTGCGTGATGGTGGTGGGACCGAACGAGTACCGAGGTCCGGTCTCCATCGCGAGGTGGATGCGTGCCGTGCGGCTCTCGAGGTCCACCAGCATCTCGTTGGCCGACAGGCGCGCCTCGGCGTAGCCGAGGGTGGCTGCCAGACGCTGCAGTTCACCTTTTACCCCATCGTAGGCCGCATGGCTGAGGCGCTCACCGCGACGCAGTGGCAGCTCATCGAGCAGCGTCCGGAACGCGGGATGCTCGAGCCCTGCGCCGCTGATCTCGACCCGGACCTCTTCGAGGCGCACCGGTTCGCCCGGCTCGATGGCGATACGCGCTCGCCATTCGCCCGGTGCCGTGCGGACGACTTCGGCGCGCACTTGCGGGGTGTAGTAGCCGAACGGTCGCAGTGCTGAAGCCGCCTCGCGCTCAGCGCGCTCACCGAGTCGACCGATCAGCGCTTCGTCGAGATCATCGCGCGTCTTGTAGCGCTCAAGGCTGAGGAACACGAGCACATTGCGCCGGATGTTCTCGTCGACACCGCTGACTTGGATGTCGATGTCCGCCCGTGCCGCCGGCCAGAGCAGGGCGACGAGGGCGAGCAGCACGGGGCAGGTCGAGGCGGCTCGGGACATCGGGGGCAGGGCAGCCTTTGGGGCCGTAATGATGTCCCGATTCTACTGTAATGGTCTGGGAGGTATCGGCTCGTGGTCCAAAGGGCGCCGCAGGCGCCGTCGCAGCCAACGAGTCGCCGACCAGATGCTGGCCATCACGAGACCGAGTGCCAGCAACGGTGCGGCCAGTGCCGCGGCGCTCAGCAGCGCTGCGCCGCCGAGTTCGCCGGTGGCGAGAATCGGGTTCGCCAAGCCACCGGTAGTGGCGGTGGATTTGAGGCGGAGCAGCGAGGTGACGCCCTGGGTGAGTCCGGCCATGCCGCCGCCCGCGATCACGGCAGTGGTCCATTTGACGAGCGGAAGCAGGTCGGTGATGACGGCGGCGGTCGCGAGTGTTCCGGCGCCGATTGCGACCGGGGTCGCGATCGCATCCAAGGCGTTGTCGAGGCCGGGAATGTAATACGCCGCGATCTCGATCACCGCTGCGACCGACAGCATCACCCATGCCTGCCAGTTGCCGAGCCAGGCGAAGCCCTCGGACAGTTCGACCCATCCCATCCAACCCGCCAAGGACAGCGCACAGAGCGGCAAGAACACCCGCAGACCCACCGCTGCTGCCAAGGCCACGCCGAGCGCGATCGGCAACAGTGCTTCGAGGGCGCTCAACGCGGGCCTCCGCCGCCGCCATACCAAGGGCCGCTGCGTGCCGTGATCGCGGCGAGCGGTTCGGACCCGTGCGCATCGAACCATTGGGCGATCAGCCGATGTGAGATGGAGGTGGGCGGGGGCAGCAGGATCTCGCCCGCGGCGATGGCGGCCCGGCTGAACCAGCGCACGTCCTCGAGCTCTTCGCTCGGCCGTGGTCGGGCGTCCGGTGCCGCGCTCGCCGTGAAGCCCAGCATCAGCGACGACGGAAAAGGCCAGGGTTGCGAGGAGTGGTAGCAGGTGTCGTGGATGACGACCCCGGTTTCTTCGAGAACCTCGCGGGCGATCGTGTCTTCGAGGCTCTCACCGGGCTCCACGAAGCCCGCGACGGTGGAATACCGGCCGGCCGGCCAGCTCGCCTGACGACCGAGCAGCGCGCGATCGCCGTCCGAGACGAGCACGATCACCGCCGGGTCGATGCGCGGAAAGGACTCCGTGGCGCAGGACGGGTCGCTGCAGCGCATGACATGCCCGGCGCGCTGCGGCTCGCAGGGTGCACCGCAGACGCCGCAGTGCCGATGCCGCCGTTGCCAATAGGTGAGCGCACGCGCGTAGGCCAAGAGGCCCGCTTGTTCGCCATCGAGCAGGGCCGCCAAGGGCCGTAACTCCTCGAAGCGAGCACCGGGCGGCGGCGGTACATCTTCGCCGAGTTGCACCAGCACGCAACGCGCCTCGCGGTACCAGCCGAGCAGCACCCACGACTCGAGCGCTGCGGAGCGAACCGCGGGGTCATCCGCCCGCACAAAGATGACGGACGGGTGCTCCCCGCCGATGGGGTGGGCAGTGCCGCGCGCGAGCAGGAAGAGGGTCCCCGGATCCGACACCGCCGCCGCCCGCCAGTCGGCTTCCTCGCGCGACTCCGAGCGGCGGTCGATGTACGGACCGGCTAGGAAGTTGTGGCTGATGACGAGGGTGGCGGTCGGCATGGCTCCCGGACCCTGCGGTTCAATGATCGGGTCTCATTATAACAGTGTCCCGCAATGCTGCGCCGCAGGCTCGGCAGGGCGGGAGGCGCACTGCGCTGTGTTCGGTGATGTTCGCGGCATCGCAGGAGTGGCACCACTGCAGGCGGATCTCATCGGCAGTATGCAGCGCGATGGCGAGGAACACGGCATGCTCGAAGTCGATGCGCGCTTGCGGCACCACGCGCCGATAGATCTCGTAGGCTTCGCACAACTGCCGCCCCCTCGCGAGCGATGGCAGCGGTGACGGCGCACCGTCGGGCGTCCGTGCTGCGGCGGGCCTCGGCGGCAGCACGCCGAACAACAGCAGCATCGCGGCGAGCGCATGGGCGTCGTCGCTGCCGCCACGCAGAAAAAATCTGACCTGTTGCGGCGACTTTCCGCGATGCCGTCGGACTCCCGCGCCGGGGCGGATGTACGAACGGACCAGCTTGCGTATCCGATCGTCGCTGAGTCCTGTCCAACGGCGGATGGTTTGTGTGCGCGCCTCGTGGCCTATGAGACGCAGGGCGATCTCGAGACGCAACCGGTCGCGGTTGTAGCGGTCGTCGGTGACGCGCATGAGGAACTCCTTGGGCGATGCGGTGGGGTGACGGTCGGTGGATCCATCGATGGAAGAGGCTCACGCGCTTCTTTGACCATAAGCCGGATATCCGCAGCGCAGACGGAGTAGATGCGTGTTTCGATGAAAATATCGCAAATATCAGGCTGCAATCCAAGCATTTTTGAGCCACATTAATGGCGTGAACAGGGAGGAATGATGGAAGCTGACAATAACCCGCCCGTGCCGCATGCGATCTCGCGTGCATCTTACGAGGCCGCCGAAGATTTCCCTTTGGCCGTCGACATCGAGGCGTTCCGCTTGGTCGCTGAGATGAATCTGCGAGGTCTGCGTGTGGTGCGCGAAGCCTTGGCCGATGGACGTTCGTCCGGCCTCGCTGCCATCGATGCTCTGCGCAGCGACTGGCTGGCGCTCGACGAGGCCGCGCTCGCACGCGTCGCTGAGGCGCCGTTCCTGTTGTTCGAGCTGTCGATCGATGCAGCTTTGACCGCGCACCGTTCGCCGAGTTGGGCGGTCAGCGATGATCCGCATCGCGTCGTCTCATGGTGCGCCCGGCCCGCAGGTCGGGCATTCGCGAGACTGTTGTGCCACTTCTGTTGGCAGACTTGCCGCACCGCCCCCACCGCTGCGAGCCTGCTGCTCGGGATCTCACCGGCCGGCTGCGCCGCGTTCCGCACCCTCACGCTGCCGAACCTCGATGCGTTCACCGAGGTCGCCGGACATTGGCTTGCGTTGCGTTGGGGCGATGAACCGCGGCACTGGACGGGGCGTCTCCAGGCCGCTGGGCATACCGATCCCGCGGCACTCTGGCAGGACACCCTGCATGGTCTACAGCGGCTCGCTGCGGTAGCGCGTACGCCTTCGGCGCCGGTGCGGATCGGGTCGCGTCGATTGCGTTGATCGTCCCGCAGTCCGGGTCGGTGTCGTGCTATCGTAAAACCTCATGCACGCGCTATCGGTCCACGGCCTCTCCAAGCGGTATCGCAACGGAGTCCACGCCCTTCAGGGCATAGACTTACAGGTGGCTGAAGGGGATTTTTTTGCGTTGCTCGGGCCCAATGGCGCCGGCAAGAGCACCCTCATCAGCATCTGCACTTCGCTCGTCACCAAGACCGCCGGCTCGGTGCAGGTCTTCGGCCACGACCTCGACACCGATCTCGAGGGCGCCAAGTCCTGCATCGGTATCGTGCCCCAGGAATTCAACCTCAACATGTTCGAGACGCCGGAGACCATCGTGGTCAACCAGGCCGGCTTCTACGGCATCCCGCGTGCACTCGCCCGCGAGCGCGCCGAGAAATATCTTCGGCAACTCTCCCTCTGGGACAAGCGGCGGAGCATGACGCGCACACTGTCGGGCGGCATGAAGCGTCGGCTGATGATCGCGCGCGCCCTGGTGCACGAGCCGAAGCTGCTCATCCTCGATGAGCCGACGGCGGGCGTCGACATCGAGATCCGCCGCTCCATGTGGGATTTCCTGCGCGAACTCAACGAGCAAGGCATCACCATCATCCTCACCACGCACTATCTCGAGGAAGCCGAGAACCTCTGCCGCAACATCGCCATCATCGACCGTGGCCGCATCGCCGAAGCCGACCGCATGGACAGCCTGCTGCGGCGCTTGCATGTCGAGACCTTGGTGCTCAGCTTGCGTGCCCCGATCGCCAGGACACCGCAGATCGCCGGTTACGAGTTCCAGCTCGCCGATCCGCAGACCCTCGAGGTGGAGGTCGGCAAGGACCAGGACCTGAACGGGCTGTTCGCGAGTCTCTCGGCGGAGGGTGTACAGGTGGTCTCGATGCGCAACAAGGTCAACCGCCTCGAAGAGATCTTCATGCGACTGGTCGACCGCTCGGGTGCTGCGCCGTGAGCGCGCTGCCGTCCGCTGCCGTCCCGGTCCCCGCTCCGTCGCGGGCGCGCATCCGCTGGATCGGCTTCCAGACCATCGTGCTGCGGGAGATGGGCCGCATCCTGCGCATCTGGGGCCAGACCATCGTACCTTCAGCGGTCACTGCAGCGCTCTACTTCGTGATCTTCGGCAGCCTGATCGGCAGCCGTATCGGTCAGATGGACGGCATCGATTACATGCAGTACATCGCGCCCGGTCTCATCATGATGGCGGTGATCACCAACTCCTACGCCAATGTCTCCTCGTCGGTGTTCAGCGCGAAGTTCGCCCGCTACCTCGAGGAGATCATGGTCGCTCCGCTGCCCAACTGGATCATCGTGGCCGGGTATGTGGGCGGTGGTGTGCTGCGCGGGTTGCTGGTCGGCGGTGCGGTCACCGTGGTCGCGCTCTGCTTCACGCACCTGCCGGTCCACCACCTGCTCGCCACGCTCGTGGCGATGCTGCTCACCGCCATCATCTTCTCGCTGGCGGGCTTCATCAACGGGGTGTTCGCCCGCAACTTCGACCAGGTCAACTGGATACCGACCTTCATCCTCACGCCGCTCACCTATTTCGGCGGCGTCTTCTACTCCATCAACCTGCTGCCGGAATGGGCGCGGACGCTGTCCTTCGCCAACCCGGTGCTGCACATGGTGAACGCGTTCCGCTTCGGTTTCCTCGACCGGTCGGATGTCGCGGTCGGTTGGGCCTTCGGCATCATGGCACTCGCTGCGGTGGTGTTGTTCTTCGTGGCGCTGAGGCTCATGGACCGCGGTACGGGTCTCAAGGACTGAGGCGCCCACGGCCATGTCTCCCTCCACCGAGTTCCGGCCACCGCGTTGGTTGCGCGGCAAACACCTGCAGTCGATCCTGCCGAGCTTGCCGGGCCGCCGGCCGTTGGTGGAGCGACGGGCGAGGCCGATGCTGGCGGCGAGCCGTGAGTTGTTGCTCGACTGCGGCGAAGGCGTGCGTCTGCAGGCTTTCCATTCCCCGGCGCCCCTCGCCGCCCGCGCGAGGTGCCGCGCACCGGGTCGACCGACGGTCGTGCTCCTGCATGGTTGGGAGGGCAGCGCCCGCTCGCTCTATGTGCTGTCGCTCGCGCAGACGCTCTTAGAGCAGGGTCACGATGTGGTGCGTCTCAATCTGCGGGACCATGGCGACACTCATCACCTCAACCGGGACCTTTTCCATTCCTGTCGGCTGCCCGAGGTGATCGGTGCCGTACGGCGACTTCAATCATTGATGCCGGCGCAGCCGTTGGCGCTCGCGGGGTTCTCGCTCGGCGGCAACTTCATGCTGCGGATCGCGGCTGCTGCACCGCAGGAGGGCTTACGCCTCGAGCGTGCGATCGGCATCTCCCCGGTGCTCGATCCGGCGACCTGTATGGACGCGCTCGAGAACGGTCTTGCGCTCTATCGGCGCTATTTCGTCCACAAGTGGAGCCGCTCACTGCGCCGCAAGCAGGCCGCGTGGCCAGGTGAGTTCGAGTTTAACGAAATGTTGGGGTCGGGTGACCTGCGGCGTATGACCCGTGAACTGGTGCTCTCGCATGCAGGCTACTCTGAAGTGGCGGCCTACTTCGAGGGCTATGCCATCACGGGCGATCGGCTGGCTGGCCTCGAGGTCCCCGCCACGCTGGTCGCAGCCCTCGACGACCCCATCATCCCGTCGGCGGACCTCGCGCGCGTGGCGCGACCGGCGGCGTTACGGGTGGTGACCACCGAGACCGGCGGACATTGCGGGTTCCTTGATTCGCTCACCGGGCCCGGTTGGGCAGACCGGTTCGTGGTGGCGGAACTGGCCGCCGCTGCCATTCCGGCGTCGCGGGCATGACCTGACAGCGCCATTGACCTAGAATCGGGGGTGATGTCTCAGACCCACGCCCGCTCACGCTCTGCGCGCCTCGGCCTCGCGCTGCTCGCGCTCCTTGCGCTCACGGCTTGCACCGACCGGCGCGAGTGGCGGACCGCACAGGCGGCGGACACGCTCGAGTCCTATGAGGGGTACCTGGCGGCGAATCCGGCGGGTGAATATGTCCCGCTCGCCCAGCGGCGTCTGATCGAGCTCAAAGAACAACGCGATTGGCGCGTCGCCACCGAGATCGACACCGCCGATGCCTACCGCGCCTTCATAGACGCGCATCCGAAGGGCAAGTGGGTCCGGGAAGCGCGGATCCGCATCCAGAACTTCCTGCTCGATCCGATGCCGCCCGCGGTCGAGGACTTGCGGCCGCCGCAGGCGCCCGATGGGGACGATGATCCGCTCTTCGTTGCGCCACCGACTGTCGCGCCACCGACTGTCGCGCCTGCCGCGCCGGTCGCGCCGGTCGCCGCCGCAGTGACCCTCCCGCCCGCGGTCTCGCACCGCATCCAGCTCGGCGCCTTCTCGACCCGGGAGCAAGCCCTCGCCGAATGGTCGCAGGCCCGGGCGCGTCACCGGGAGTTGCTAGGACTCGTGCCCTCCATCACCCCGACCGACCCGGTGGACGAGCGCAGCATGTGGCGCCTGCAGTCGGGCGTCGCGAGCGAGGTGCAGGCCCGCGAGATCTGCCGCGTCCTCGCGGCCGCGCAGCAGCCCTGCGTCTACGCGCCGCCGACGCGATGATCCCGCGCCGCGACGGCTGAGCGGACGGCGGTCGGCATGTACGCAGCATTTTTCGGACTCGCCGAGCCGCCCTTCACCATCACGCCCGATCCGCGCTACCTGTTCGCGAGCAGCCGTCATGCAGAGGCGTTGGCCCATCTTGTCTATGGCGTGAGCGAGGCGGGCGGCTTCATCCAGCTGACCGGTGAAGTCGGCACCGGCAAGACCACCTTGGTGCGTTCACTGCTGGCGCGGGAACCCTCCGGCGTCGACATCGCCTTGGTCCTGAACCCGCGAGTGACGGTGCCGGAGTTCCTGCTGACCTTGTGCGAGGAGCTCAGTATCCCGATGCCCGGCTCCGCCAGCGGTAGCGTCAAGGCCTTGGTGGATGCGCTGAGCGCGCACCTGCTGGCCGCCCATGCCGCCGGTCGGCGTGTGGCGGTCATCATCGATGAGGCGCATCTGCTCGAGCGTGATGTGCTCGAGCAGGTCCGTCTGCTCACCAACCTCGAGACCTCGACCCGCAAGCTGCTGCAGGTGATCCTGATCGGACAGCCGGAGCTGCGGGAGCTGCTGGCGCGCGAGGATCTTCGCCAAGTGGCGCAGCGCATCACCGGACGGCACCACCTCGAGCCCCTGTCGCGCGAGGAGACGGCTGCCTATGTGCGTCACCGTCTGCGCGTCGCCGGCGCCACCCGCGAGATCTTCACGCCTGCCGCGCTGCGGGAGCTGCATCGGCGCAGCGGTGGGCTGCCGCGCCTTGTGAACGTCATCGCTGATCGCGCGCTGCTCGGCGCGTTCGCAGGCGACCGGCATGAGGTGTCGTCGGGATTGCTGCGCGCTGCAGCCGCTGAGGTCGCGGGCGAAGTCGAGGGCAGCCGCGTGTGGCCTTGGCTGGCGACGGCCGCCACCGTGCTGCTGGTCGCCGTCAGCGCCTGGTGGGCCTGGTCACAGCGCACGATGGGCGGCTGAGGCCGCGCGCGCAGCGTCCGCCGCGAGCGTCGCCGTTAGCAGTGCGAACACGCCCGCACCATCGGCTTCTGTGGCCCAAAGCACGTTCTGCGGCCGGCGTCGCGCCGCCCGGAACTCCACTGCGGTGTGTCCTAGCGTGAGCGGTGATCGCAGTTCGACATCGACATGACAGGGCCGCAGGCGGAACAGGTCTGGATGCAGCAACCACGCGATGGGGCAGGGGTCGTGCAGCGGTGAGCCCTGCGCGGCCGGGCCGTTCGCAGGCAGCGCATTGGAGAACGCGAGCAGTTCGGCGATGGTGAGCGCCGCCGGCGAGCCGATCGCGCGGATCGCCGTGATGCGCTCGGGCGTGGCCCGAACCTGATGCGTCGCATCGAGCCCGAAGGCGACCACGGCGCAGCCGCTGCCGAAGACCGCTGCGGCGGCATCCGGGTCGGCGTAGATGTTGTACTCGGCGGACGCGGTGATGTTGCCGCCTTCGCTGCGCGCACCGCCCATGAGCGCGATCTCGCGCAAGCCGCGCCGGATATCCGGTTCGCGTCCGAGTGCGACGGCGAGGTTCGTGAGTGGTCCGGTCGCCACTAGCGTGACCGATGCGGGTTCGGCGTCGAGCAGCGTGCTGACGATGAAATCGACCGCATGCGACGACTCGGCGGCACTGCGCGGCGCAGCGATCGGCAAGCTGCCGAGCCCGGATTCGCCGTGAAAATGCCCTGCTTCCACCGAAGCGCGCCGCAGCGGACGGACGCATCCGGCGAACACCGGGATCTCGGGTCGCGCGGCGATATCGCGGATGAGGCAGGCGTTGCGCATCGTCAGCGCTGCGCTGACGTTGCCCGCGACGGTGGTGATGCCTGCGATATCGAGTGCATTACGCGCGGCGAATGCGAGCGACAGCATCACGGCGTCGTCGACACCGGGATCGCAATCGATGATGACGCGGTGCTTTTTCATGGGGAGACTTTATACGAACAGTACGCTGCGTTGCTCGGAGTGATTGACGCGGCGACACATGAGGCGTAATTTCGCTGCTTCGAAAATACCCTCAGGGAGACGAAAGATGGCTGCTAAGAAGAAAGCTGCGAAGAAGGCGAAGAGCGCCGTGACGACCGCTTCGGTCGGCAAGAAGGCGAAGGTCGTCAAGAAGGCTGCTCCGAAGAAGGCCAAGAAGACCGCTGCCAAGAAGAAGTAAGCGGGTTTTCCGTCTGCTTGAATGGGGCCGCGACATCGCGGCCCCATTTCTTTATGGGGGCGCGATCAGCCGACGTTGCCGTCCCACCAAGCCTCCATCCGCCCTCTCAGCGCCGCATCGGGCAGCGCGCCGCGCGCGCCGCCGAGGTTGTCCTCGAGGTTCGCGAGCCGCGTCATCCCCGGGATCACGCAGGTCACGGCCGTGTGACCGAGGATGTACTTGAGCAGCAGCTGTGCCCAGCTTGCAGCGCCGATCTCCGCTGCGAAGTCCGGCAACGGGCGGTCCTTGAGCTTGCTGAACAGGTTGCCGTCGCGCGGGCCGCCGAAGGGCATGTTCACGAGCACCGCCATGCCGCGCTCCTGCGCCAGCGGCAGCAGACGCTCGGCTGCGCCGCGGTTGGCGAGCGAGTAATCCACCTGCACGAAGTCGAGCTGCTCGGTTGCCATGACCTGCGCTAACTCCGCGTACTGCGGATCGCGCGAGGTGGTGATGCCGAGGTAGCGGATGCGCTTCGCCGCGACCTGTTCGCGCAGCAGCGGCAGCAGCACCTCGGTGCCGACGAGGTTGTGGACCTGCACCAGATCGAGCCGATCGCTGCGCAGCCGCTGCCGGGAGGCCTCGAGCATCACCTCGCCCTCGGCGCGTGTGCCGTCGCGGGCTGTCACCTTGGTCGCGAGAAAGTAGCGACCGCGGTTGCCGATCTCGGCGAGCAGGTCGCCGATCACCCGCTCGGACTCGCCGTAGGACGGAGCGGTGTCGATCACGCTCGCACCCGCCGCCGAGAGGCCTGCCAGCACCGCCTTGCGGCCCATGCGCTCCTCGTCTGTGGTCGGGTTGTAGCGGTTGGTGCCGACGCCGATCACGCCGAGCCGCTCGCCGCTCGAGGGGATGGCGCGACGCAGCAGCGGCGCCGGCGCATCGTCACGGGCGAACAGGGGCGCCGCTGCCGGGGCGGTGATCAGCGCCGCGCCGGCGAGTTGCAGGGCGGTGCGTCGGTCGATCGTAGTCGGTGGCATGGTCACTCCGGTAACGGTGAACGGTGCGTATCGCGCAGGAAGAGGCCGCCGATGACGAGCGTCATCAGCGCGACGACGATCGGGTACCAGAGCCCGGCGTAGATGTCGCCCGTCGCGGCGACGATCGCGAACGAGGTCACCGGCAGGAAGCCGCCGAACCAGCCGTTGCCGATGTGATAGGGCAATGACATCGAGGTGTAGCGGATGCGGGTCGGGAAGAGCTCTACGAGCCATGCGGCGATTGGGCCATAGACGAGCGTGACGAGGATCACGAGCCAGGCGCAGAGCGCGATCACCATCGGGTAGTTGACCTGCGACATGTCGGCCCTCGGCGGGTAGCCCGCCGTGTCGAGCGCGCCGCGCAGCTGCTTGCCGAAGTCCCCGGTGGCCGCCTTGAAGGCGGTGGCATCGAGCGCACCGCCCTCGAACGCCGACACCGTCACCGCCGTCGCGCCTGTGCCGATGCGCACCAGGGCGGTGGCGCCTGCGGTCGCGGCTTCGTTCCGGTAGGGCACACCAGCGCGCGCGAGCGCGGTCTTGGCGACATCACAGGACTCGCGGAAGGCTGCCTTGCCGACCGGATCGAACTGCAGGCTGCAGCGCGCGGGGTCCGCGACCACCACCACGGGCGCTGTGGCCACCGCGCGCTCGAGCGCGGGGTTCGCGTAATGCGTGATGGCCTTGAAGGCCGGGAAATAGGTCAGCACCGCAAGCAGGCAGCCCGTCATCACTAAGGTCTTGCGACCGATGCGGTCCGAGAGCGCGCCGAACACCACGAAGAACGGCGTGCCGATCAGCAATGCTGCGATCAGGATCAGGTTCGCCGAGGCGGCTTCCAGTTGCAGCGTGCGTTCCAGGAAAAAGAGCGCGTAGAACTGCCCCGCATACCAGACCACGGCTTGTCCCGCCGTCGCACCGAAGAGGGCGAGCAGCACGATCTTAAGGTTACCGCGGTTGGTAAAGGCTTCCGTGAGCGGGGCTTTGGCCAACTTGCCCTCGGCGCGGATCTGCTCGAAAGCCGGCGACTCCTCGAGTTGCAGCCGGATATAGACCGAGATCGCGAGCAGCACCACCGACACCAGGAACGGGATGCGCCAGCCCCAGACCTCGAAGTCATCGCCTGTTGCCCACCGGCAGAGCAGGATCACGAGCAAAGAGAGAAAGAGCCCGAGGGTCGCCGTGGTCTGGATCCAGCTCGTGTAGAGCCCGCGCCGGCCATCGGGCGCATGCTCGGCGACATAGGTCGCCGCACCGCCGTACTCACCGCCGAGCGCGAGGCCCTGCAGCATGCGCAGCACGATGAGGATGATGGGTGCCGCCACACCGATGGTGGCGTAGTTCGGCAGCAGGCCGACGAGGGCGGTCGACACGCCCATCAGCACGATGGTGATGAGGAAGGTGCGCTTACGGCCGACGAGGTCGCCGAGCCGCCCGAAGACGAGCGCGCCGAAGGGCCGTACGAAGAAGCCTGCCGCGAAGGCGAGCAGCGCGAAGATGAAGCCGGTGGTCTCGTTGACCCCGGAGAAGAACTGCTTCGAGATGATGATCGACAGCGCGCCGTAGAGGTAGAAGTCGTACCACTCGAACACCGTCCCCAGGGACGAGGCGAAGATCACCCGGCGGTGGGCGGGTTCGACTCCGGAGAAACTGACGGAAGCGCTGCGCGTCTGGGTACTCATGACGCGCAGTGTGCCCTCATTCGCAGAGGCTTTCGAGATACCCCTGGGCGACGGGCGAGAGGCGCTTCATGGCGAGCGCGCGGGCTTTGGGGGCGTCGAAGAGGTGCTCGAGCGGGCCCGAGACCAGCATGCGGCGCACGGCGGGGTCCTTGCGGGACACGGCGGCCATCTTGTTGAGGACGGTGAAGCCGCGGTTGATCTTGGCGCGCGGGGCGCGGCGGTCTTCGATGGAGCGGGCGAGGTACTGGCCGAAGCGGGAATAGAGGAAATAGTCGTCGTCCCCCACATGGAACCGGGCTTCGGCGAAGAAGTCTGGGAAATTCCGCTCGAGATACTGGTTCACAGCGAGCAGGCGTCCGGTGTCATTGCCGTGGGGCGCGTAGTGCTTCTTCATCTCTGTCTTGTCACACCTCCAAAGGGATCCGGAGCACCATTTCTGGGTGTCACGACCGGTACCCGACCCCGCAACACGGCGCGAAAGTTACGGCAAGCGCCCCCCTGATGCAAGGGCTGCCGGGAAAAATCTTAGACCCCGCCGCGCTAGGGCTTCGGTCAGAGCGCCAGCCGCAGCGACGCCACGACGCTGCGGCCATCGGAGGGCCACACGCCCGGCCCCGGGTAGAACTCCGGCCGCTTGGTGAAATAGCGGCGATCGGCGAGGTTGTTGACGCTGACGCTGAGGCCGAGGTGGTCGTTGAAGCGCCAGGAACCCGTGAGGTCGACGACGCCGCTCGAGGGCACGAGGCCGACCGCGCCGTTCGCCGAGGGCGTGCGGGTGTTCAGCGCATCGGCGTAGCTCTCGGCGGTGTAGCTGTAGAGCAGCGTGAGGCTCGCCGGCCCGCCCGAGAGCGTCAAGCCACTGCGCGAGATCAGTTCCGGCACCGATTGCACGCGGTTGCCGTCCACCGCGAGGTTGGCCTGGCCGACGCGGGCCGTTGCCTGCTGGTAGCGCGCGTCCATCCACGAGGTCGAGGTGAACAGCGTCGCCCGCACCGGGCCGAGCTCGCGCTGGTGCTGCACGAACACCTCGAGGCCGCGGGTGCGCGAGTCGCCGATGTTGGAGCGCAGGTTGAAGAACCCGCCCGCGTTTGACTGCGCGATCGTGCCCATGCGGTTACCGTACTGCAGCTCGAACGCGCTGACGTCCCAGGCCAGCATCGCGGTCTCGCCGCGCCAGCCGAGCTCGAGCGTATAGCCGCGCGCGTCCTTCAGGTTCTTATCGACGCGCTCGAGCGGCGAGCTCGGGATGATGTCCTTGAAGATCACCGGCCGATAGGCCTGCGAATAGCCGGCGTACAGCTGCCCGCCGGCGACGCGATATTCGGTGCTAAGACCCAGCAGCGTGAACTCGTGCCGGATCGTGTTTGGCAGTTCGCCGGGCGCATAGCCCACCACGAGGCCCGTCATGTCGGAGCGGCCACTCTCAACCCGCGCGCCGACGTTCAGCCGCCAGCGATCACTCAGCGAGAACGACTGCTCGACGAAGCCTGCGACGTTGGTGGAATCGAGCCGCAGGTCGCGTCCCCAGCCCGGCCGCACCAGCGTCAGGTCGAAGTCGCTGCCGGTCGTGCCCACGCCCTGCTGGCGGCGCCGCGTGTCGTTGTCCATGGTCTCGACGCCGGCCGCAAGCGCGTGTTCGCGCCCGCGCCAGGTGAAGCGGTGCAGGACTCTCAGCGTGTTCGTCCGGCTCTGGTAGTCGTCGATGTCGACCTGGCGGTTGGCCTGCTGCCCGGTCGCGGCAAGCACGGCATCCGGCACGTTGGCGGTGCGGTCGAACAGTACGCTGCTGCGATCGCCGAGCACCACGGAGGATTTCAGCGACACGGTGGTCGCCTCGGACGGCGTCCACTCGAGTCCGAACGAGGGGATCTCGATGTCGGGGCTGTAGTAGTTGCGGCTGCGGGTCGACTGGCGCGGATCGGCGGCGAACATCGCGTCAGTCAGCGGGCCCGGCAGGCGATACACATATTTGGAGCGGCCATAGCCGGCCTCGACCCGCAGCGCCGGTGAAAACTCGTGCCGCACCGAGACCGAATAGTACTCGGCCTCGCTGCTGCCGTTGCGGCGATAGCCGTCCGACTCGCGCCGCGTGTAGTCCGCGTACACGCCGCTGCGACCGTTGCCGGCGCTGAAGCCGTTGTAGGTGCTGAGCAGCCCGTAGGAGCCCGTCGAGTTGATGCTCTCGAATGCGAGCCCGTCGCGCACCTCGGCGGCCTTGGTGACGTAGTTCAGCATGCCGCCGAACTGCGCGCCGTATTGCAGCGAGCCGGTGCCGCGCACCAGCTCGACGCGCTGCACGGCCTCCATCGGCACGCTGAAGTGGCTCGCCGGGTAGCCGTACATGTCCGAGTTGGTGATGAACCCGTCCTTGCGGTTGTTGAACTCCCAGCCGCGGTGCGGATCGAGGCCGCGCGTCGCGATGTTGACCTGGTTGCCGGCGCCGTCCATGTCGTAGACGAAGATGCCGGGCACCTTTGAGAAGATCTGGCGCGGATTCTTCTCGGCGAGGTTGGCGTCGAGGCTCGCGACCTCGATGACCTCGCTCTTCTTGCCGGCGTAGATCGCGGTGCCCCGGATGTCGGGCAGGCGGCTGATCGTGTCGCGCCGGCGCGAAGCCTTGATGACGACCTCGCTGAGCGCGTCGGCGCGTGGCGCGCCCACATCCTGCCCCTGCGCGGCGCCGCAGGGCAGCAGCGCGGCGGTGGTGCCGAGGAGCCAGCAGAGGCCCGATTGCCGAAGACGCATAATGAAGCTCATGAAGGACGTAACCGATTAATCTATGCTGCCGCCGGGCCGCGCGCAAGCCGCAGCGCCGGCCCCACTCGAAGAAGAAGTTAGAAGAAGTAGCCTAGGCGACAGAGGCCGTTCGCACGTCCCACCCGCCCCACGGAGACCCAGTGCCTAAATCCATCGAACTGATCTTCGACTTCGTCAGCCCCAACGCTTATCTGGTGTGGCGCCCGCTGTGTGCATTAGCCGCGCGGCAGGATGCGCAGATCAAGATCACACCGGCATTCCTCGGTGGCATGCAGGAGAGACTGAAACTGCGCGAGAGGATGGGCTATGACGTGCGCTCGCTGCGCAGCAGATGCTCCGCCATTGCGCGGAACGCCGGCAGGGAGGTGGG
>CAMAQZ010000011.1 GCA_945860725.1 Klebsiella pneumoniae | reverse complement strand
CTTCGCACCACCTGCCGGATCTGCGTGCTGGCGCGCGTCCATGTGCTGCTGGTGGTGGTCCTGCTCGCCGCGTGGTTGGCCGAGCCCTCATGGCTCGCGTGGGCGCGGCACACCGACCGGCACTTCGTGCCGCTCGTCATCCTCATCGTCTTTATGACCTTGCTCGCGATCAAATGGCGGCAACACAGGGCCGACCGGCGCCAAGACTGACCTGCAGTCGGGCTACTCGACCGTAACGCTCTTGGCGAGATTGCGCGGTTGATCGACATCGGTGCCACGCAGGATCGCCACATGGTACGAGAGCAACTGCAGCGGCAAGGTGTAGACCACCGCAGCCTGCAGGTAACTCACATGCCGCGGCATGGTGATGACCGTGACGCCTTCAGACGGCTCGATGCCGGCGTCCGGATCGGCGAACACGATCAGCTCGCCGCCGCGCGCGCGCACCTCCATCATGTTCGACTTGAGCTTCTCGAGCAGATCGGTGTTCGGCGCGACCACCACCACAGGCATATCGGCATCGACGAGCGCGAGCGGCCCATGCTTGAGCTCACCTGCTGCATAGGCTTCGGCGTGGATATAGGAGATTTCTTTGAGCTTGAGCGCCCCTTCCATCGCAATCGGATGCATCGTGCCACGACCGAGGAACAGCGCATGGTGCTTGTCGGCGAAGCGTTTGGCGAGCTCACGGATAACCGGATCGAGCGCGAGGGTCTTCTCTATGATGCCCGGCAGCTCGATCAGGCGCGAGACCAGCGTGTGCTCGGCTTCAGGTCGTGCGCCGTGATGGCGTGCCAGTGCGATCACGAGCAGCGATAGCGCCGTGAGTTGCGTGGTGAAGGCCTTGGTGGAGGCGACCCCGATCTCGGGACCCGCACGCGTGAGCATGACGAGCTCTGATTCGCGCACCAACGAGCTCTCGGGCACGTTGCAGATAGCGAGCGAAGACAGATAGCCGCCCGCTTTCGCGAGACGCAGTGCAGCGAGCGTGTCCGCCGTCTCGCCCGACTGGGAGATGGTGACGAACAAGGAATTCTTTGGCACCACCGGCTGGCGATAGCGGTATTCGCTTGCGATCTCGACCACGCAGGGCACACCTGCGATCTGTTCGATGAGATAGCGGGTGACGCAACCGGCGTGGTAGCTGGTGCCGCAGGCGACGATGTGCACATGCTCGACCTTGCCGAACACCGCCATCGCTGCAGGACCGAACGCCGCTTCGAGCAGCCGCCCGTGCGCGACGCGCTCTTGCAGCGTGTCGGCGATCGCACGCGGCTGTTCGTAGATCTCCTTGAGCATAAAGTGCGGATACTGCCCCTTGTCGGCGGCATCGGCGGAGAGCTCGCTCTGACGTACCTCGCGTACCGCTGAATTGCCGTCACGGTCGAGCACCCGGACGCTGGTACGGCGAACTTCTGCGACGTCACCTTCTTCGAGGAACATGAAGCGACGCGTCACGGGCAGCAACGCCGACACATCGGAGGCGACGAAGTTCTCGCCGTCGCCGAGACCGATGACCACCGGACACCCTTCGCGCGCGAGGATGATGCGCTCCGGGTCCGATTCGCTGACCACGGCGAGCGCATACGCACCTTCGAGTTCGGCGACTGTCGCACGGACCGCCTTGAAGAGATCGCCATGCACCCCGAGATGCTGGTGGATACGGTGGGCGATGACCTCGGTATCGGTCTCGGAGGTGAAGGCGTAGCCCTTGGCTTCGAGCTCCGCCCGAAGCTCGTCGTGGTTCTCGATGATGCCGTTGTGGACGAGCGCGAGGCCGTCGGCAGAGATGTGCGGATGCGCGTTGCGCTCGGAGGGCACACCGTGGGTCGCCCAGCGCGTGTGGGCGATACCGAGTTTGCCGTGGGTCGGGGAAGCGTCGATCGCGTCCTGCAGCCGCTGGACCTTACCGACCGTGCGCACGCGCTTGAGGTGGCCGGTTCCGTTGACGACCGCAACGCCTGCAGAATCGTAGCCGCGGTACTCGAGACGCCTCAAGCCCTCGACGAGCACGGGGACGATGTCACGGTTGGCGATTGCGCCGACGATTCCACACATAGGTCAGGATACTACGCTGTAGTCAGGGAACGCGAACAAAGAAAGCTCAAGGCTTAGCCACCCTACGGCCACCGCTTTTCGACGGCCGCTTCCAGCCCGCTATCGCGACCGGCTTGCCTCGGGCGACGACGAGCGTGCCCGCGGGCACATCCTTGGTGATCGTGGAGCCGGCGCCGACGGTGGCGCCGACGCCGATGTTGACCGGCGCGACCAGCACGGAGTTCGAGCCGGTATGGGCGTCCGCGCCGATGACGGTGTGGTGCTTGTTCGCACCGTCGTAGTTGGCGACGATGGTGCCAGCGCCGATGTTGGCGCGCGCGCCGACGGTCGCGTCACCCACATAGGCCAAGTGGTTGGCCTTGGCGCCTGCACCCATCGTCGAGTTCTTGATCTCGACGAAGTTGCCGATGTGCACATCGGGGCCGAGCGAGGCGCCTGGCCGCAGCCGCGCAAAAGGCCCGATGATCGCGCCGGCGCCGACCGTCGCGCCCTCGATGACGCAGTATGCGTTGAGGCGCACACCGGCCGCGAGCTCGCAGTCTCGCAGCACGCAGCCCGGACCGACGATGACCCCGTCGCCGAGCACCACGCGGCCCTCGAACACGACGTTGATGTCGATGAAGACGTCACGGCCGACCACGACCTCGCCGCGCACATCAACGCGCACCGTATCGGCGAGCGTCGCACCCGCCACCATCAGGGCGCGTGCGCGCGAATGCTGCAGCGCACACTCCGCCTCGGCGAGCTGGACCTTGTCGTTGATGCCGAGCACCTCGGCGACCGTCGGCGCAGCGAGTGGCGCAACCTTGACCTTGTCCTTCACCGCCATCGCGATGATGTCGGTGAGGTAGTACTCGCCCTGCGCATTGGCATTGCGCAACTTGGAGAGCCAACCGCGCAGGCGCTTGACCGGCACCGCCATGATGCCAGTGTTGCCCTCGCGGATCTTGCGCTCGCGGGCGTTCGCGTCCTTCTGTTCGACGATCCGCAATACTTTGCCACGCGCATCGCGCACGATGCGGCCGTATCCGGTGGGATCGGGGAGCTCGACGGTGAGCAGTCCGAGCGACTTCGGACCCGCGAGCGCGACCAGCGCGCGCAGCGTCTCCGGCTGCACCAACGGCACATCGCCGTAGAGCACGAGCACGATCTGATCGTCATGCAGCGCAGGCAGCGCCTGCTGCATGGCGTGCCCGGTGCCCTTCTGCTCCGCCTGCAACACCCAGGAGCTGCGCGGCGCAACGATGGCGAGATCAGCGGCGAGCGCGGCCTGTACCTGCTCGCCACCGTGACCGTACACGACATGCACCGCGGCGGGCTCGAGGGCGCGCGCAGCCGTGAGTACATGCCCGAGCAACGGCCGACCGGCGAGCGGCTGCAAAACTTTCGGCAACGCGGAGTTCATCCGTTTGCCTTGACCTGCTGCCAAGATGACGATGGAGAGCGTCATGAAGGACGCACCGACCGATCAGCCGCGGGTCTTGCGAAGTTTCTGCAACATCCTGAGCTGCGCGGCAGCGCGGACGAGCTCAGCCAGCGCCTCGGCTTGCTCCAGCTTGTCGAGATTACCCTGCAGAGCCTCTTCAGCGTGCCTCTTGGCCTCGAGGGCGGCCGCCTCATCGAGATCCTTCGCCCGTATCGCCGTGTCCGCGAGCACCGTGATCTTCTTCGGTTGCACTTCGAGCGCGCCACCCCCGACGAAGAACAAGAGTTCCTCGCCCGACGGAGTCTGTACACGCACTTCACCAGCGTTGAGGAGCGTCAGCAACGGCGCGTGGCGTGGCGCGATGCCTATCTCGCCCTGAATGGCCGGCACGAACACCATCTTCGCCGGGCCAGAATAGATCTCGCCCTCGGCGCTGACGATGTCGCAATGGATGGTGCTATCGGCGGCCATGTGTGATCGCTCTGGTTCGGTGCGGCGTGCTACAGAGGGGCGTGCGGAGCGCGCCCTTACTGCAGGGTCTTGGCCTTCTCGATGACCTCATCGATCGAGCCCACCATGTAGAACGCCTGCTCGGGCAGGTGATCATACTGGCCTTCGAGGATCCCCTTGAAGCCGTGGATGGTGTCCTTGAGTGGGACGACCTTGCCGTCCTGTCCGGTGAACACCTTCGCGACGTTGAACGGCTGCGACAGGAAGCGTTGAATCTTACGCGCGCGGAACACCGTGAGCTTGTCCTCCTCGGAGAGCTCGTCCATGCCGAGGATCGCGATGATGTCCTGCAGTTCCTTGTAGCGCTGCAACACCTGCTGCACGGCGCGCGCCGTGTTGTAGTGCTCCTCGCCGACGACCAGCGGATCGAGCTGGCGAGAAGTAGAGTCGAGCGGATCGACCGCCGGGTAGATGCCGAGCGCCGCGATCTGGCGCGACAGCACGACCGTCGCGTCGAGGTGGGCGAAGGTCGTGGCGGGCGATGGGTCGGTCAGGTCGTCCGCGGGGACATACACGGCCTGGATCGAGGTGATAGAGCCGGTCTTGGTCGAGGTGATGCGCTCCTGCAGCACGCCCATCTCCTCGGCGAGCGTCGGCTGGTAGCCCACCGCCGAGGGCATGCGGCCGAGCAGCGCCGACACCTCAGTGCCCGCGAGCGTGTAGCGGTAGATGTTGTCGACGAAGAACAGCACATCGCGACCCTTGCCGCCGTCTTCGCGCACTTCGTCGCGGAAATATTCGGCCATGGTGAGGCCGCTGAGCGCGACGCGCAGACGGTTGCCCGGCGGCTCGTTCATCTGGCCGTACACCATCGCCACCTTCGAGTTCTCGAGGTTCTCAAGATCGATGACGCCCGACTCCGCCATCTCGTGGTAGAAATCGTTGCCTTCGCGGGTACGCTCGCCGACACCGGCGAACACCGAGAGGCCGCTGTACTGCTTGGCGATGTTGTTGATGAGCTCGAGCATGTTGACGGTCTTGCCGACGCCGGCACCGCCAAAGAGACCCACCTTACCGCCCTTGGCGAACGGCACCAGCAGGTCGATGACCTTGATGCCCGTGACCAGCAGGTCGCTGCCGCCGGCCTGCTCGTCGTAGGCAGGCGCCGGACGGTGGATCGACCAATGCTCCTTGGCGGCGACCGGACCCCGGTTGTCCTGCGGTGCGCCGAGCACGTCCATGATGCGACCGAGCGTCGCCCGACCGACGGGCACCGAGATCGGCGCGCCGGTCGTCTCGACCTCGAGGCCGCGCTTGAGGCCTTCGGACGCGCCCATCGCGATGGTGCGGACCACGCCGTCGCCGAGCTGCTGCTGCACCTCGAGGGTGAGGTCGCCGTCCTTGAGCTTGAGCGCTTCGTAGATCTTCGGGATCGAATCGCGGGGGAACTCCACGTCGATGACCGCGCCGATGATCTGGGTGATTTTGCCGGTTGCCATGTCGGTGTCCTGTGCCTTTTATCCGTGAATATCTTTGGAGATGCTGCGCGGGTCAGACCGCTGCCGCGCCGCCGACGATCTCTGACAGTTCTTTCGTGATCGCCGCCTGTCGCGCCTTGTTGTAGATGAGCTGCAGGTCGCCGATCAGGTTGCCCGCGTTGTCCGTGGCCGCCTTCATGGCGACCATGCGCGCCGCCATCTCGCAAGCCACGCTCTCGACCGCGCCGCGGTAGACCTGTGACTCGATGTAGCGCATCAGCACGCCATCGAGGATCTCGCCGGCGCTGGGTTCGTAGAGATAATCCCAGTGGTCCTGCAGGTCGCCCGCATCCGTGCTCTCCAGCGGCAACAGCTGCGTCACCACCGGCTTTTGCGTCATGGTGTTGACGAACTGCGCGTTGACGATGAACAGCCGGTCGATGCCACCATCCTTGTAGGCGTCGAGCATGACCTTCACCGCACCGAGCAGGTCCTTCACGCGCGGCTTGTCGCCAAGACCGGTGGTACTCGCGAGGATCGGCAGGCTGAGACGGCGGAAGAACGCCAGCCCCTTGCTGCCGAGCACGCAGAGACTGACCTTCGCGTCTTTACTCTGCCAGTCACGCATCAGGCCCAGCGTGCTCTTGAAGACGTTAGTGTTGAGCGCGCCGCAGAGACCGCGATCGCTCGACACGATGATGATCCCGATATGCTTCGCCTCCCGCTCGACGAGGAACGGATGCTTGTAGTCGGGGTTCGCTTTGTTGAGGTGGCCGACGACGGTGCGGATCTTGTCGGCATACGGACGGGCCAAGCGCATCCGCTCTTGGGCGCGGCGCATCTTGCTCGCCGCGACCATCTCCATCGCCTTAGTGATCTTCTGAGTGCTCTTCACACTCGCGATCTTGGTGCGGATCTCTTTGGTGCCTGGCATCTCTTTTCGCCTGTAGCGGGGCTCAGTAGGTGCCGTTGGCCGCGAAGTCCTCGCAGATCGCCTTCAGCGTCGCCTCGTGCTTCTTGAGCACGGGCTCGGCGTTGATGGCGTCCAGCGAGGCCTTGTGCGAGGACTTGGCGAAGCTCTGCAGCGCTGCCTCGAAGTCCACGATCCGAGCCTTCTCGATCTTGTCCATGTAGCCGCTGTTGACGGCATAGATGGAGAGCGCCATCTCCGCCACCGACATCGGCGCGTACTGCTTCTGCTTCATGACCTCGGTCACGCGCTGGCCGCGCTCGAGCTGCTTGCGGGTGGCCTCGTCGAGGTCGGAGGCAAACTGCGAGAACGCCGCGAGCTCGCGGTACTGCGCGAGCGCGAGGCGGATACCGCCGCCCAGGCGTTTGATGATGTCGGTCTGCGCGGCGCCGCCGACGCGCGACACCGAGATACCGGCGTTCATCGCCGGACGGATGCCGGAGTTGAAGAGGTCGGTCTCGAGGAAGATCTGACCGTCAGTGATCGAGATGACGTTGGTCGGCACGAACGCCGTGACGTCGCCCGCCTGCGTCTCGATGATCGGCAATCCGGTCAACGAGCCAGTCTTGCCTTTGACGGCACCTTTGGTCGCCGTCTCCACGTATTCCTCGTTGACCCGGGCGCTGCGCTCGAGCAGCCGCGAGTGGAGATAGAACACATCGCCGGGGAACGCCTCGCGGCCCGGCGGGCGGCGCAGCAGCAGCGAGATCTGGCGGTAAGCGACGGCTTGCTTCGAGAGATCGTCGTAGACGATCAGCGCGTCTTCACCGTTATCCATGAAGTATTCGCCCATCGTCACACCGGCGTATGCCGACAGGTACTGCATGGCGGCAGGCGTCGAGGCCGAGGCGGCGACGATGATGGTGTGGTCCATCGCGCCGTGCTCCTCGAGCTTGCGCACCACGTTGGCGATCGAGGACTGCTTCTGTCCGATCGCGACATAGATGCATTTAATGCCCGAGGACTTCTGGTTGATGATCGTATCGATGGCCATCGCGGTCTTGCCGGTCTGACGGTCGCCGATGATCAGTTCGCGTTGGCCGCGGCCGACCGGCACCATCGCATCGACCGCCTTGTAGCCGGTCTGTACCGGCTGGCTCACCGATTTGCGGTAGATGACGCCGGGCGCGACGCGCTCGATGGGCGAGGTGCGCGTGGTCTTGAGCGGACCCTTGCCGTCGATCGGCGTGCCGAGCGCATCGACGACGCGGCCGAGCAGCTCAGGACCCACCGGTACTTCGAGGATGCGGCCCGTGGTCTTCACGGTATCGCCTTCCTTCAGCGACTTGTAGTCGCCGAGGACGACAGAGCCGACCGAGTCCTGCTCCAGGTTCAGCGCAAGGCCGAACAGGTTGCCGGGGAACTCGATCATCTCGCCATAACGCACATCGGCGAGGCCATGGATGCGGCAGATGCCGTCCGTGACCGAGACGATGGTGCCAGTGTTGCGCGCCTCGGCCGCAGACTCGAACTTGTCGATGCGCTGCTTGATGAGGTCGCTGATCTCGGATGCCTTGATGGACATGGCTATTACCTTTCTACGTATCCGTGGTGGGGCGGCGCGTCAGGCGCCGGCCATGGTGTTTGCGAGCCGCTCGACGCGCCCACGCAGCGAGCCATCGATGACGAAGTCGCCTGCGCGCACGACCGCCCCGCCGATCAGCGAGGGGTCGACCGTGGCGGTGAGCCGCACGGTGCGGCGCAGGCGGCGCGTGAGCGCCTGCGCGAGTTTGTCGGACTGCTCCGCCGTGAGCGGCAGCGCCGAGGCGACCGTCACATCGACGGTGTTCTCGACCTCGGCACGCAGCGCTTCGTACTGCTGCGCGATCTGCGGCAACAACGCGAGCCGGTTGTTGGCGGCGAGCAGTTGGATGAAGTTGTGGGCTTTGCCGTCGCTTGCGGCACCCGCGACCTCCGCGACCAACGCGACGAGATCGGCGCGCAGCACATGGGGGTTGCCGATGAGCGATGCGACGCGCTTGTCGGTCACCGCAGCGCCCGCGCGCGCCAGCATCTCGCCCCAGGGCGCAAGTTGGCCGGCCGCGTTCGCGTGCTCGAAAGCGGCGCGAGCGTAAGGCCGGGCGACTGTCGCCGAATCAGCCACGGGCGATCTCGTCGGCGAGCTTGTCGATGAGCTGGGTGTGCGCCTTGGCATCGACCTCACGCTCGAGCAGTCGCGAAGCACCCGACACGACCATCGTGCCGAAATCCTTGCGCAACTGTTCGCGGGCTCGGCCGGTCTCGGTCACGACCTCTTCACGCGCGGCGATCACGATGCGCGCGCCCTCGGCCTGCGCCGTGCGCTTCGCGGCCTCAAGGGCCTCGTTGGCACGACGCGCGGCCTGATCCTCGACCAACTTGGCGCGTTCGCGCGCCTCGCGGACAATGGTCTCGGCGCGGCTTGTGGCTTCACCGAGTTCCTTCTGTCCTTTGTCGGCGGCGGCGAGGCCGTCGGCGATCTGCTTCTGACGGGCTTCGATGGCGGCCATGATCTCCGGCCAACCGAAACGCATCACGAGCCAAGCCACCGCGAGGAACGCGAGGCCTTGGACGATCAGCGTGACTGTGATGCTCATGCTCTGCTACCCCTGTTGCCGTTGACGGCCACCCTTGCGGATGGACGCGGGACGGATTCAGCCGACGCCGAGCGCCGACAGGAAGGGGTTCGCGAAGATGAGCAACAGCGCGATGGCGACGCCGATGATGGGGATGGCGTCGAGCAGACCGGCGACGATGAACATCTTGGTCTGCAGCATGTTGGTCAGCTCAGGCTGGCGGGCGGCACCCTCCAGGAACTTGCCGCCGAGCAGCGCGAAGCCGATCGCAGTCCCGAGCGCACCGAGACCGATGAGCAGGCCCGCGGCGATCACGGTCATGCTCATGACATCGGCGATCTGGGTGATGTTTTCCATTGCGAAATCTCCGTAAGTGACGACGAACAGCGAAAACGGGACGGGAGCTCAATGCTCCTGCACGGCCATGCTCAGATAGACGATCGTGAGCGTCATGAAGATGAAGGCCTGCAAAGTGATGACCAGGATGTGGAACACGGTCCAGAGGAACCCTGCGAACCATTGCAGCGGCACCATCACCCAAGTGATGCCGCTGGCGAGACCGGCGCCGAGCGTCATGCAGGCGATGAGGATAAAGATGAGCTCACCCGCATACATGTTGCCGAACAGACGCAGGCTGAGCGACAACGGTCGGACCATCTCTTCGATGAGCCGCAAGAGAAGGTTGGCCGGCGCGAGGATGATCTTGCCGACGACCCCATGCGCGTGGAACGGCGCGGTGAAGAACTCGCCGATGAACTTGCCGACGCCCTTGTGCTTGATGGCGTAGTACTGGATGAGGACGAACACGCACAGCGCCATGCCCACCGTGGTCGAGAGGTCCGCCGTCGGCACGACGCGCAGATAGGGGATCCCGGCGGCATGGGCGGTGGCGGGCAGCAGGTCGACCGGGATCATGTCCATGAAGTTCATCAGGAACACGAGCGCGAAGATGGTGAGTGCGAGCGGCGCGATGAACTGGGTCTTGGCGGGGAAGGTGTCTTTGACGATGCCGTCGACGCCCTCGACCATCATCTCGATCGCGCACTGCAGCTTGCCCGGGACCCCGGCAGTCGCACGCCGCGCCACGCGGATGAAGAAGAACAGGAAAAGACCGGCGAGCAGCAGCTTGAAGACGATGCTGTCGATGTTGAGGGTCATGAACGGGGAATCGCCCACCGAGACGGTGAGGTGCTCGAGGTGGTGCTTGATGTAGCCGGTCATCCCTCCCGCGTCACCTTCAGCAGCCATCTAATGAACCCCTCATTTCAAAAACGCTATGCCGACCCAAAAACCCGCCTGCGCCACCAGCATCCCGAGCAGGAAGGGCAGCGGCGACAGCGCCATCACGCCGAGCGCCAACCAGACTGCCGTCACCACCCAGAGCCATTTCAGCCCCTGGCCCGCCCACATCGCGCGTGCGATCCGCGGTGCCGAGGCCACTCCTCGGCCGAACAGCAACCAGCCGAAGAGCAGGTTGCCAGTCGCCACTACCACACCGCCCGCCAACGCCGCGCGAGCCGCCGGGCCGCCAGAGAAGACCGCCGCACCGACCGCGACTGCCGCGGCCGCTGCCAACTGCAATGCAGCGTAGCGACTCGCCAGACGCTTGCCCCGGGACGCTGGATCGTTCATGCGATGCGCATCCGCTCACACCATGCCGGTAGGCAAACCAGAGCGCCCGAGGGGCCCCTCCGAGGGCGGCGAATTGTAGGCATATCGTAGGGTGGGTTCAACCAATATTGGAACCCAATATACAAGGCGTTTGCCGGCGAGGCCGGACGCCGTCTTAGTGGATGTGCTGGAGAATGCCGTCGAGCTCGTCCAGAGAATTGTAGGCAACAACCACGCGCCCCTTGCCGGTCTTGCCGGAATGGTCGATGACCACCTTGGCGCCCAGGGTTTCAGCGAGCCGAGATTCGAGGGCGGTGACATTCGGATCCCTGCCGCTGCGGCCACCGCCGCCCGTGCGGCCGGTCTCAGCACCCTCACCACCCGTCACATTGGTCAGCCGGCGAACCAATGCCTCTGTCTCTCTGACGGATAAGGATTTTTTACAGACCAATCTTGCCACTTCAACCTGCTGGCGCTGCTCAGACAGGCCCAGCAGGGCGCGGGCGTGTCCCATCTCGAGCTCCCGACGGTCGACCCACTCGGCGACTTCCGGGGCCAAATCCAACAGCCGCAGCAAGTTGCTGACGGCCGCGCGGGACCGGCCGACCGCATCGGCCGCTTCCTGATGGGTGACCTGGAACTCCCGGATCAGACGGTCGAGGGCGCGGGCCTCTTCCATGGGGTTGAGATCCTCGCGCTGGATGTTCTCGATGAGCGCCATCGCGATGGCGCCCTCGTCCGGCACCCGACGCACCACGGCGGGGATGTCCGGCAGACCGGCGATCTGGGCGGCCCGCCAACGGCGCTCACCCGCGATGATCTCGTAGCGCTGACCGGGCGCCCCGGCAGCCGATGGCGCGGCACCGGGCATCTCGATGGGGCGCACCACGATCGGCTGCACCACGCCCTGCGCCTTGATCGATTGGGCGAGCGCATCGAGGGTCTCAGGACGCATGTCGACGCGGGGCTGGTAACGACCCCGTTGCAGCACATCGAGCGGCAGGCTCACGAGTTCGTCTCGGGCGGGGAGCGGGGCATCAGCCGCGACACCGGTCGGAGCGGGCGCTGGACGGCGCGCGTTGGCTTGACCGAGCAGGGCTTCGAGACCGCGACCGAGGCTGGGCTTTTTGGGGTTCATGGCCGCGATGATAGCGGACTCTGGCGCGCCGCCACGGCGACCGGCGCCATGGCCGGCACCGTTGGGCGGTTCTCCGGGATGCCGAGATAGATCTCGCGGAACGACACGTAGCAGAGCGCGCCGAAGAAGCAGTACAGCACGGGGACCAGGAACGGCAACGCTACGCCGCAGATCACCGGCAGCACGACGAACAACAGCCCAACGCCGAGCAGCGGTCCGAGATTGCGGACCTGACCGGCCGCGCCCACGCGCCAAGCGTCACGGAAGGGTAAGCCGAGCAGTGTCATGCAAGGGAACTGGAAGAAAGAGGTGACGCCCGGGATGTTGAACCCGAAATAGCTCAGGCCGAGCGCGAACGCGGGGTAGACAAAGATCTGCCGCAGCGCTGTGAAGCCGTCGCTCGACAACACGTCCACCGCATTCCGGGAGGTGTAGAGAATGTTCCACCACTCGACACCGGGCCGTGCGAGCAGGACGGCCCACACGACTGCAGCCACCGCCACGACCCCGGCGGTGTACGACAGCAGCACCCGCGCGTGGCTGCGCAGCATCGCGAACGCCTCGCCGATCCGCAGCGGTCCCGTGCGATCGAGCCGGGCCGCGATGAGGATGCAAGCGAGCAGCGTACCGAAAGCGAGCAGGCCGGCGAGCAGGGGGAAGCGGTGCACCACCGAGAGCCACAGGCACATGAGCAGCACCAGGCCGACCCAGAAGCCGAGACCGCGCCACAACAGCTGCAACGCCTGCCGCACCCAGCGCAGCAGCGCGCCGGGCGCCGCGGTGCGCGGCTCGAGGATCATGGGTCGATCAGGCGCCCGACGGCGCGCTGTCCGACAGCAGCGCGCTCGACGGTGCGGGCAACGGCGCATCGCCACGACGGATCATCTCGCCGGCGAGCGCGAGGTAGGCGAGTGCGCCGCGTGATTCCTTGTCGTGAAGCAGCGCCGGTTTGCCGAACGACGGCGCCTCGGCGAGCCGCACATTGCGCGGCACGATGGTACGGAACACTTTGTCGCCGAAAAACGCGATCAACTGATCGCTGACTTCGTTGGTGAGGTTATTCCGCGGGTCGTACATGGTACGCAGCACGCCTTCGATCTCGAGCGCGGAGTTGGCAGCGGCACGGATCTGCTCGATGGTGGACATGAGGGCGGTCAATCCCTCGAGCGCGTAGTACTCGCACTGCATGGGCACCAGCACGCTGTCGGCAGCGACCAGCGCATTCACGGTCAAAAGATTGAGCGAAGGCGGACAATCGATGAACACGAAATCATAGCTGTTGCGCACCGGCGCGAGCGCCTCGCGCAACCGTGCCTCGCGACCTGCCGGCATCGACAGCAACTGCACCTCGGCGGCCACCAGGTCCTGGTTGGCGGGCAACAGCGCCATCGGCGGCTCGGCGATCTCGAGCCGGGCCTCCGTGAAACGACAATCGCCGACCAGGACATCGCCGACCGTACAGACTAGGGAGGATTTCTCCACACCGCAGCCCATGGTGGCGTTGCCCTGCGGATCGAGATCGATGAGCAAGACACGCCGACGCATCATCGCGAGCGACGCAGCGAGGTTTACAGCGGTGGTGGTCTTGCCCACCCCGCCCTTCTGATTGGCGACAGCGATCACTCGGGCCATGACCGCAGTCTACCCGCTCGGTGGCCGGAGCAAGAGCCGGAGCAAGAGGATGTGCCGTTCGGCGTCGAGGCCCGGCACCTCGATGTCGAGATCCGCTTCGATCTGCCATCCGGCGGGCAGCGCGGCGCGCTCTGCGGGATCGCGCCGCCCTTTCATGGCGAGCACACGGGTCGCGGGACCGCACAACGCGGCGACCTGACGCAGCAGTGCGGGCAAGGGCGCAAAGGCCCGCGCCACCACCGTATCGAACGGTGCTGGGGGTCGCCACTCGCCGGCTCGGGCCTGCAGCGCCTCGACATTCGGCAGACCGAGCGTGCGCACCGCATGGGCTACGAACCGCACCTTCTTGCCGTTGGAATCGATGAGCGTGAAATGCCGCTGCGGGTGCACCACTGCGAGCGGCAACCCGGGAAATCCCGCCCCCGTACCCACATCGGCGATCCGCGAACCGATCAGGTGGCCGCTCACCGACAGGCTGTCGAGGAGGTGATGCGTCAGCATCTCGGCGGGCGTGGTGACGGCGGTGAGGTTGTAGCTGCGGTTCCAGCGAGCGAGCTCCTCGAGCAAGCGCAACATCGTCGCGGCCTGCTCGGCTTCGAGCGCCACGCCAAGGCGCGCCGCGCCTTCGATGAGCTGCTGCGGTCCGCTCACGCGCCCGCGCCAATCTTCACTACCGTGCGACCGGTGACGGTGCCGTCGAGATAGGCTTGGAACGCCCCAGGCAGTTCGTCGAAACCGAGGGTGCGGGTCACGATGCGATCGAGGTGGCGTGGCTTCAGGTCGGTGGCGATGCGGTTCCAGACCACGAGCCGCATCGGCCGCAACGTCGCCGCGGAGTTGATGCCGAGCAAGTTGACACCGCGGATGATGAACGGCATCACGGTGGTGCGCAGTTCGGCACCCGAGGTGAGACCGACGCTCGCGATGTTGCCCCAGTTGTCGACCGTGCGAGTCAACCAGGTGAGCGTGTCGCCGCCGACGTTGTCGATCGCGCCGGCGTATCGTGCGGCCTCGAGCGGGCGCTTGCCGTGATCGACCTCGCCGCGCAGCAACACCTGCGCCGCACCGAGCGCCCGCAGGTAATCCACCGAACCCACCTTGCCGGTGACGGCGATGACCTCATAGCCGCGCCCGGCGAGCATGTCGATGGCGATGCTGCCAACGCCCCCGGTAGCACCGGTCACAACCACCGGACCGTTCTGCGGCGCCTGACCGTTGTGCTCCATGCGGTGGATGGCGAGCGCAGCGGTGAAACCTGCGGTGCCGAGCGACATCGCCGTGTAGGCATCGAGGCCAGGCGGCATCGGGATCACCCACTCGCCCTTGAGCCGCGCGAACTCGGCATAGCCGCCATCGTGCGCCTCGGACAGCCCGCAACCGGTCGCGAGCACCGCATCGCCCGGGCGGTAGCGCACATCGGTCGAGGATTCGACCACGCCCGCAAGGTCGATACCGCCGACCAACGGGTACTTGCGCAGGATGCGGCCAGCGCCGGTCGCAGCGAGCGCGTCCTTATAATTAATGTCGGAGTACTGCACGCGCACCACGACCTCGCCAGGCGCGAGGTCGTCGATCGTCAACGACTCCATGCGCGCGACGATTTTGCCGTCGGTCTCATGAATGCGGAACCCTTTGAACGTGTTGCTCATCTGCTGTCTCCCTCTGATGCGGTCCGCGTGTGGGTCAACGCGCGCGACGCGCGCACCAGGCCAAAAGGCCGTCGGCGTTGAGGTCGAAATCGAGCCCCGCCCACTCATCGAGCAGCGACTCCGGACCCGTGGCGCCGAAGCGCCGCCATTCCGCGAGCACGATGGCGCGCAGCGCCGATCGCAGCGCATCGCGGGCCTCGCCTGGCGAAGTCATATCCGCCACCGCCAGCGCCGCGTCGGTGAACCGCTCGACCATACGCACGAGGTCATCGCCGACGCGTGCGATGTCGCTGATGCGTCCATAGTGGGTGAGGTAGGCCGCACGCGGGGCGAGCGCCACGACTCGACGGATGGAGGCGATCAGTTGCTGCGGATCGAACTGTGTGGGGCTGGTGGTCGGCAGCGCAAACGGCCGATCCTGCACCGCGAGCGGCGGATAGGCGAGCCCGAAGGTGTCCC
Source organism: Klebsiella pneumoniae (assembly GCA_945860725.1). Lineage (GTDB taxonomy): Bacteria > Pseudomonadota > Gammaproteobacteria > Steroidobacterales > Steroidobacteraceae > UBA964. Next base: position 37,758 of record CAMAQZ010000011.1, on the reverse strand, counting down.
CGGTGAAAACGACCTGCGCGGCATGATCGAGATAGGCTTGGTGATGCAGCGCATGGCCGGGTGTGTGCACCACCTCGATCGTACGGCTGCCAAGCGCCAAGCGCTCACCGTCGGCTGTGGATGACACGCGCGCGCCATCGATGGGCAGCAGGTCACCATAGAGCCGGGCGTAGTCCTCCGCACCGTACACCGCGATCGAGGCATCGATCAGCTTGCGCGGGTCGATCATGTGCGGCGCGCCGCGCGGATGCACCGCCAAACGCGCGTTCGGCAACGCTTGCAGCAACTGTCCCGCCCCACCGGCATGGTCGAGATGGACATGGGTGAGCAGCAGCCAGTCGACCGCCGTCGGCGCGAGCCCGTGGGCGGTGAGTGCGGCCAACAGGTGCGGCACCGAATGCGCGGTACCGCAATCGATGAAGGCCGCCCGTCCGTCCTGGACCACGAGATGCGCCGCATCGAACGAGGGGCGTAGATAGTGGGTGTCGATGGTGTGTATGCCATCGTCGTATCGCGTGTCGTCCATGGACGCTCCAAAGTCTGCCGGCGGACCGCCAAGCGGTATGATTCTAAGGCAATCGACCTTGGCCCTGCCCGGAGACTCCCCATGCCCCACCGCACCGTCGCGCCGCTGCTCGCCGTCCTCGTCGCTTTGCTTGCATCGGCGACCGTGTCGGCTACACCGCCGCCCCGTATCGAGCGCGGAAATCTAGTGCTCGAAGGGGTGCCGCCGCATCCGCCCCGGGTCCTCGAGACCCTCGACCCATGGTTGGCCGGTCGCAGCGCGACTTTCCGCGATTTCCTCCCCGATGGCAGTTTGCTCATCTCGACGCGCTTCGGTGAGGTCGAGCAAGCGCACCGCGTGGCGATGCCGATGGGTATGCGTGAGCAACTGACCTTCGGCACCGAGCCGGTGGGCGCACTGAGCGCAAACCCTCAGCAGGACGGCGGCTTCGTGTTCGCGCGCGACCGCGGCGGTGACGAGAACGCGCAGCTCTATCATTACCGGGCGCAGGACCGCAGCTTGACACTGCTCACCGACGGGCGCTCCCGGCACGGCGGCGCGATCTGGTCACGCGACGGCCAGCGCCTCGCCTTCGCCGGTAATGCGCGTGACGGCATCGCCACCGACATCTATATCGCAGAGATGGCTGCGGCCGCCCCTGCCTCAGCCGCCCCTGCCTCGGCCGCCCAGAGCCCCGCGCCGCGGCTCGCCGTCGCCGCGCAAGGCGAGAACTGGTCACCGGTCGATTGGTCACCGGATGGTTCGCAGCTGCTGTTGCTGGCAACGAGTTCCGTGACCGATGCGCGCCTGTATGTCGCCGATGTCGCAAGCGGCGCGTTCCGGCTGCTGTCGCTCGGCGGCACGACCGGCAAGGCCGGGCCGCGCACCGGCATCGGCAGCGCGCGGTTCAGCGCCGATGGACGCGGCATCTGGTTCACCGCCGAGTTGGGCAACGAATTCCAGCAACTGCGCTTCCTCGACCTCGCCGACGGCAGCCTGCGGGCGCTCACCGCACAGGTCCCTTGGGACATCGATGACTTCGAGCCCAGCCCGGATGGTCGCTGGCTCGCCTACATCGCCAACATCGATGGTTACGGCAAGCTGTCGGTGGTGGATCTCGGCTCGATGCACACCGTCGAGCCTGCGGGGCTGCCTGCCGGAATCGTCTCCGGTCTGCGCTTCGACCGCGCTGGGTCGAAACTCGGCATGACGCTCGAATCCGCGCAGTCACCACGCGATGCGTGGGTGCTCGATCTCGCGCGCAACGAGGCCACGCGCTGGACTGCGAGCGAAGGCGCGGCGGTCGACCCCGCACGGATGGTGCCCGCGGAGCTCATACGCTATCCCACATGGGACCGCTCACAGGGCGGCGCGCGGCGCATCCCAGCCTTCGTCTACCGGCCGCGCGGACCCGGCCCGCATCCGGTCGTCATCGACATCCACGGCGGTCCCGAAGGCCAGGCCCGGCCCGGCTACAGCGCCTGGACGCAGTACCTCGTCAATGAATTGGGCTTCGCGGTGGTGCAGCCGAACGTGCGCGGCTCCACCGGCTACGGCCGGACCTTCACGATGCTCGACAACGGCCGTTTGCGCGAGGATTCGGTGCGCGACATCGGTGCCTTGCTGACCTGGATCGCCGCGCAGCCCGACCTCGATCAACAGCGGGTCGTGGTGAGCGGCGGTTCGTACGGCGGCTACATGGTGCTCGCGTCGATGGTGGCCTTCGGTGACCGGCTGCGCGGCGGCATCGATGTGGTCGGCATCAGCAATTTCGTGACCTTTCTCACCAACACTGCGGCCTACCGCCGCGAGCTGCGTCGCGTCGAGTACGGCGACGAGCGCGATCCGTCGATGCGCGCCTTCCTGCAGCGGATCTCACCGCTGACCCGCGCTGAGGGGATCCGCAAACCACTATTGGTGGTGCAGGGACTCAACGATCCGAGGGTGCCGGCGTCCGAGAGCGAACAGCTGGTGGCGAGGGTGCGCGCCAACGGCGCGGAAGTCTGGTATCTGGCGGCGCGCGACGAAGGTCATGGCTTCCGCAAGAAGTCCAACCGGGACTTCGACCTGCGGACACGGGCGACTTTCCTTGAGCGTCTCCGCGACGCTCCCTGACGGCTGCGGTCAGCGCCGGGTGGGCGGTTTGACCGCATCGAGACTGGGACGCTGGGCCGCGTAGTACGCGGCGATCGACTTGATGTCCCGTGCCGAGAGCTGCCCCGCGAAGCCGCTCATGATGGCGTTCTGGCGACCGCCCTTCTTGTAGTGGGTGAGGGCACGCTCGAGGTAATCGGCGTGTTGGCCGGCAAGGGTCGGGTATTGCGGCGTGATGCCGATGCCGTCGGTGCCGTGGCAGGCGACGCAGGTCTGTGCGGCCTCGGGGATCTTGCCGATCGGTTTCGCGGTGACCGGAGCCGTCACGACCGGACCTGCGAGGAAGGCGGACATGTCGGCGAACTGCTCGTCCGACCAGCCCGCGGCGTTCGCGTACATCGTGGCGTGGCTGCGCTCGCCGTTCCGGTAAGCCTGCAACGCGAGGACCAGGTACTCCGCGTGCTGACCGCGCAGCTTCGGCACACGGTAACTCGGATAGGAGTTCTTGTAGTTCGGGATGGCGTGGCATCCGAGGCAGGTGTACGCGAGTTTTGCGCCGCGCTCGGCGTTGCCGGTCGACTGGGCGAGACCCGACGGGGCGAAAGACGCCACCACAATGGACAGCGCAACAAGGAACTTCGTCACCACAACCCCCGAACACCAGTAATCATGCGAAAAGCAGACCGCGATGTTAAGGTTTTGCGGTCCAAATTTCCACCACGGCCTGCGCATGATCGCCCTCCTGCAACGCGTGTCCTCCGCCAGTGTCGATGTCGCTGGTGAGCGCATCGGCGCGATCGGGCCGGGTCTTCTGGTCTTGGTCGGGGTGCAGCCTCTCGATGACGAACGCACCGCAGGGCGGTTACTCGAACGCCTGCTCGCCTACCGGGTCTTCGGCGATTCGCAGGGCCGCATGAACCTGTCCCTCAGCGACACGGGCGGCGACCTGCTGCTGGTGCCCCAGTTCACCCTTGCCGCCGATACCCGCAAGGGCAACCGCCCGGGATTCACCACCGCGGCGATGCCAGACGAAGCGGCGCGACTGTTCGGACATCTGGTCGGCCTGGCGCGGGCAGCCCACCCTGTGGTCGCCACCGGCCGGTTCGGGGCGGACATGCGCGTTTCGTTGTGTAACGAAGGACCGGTAACCTTTTGGCTGGAAGTCCCGCCCGGGGGCACTTTGCCCTATCATCCGTCGTAATCTTCGCCTGCCCTCCAGCCGCCATCGAGAAGGGGATCTACATGGGTATCGGAATGCGTGAGTTGCTGATCATCCTGGTCGTGGTGCTGGTGGTGTTCGGCGCCAAGAAATTGCGCACCATCGGCGCGGACCTTGGAGCGGCCGTCAAGGGCTTCAAGAAAGGCATGAACGACGGCGATGCAGACGAAAGCGTGCGGCAGATCAAGCAGGAAGCCGCCGACGCCGAATTCCCGGAGACCCAGGCCAAGGCGGCGCAAAGCCCCGGCCGATCGGACCCGGGCAACGGCGGTCCCTCCTCCGACCGACAGGCCTGATCCGCACCCGCGCGGCGGGTGCCTGCCCGATGTTCGAGGTCGGCTTCAGCGAATTGCTGCTGATCATGGTGCTTGCGCTGTTGGTGCTCGGACCGCAGAAGCTGCCCAAGGTCGTGGCCGAAGTGGGTCGCTGGATGGGTCGGGCGCGCGCCATGGCGCGCCAGTTCCGCGAGCAACTCGAGGTCGAGGCTGCCGAACCCCAGCGTCCACCGCCGCCCGCTCCGCCTCCGCCTCCGGCCCCGACCCCGACCTTAACCGACGACCCTGTCCGGCAAAGCACCCCCGATGACCCGCGAACCCCCTGACGCGCCCACCGAGGAACCGCTCGCGGAAGGCACGCTGATCTCGCACCTGCTCGAGCTGCGCGACCGGCTGCTGCGTGCACTGATCGCGGTGATCATCGTATTCGTGCCGCTGGCGTTTTTCGCCAACGAACTGTTCACGCTGGTCGCGCAACCCCTGATCGCGCAGCTGCCCGAAGGTTCGTCGCTGATCGCCACCAGCGTCATCTCGCCGTTCATGACACCCTTCAAGCTGGCGTTCTTCGTGGCGCTGTTCATCGCGATTCCCTATGTCCTCTACCAGCTGTGGGCGTTCGTCGCGCCCGGCCTCTACCTCCGCGAGAAACGCTTCGCACTGCCGCTTTTGGTGTCCTCGATCCTGCTGTTCTACGCCGGCGTGGTGTTCGCGTACTACGTGGTGTTCCCGGTGATGTTCCAGTTCTTCACCAACACCACGCCGCAAGGCGTACGCATGATGACCGACATCAACAGCTACATGGATTTCGTGCTGACGATGTTCCTCTGCTTCGGTCTCGCGTTCGAAGTGCCGGTGGTGGTCGTGCTGCTGGTGCTGACGGGCTTGGTAGGGGTCGAAAAACTCGCTGAATCGCGCGGCTATGTGCTGATCGGCATCTTCGTCGTGGCGGCCTTGCTCACACCGCCGGACGCTATCTCGCAGACCATCATGGCCATCCCCATGTACCTGCTCTATGAGGGCGGACTGGTGATGGCGCGCCTGATGAACCGCCTGCGCCGCGATGACGCAAGCGCTGTAGGAACCTGACCCCCACGGTCCGGCAGCCGCGATATCTTCGGCGCGATGCCTTGCCCCCGACCAGTCGCATCGCGCACACTCGGCGATCATCAGCCTAAGCCCGTTGCAGGGTGGGCCCATCGGGGGGACTGACATGAGCGACTCTTCCGGCACGAACTTCTTCGGCCATCCGCGCGGCCTCGCCACGCTGTTCTTCACCGAGATGTGGGAGCGTTTCAGCTTCTACGGCATGCGCGCCCTGCTGGTGCTGTTCCTGGTCGATGCGATCGCCCGCGGCGGTCTCGGTCTCGACGACAATACGGCCACCGCCATCTATGGGCTCTACACCGCCGCGGTCTACATCGTCGCGCTGCCTGGCGGCTGGATCGCCGACCGGCTGATCGGCGCCCAGAAAGCCGTGCTGTACGGCGGCATCCTCATCTCGCTCGGCAGTTTCGGCCTGTGGCTGTCGCCCAATGCGTCGATGTTTTATCTCGGTCTCATCGTCATCATCCTGGGTGTCGGCCTGCTCAAGCCGAACGTCTCGGCGCTGGTGGCGGACCTCTATCCAGAGGGCGGCGGTCGCCGCGATGCCGGCTTCACGATCTTCTACATGGGCATCAACATCGGTGCGTTCATCGGACCGCTGATCACCGCCTGGCTCGCGCAGGTCTACGGCTGGCGCGTCGGCTTCATGGCGGCTGGCATCGGCATGGCGCTCGGCGTCGCGCAATTCCTCGTGACCCGCCAGCACCTCGACGGCGCCGGTGCACGACCGCATGTGGCGGTCGGTACCGACCTCAGCGGCGCCTGGCGCAACCTCTGGATCGGCTCGGCGATCCTCGGCGTGCTGATCGCGCTGCCCTTCCTCGGCATCGTTCAGGTCTCACCGATCGAACTGCAGGCCTACGGCATCTTCGTGATCGTCGGCATGGCCGCGCTCTACTTCGCCTATCTGCTGTTCTTCGCCGGTCTCGACGGCGTCGAGCGCAAGCGCGTGCTGGCGCTGATCGTGCTGTTCGTCGCCTGCGCGCTCTTCTGGTCGGGCTTCGAGCAGGCCGGCTCCTCGCTGAACCTGTTCGCCGAACGCTACACCGACCGCGTGGTCGGTGCGTTCACCCTCCCGGCAGGTTGGTTCCAATCGCTCAACGCGATCTTCATCGTCATCTTCGCGCCGGTGTTCTCGGCGATCTGGGTCAACCTCGCAAGGCGCAACCTCGATCCCTCCACGCCGGTCAAGTTCGCCCTCGGTCTCATCGGCATGGCGATCGGCTTCCTCATGATGTTCCTCGCCGCCCGCGTCGTCGCCGACGGTCTGCCTGCCGCCGCGTACTGGCTGGTGCTCACCTACCTGTTCCACACCTTCGGTGAACTCTGCCTGTCGCCGGTCGGCCTGTCGTCGGTGACCAAGCTCGTACCGCATCGCTTCGTCAGCCAGAGCCTCGGCATCTGGTTCCTCGCCGTCTCGCTCGGCAACCTCGTCGCCGGCAAGATCGCCGGCGAATTCGACGCCGACAACGTCAGCGCGATGCCGAGCCAGTATCTCGATATCTTCTGGTTCGGCATGGTCGCGGCGGTGGTGTTGTTCCTCCTCAGCCCCGTGGTCAAACGCTGGATGGGTGGCGTGAAGTGAGCGCCGCGCCGGACGGAGTCTCCGGCACGCTGCCGCCGCAGCTCACTTTCCGCGCGGTCGCACTCGCCATCGTGCTGGCGATGGTCCTCGCGGCGGCCAACACCTACCTCGGCCTCTTTGCCGGCATGACCATCGCCTCGGCTATCCCAGCGGCAGTGGTCTCGATGGCGGTGCTCGGCGCGCTCGGCGGTGCCGGCATCCTCGAGAACAACATCGTGCAGACCGGCGCCTCTGCAGGCTCCTCGATCGCTTCGGGCGTGATCTTCACCATCCCCGCACTCGTCATCCTTGGCTATTGGCAGGACTTCCAGTACGCCTGGGTGCTGGCGATTGCAGGTCTCGGCGGCATCCTTGGCGTACTGTTCTCGGTGCCGCTGCGCCGCGCACTGATCGTCGAGCAGAAGCTCGCGTTCCCGGAAGGTCAGGCTGCCGCAGAGGTGCTCAAAGCCGGCGAGAACCCGGCGCAAGGGATCCGCATCCTCGGCGTTGCAGCGCTCGGTGGCGCGCTCGCGAAACTCGCCGCCGGTAGCGGCCTGCGCCTGATCCCCGACACCGCTGCAAGCGCAGGGTTCTTCGGCAAGTACCTCGCCTACTTCGGTACCAACCTCTCGCCGGCACTGCTCGGCGTCGGCTACATCGTCGGTCTCAACATCGGCATCGTGGTGCTCGCCGGCGCGATGATCTCCTGGAACATCGCGATCCCGTTCTATGTCGCCAATGTGCTGCCCGGCAACGCCGAACTGATGCAAGCGACCGCCGGTCTCACGGCGGAGGACATCGCGAACACCGTCTGGTCCAAACAGATCCGCTACCTCGGCGTCGGTGCGATGCTGGTCGGCGGCATCTGGGCGCTCGTGTCACTGCGCCACTCCCTGCTCTCGGGCATCCGCAGCGGGCTCGCAGCCGCGCGCGCCAGCGCAGCCGGCGCCGTGATCGTCCACACCGAACAGGACCTGCCCATGAAATGGGTGCTGGTCGGCATCGTCCTCTTCACGCTGCCGCTGCTCGCGCTCTATCAGGTCATCGTCGGCACGCTGGCCGTCAGCTTGCCGATGACGATCATCATGATCGTCGCAGGGTTCTTGTTCTGCTCGGTGTCGGCCTACATGGCGGGCCTCGTCGGCTCCTCGAACAACCCGGTATCGGGCATCACCATCGCCACCATCCTGTTCTCGGCGGTGATGCTACTGCTCATGATGGGGCCGGACAGCGAGATCGGCCCGGTCGCGGCGGTGATGATCGGCGCCGTGGTCTGCTGCGCCGCCTGCATCGCCGGCGATAACCTGCAGGACCTCAAGTGCGGCTACATCGTCGGCGCGACGCCTTGGCGCCAGCAGGTGATGCTGGCCATCGGCGCCGTGAGCAGCGCGCTCGTCATGGCACCGGTGCTGAACCTGCTCGCCGATGCCTACGGCATCGGCATCGCCACCGAAGCCAAGCCCAACCCGCTCGCCGCACCGCAGGCGACGCTGATGGCCGCAGTCTCGAAGGGCATGTTCGGCGGCGAACTGCCGTGGGACATGATCGCCATCGGCGCCCTGATCGGCATCGCGATCATCACGCTCGATGAGATCCTCAAGGCGCGCGGCGCGTCGTTCCGCACGCCTGTGCTCGCCGTCGCCGTCGGCATCTACTTGCCGCTCGAACTCATGACGCCGATCTTCTTGGGCGGACTGCTGCACCATCTGGTGGACCGTCACCTCAAGCGCCGCGGCGCCGATGCGGCAGCGCTCGAGCGGCACCACCGTAAGGGCTTGCTGTTCGCGGCGGGCATGATCACCGGCGAAGCCTTGATGGGCATCGCGATCGCCATCCCCATCGTCAGCTCTGGCAGCGCCGAAGTGCTCGCGCTGCCCGAGGCCCTGCGCTTCGGCGAATGGCTCGGGCTGCTGGTCGTCGCCGGTCTTGCGCTGCTGCTGTGGCGCAGCGCATCCGGACGCGACCCCGACGACGTCCGTGGTGGCTCGACCACACGTTGAGCACCGCCACCGCTCATCGCACGAGGCTGATCCTCTGCCTCGGTACGGTCTATGTTGTCTGGAGCGCGTCTTTTCTCGTGACCAAGATCGGCGTCGGCTCGCTGCCGCCCTTCCTGTTCGGGAGCCTGCGGTTCGTCATCGGCGGTCTGCTCTTGCTCATCGTGGCGCGCATGGTCGCAAAACGGCGCGGCGAACCACTGCTGCCGAGGATCGACGCCGCAGGATGGCGTTCGCTTTTGATCGTCGGCGCGCTATGCGTCCTGGTCTCCAACGGACTCAATGTTTGGGGCCTCCAGCATGTGGCATCCAACGAGGCGGCGCTGCTCAATGTTTCCTCACCCTTCCTGATCGCACTGCTCGGTACACTCGGTCCGCGCGCGCATCCACTGACGTGGCGGGTACTCGCCGGCTTGCTGCTCGGTGTCGCTGGCATCCTGCTCGTGATCTTGCCGCGGGGGGGAGACCCCTCGAACTCGGTGCTGTACGGTTGGGCGATCGCAGCGATCCTGATCGGCTGCACAGGCTGGGCGGCCGGCACCATCTATCAACGCAACGCGGCGTCCCGCCTCGACCTGATGAGCTTCACTGCCCTGCAGATGCTCTGCGGCGGAGCGATGCTGTTGATCCCAGCGCTGATCACCGGCGAGACGGCACGCTGGAGCTGGGACCCTAGCGGTCTGGCCGCACTCGCCTGGATGATCGTGATGAGCTCCTGCATCGCCTACACGGCCTATGCTTGGCTCTCGGTGCATGCGACGCCGGCTCAGACCGGCAGTTTCGGCCTCGTGACGCCGGCGCTCGCGGCGCTGCTCGGCTGGTGGATCCTCGATGAACGACTCACCCCCACGCAGCTCGGCGGCGTGGCGGTGATCCTGGCCGGCATGACGATGGTCAACTGGCCGCGGGCGGGCAACGCATGACCAAAGGCTCCACGCGCAGCCGTTCGAGCCCCACATCCGCAACCGTGCGACGCTCTGCCTGCGGGAAGCGGATCACCGCCACCAGGTTCTGGCCGTCGTCATCCCGGATGTTCGTCAAGCCCTCGTAGTGCAACAGCACTTTGTCGGCCTTGCGGTACGACACTTCGATGAACGGCAGGAACAACCCGAACACCCCCGAGAGGGTCAGCCGGATGACGCTCGAGGTGGCGCCATCGACCGTGGCGTCGCGCTGCTTGCGCACCTTGAACGGCAGATGACCGAGCCGGCTCGGGATCAGGAACGGGAACTGCACTGTCTTCGCGGCCTCGAGCTCGGCCCAGTGCTTGCGGACGAACTCGTCGAACCCGGCGTCCGCCACGATGGCCGTACCCGCCGGCACCGCCGCCTCGCGCCGCTTCGCGGCGGTGCTCTCTTGTTGATAGACACGCAGTCCCGCGGCGGTACGCCGCAGACCCTCGGCGTAACCGCTACGGGCGTCGATGAAGCTGAACTCCGGCTCTTCGCGCACCTTTCCGTAGTCGAGCTGTTTGCGTGCGAATGCCGCGCCGCCCGTTGCGCAACGGTAGAGGACGATGCGCGACTCACCGACCTCTCCGGCGCGATGCACATGGTGCGACTCGATGTACAGCAGACGCCCGTCCTCGCGGTTGCGTGCGTAGCCTGTGAAGGTCAGGTCGCTGGCGGCGGCGGCCGTCGTGGAGAACCAAGCGGCGGCCATCGCCACTGCGGATATCGAGGATCGTGCACGCGATGGGCTCACTGCGCGCAGCCGCTCAGCGACCGGTCAGTCGATCGAACCCCTTGGAGCCGATCAGCCACGAGCCGATCCAGCCAGTGATCGAGATGATCACCGCAGCCCAAAACGCCGGCCAGAAGCCCGCGATGTCGAAACCCGGGATGATCTTGGCCACCAACAGCAGCATTCCCGCGTTCACCACCAGCAGGAACAACCCGAGGGTGATCATCGTGATCGGGAAAGTGAGCACCACCGCGATCGGGCGCACGAAGGCGTTGACGATCCCGAGCAACAGCGCCGAGATCAGCAGCGTCATCGGATCGCGGAGCGTGATTCCCTCCACCCAGGTCGAGGCGAGCCATAAGCCGAAGGCCGCGATCACCGCGCGCAACACAAATCCGGTCATCTGCAGGGTCTCCTGTGACGAGAGGTCAGGGGCCGCCCGGGAAGGCTACTTGGGCAGGCCGCTTGGGAAGATTGTGCCACCGAGTTATGCTGGCTGCGCAGGCTTTGGCTTGCCACTCGATCTTCACCGACACTTCAGACCTACATGACCCCAGGGGGTTCCGCCCATGTCCGACACCATCATCTCCGCCGCCTACGCGCCGGTCACCCTCGTCATGCTGCTCGCGCTGCTGCAGTTCTTCGGTTTCATGATCGCGGTGGGGCGTGCCCGCGCGCGGTACGGTGTCAAGGCGCCTGCCACCTCGGGCAACGAAGATTTCGAGCGCGTCTATCGCGTACAGATGAACACTCTGGAGATGCTTGCGATCTTTCTGCCGTCGCTCTGGAGTTTCGCGATCTACATCAGCCCGATCTGGTCGGCGGGGCTCGGCCTCGTGTTCATCATCGGCCGGACGCTGTACTTCACCGGCTACGTCAAGGCCGCCAACAAGCGCAGCCTGGGTTTCTCGCTGTCGATGCTCCCGACGCTGTTCCTGTTGATCGGCGGTTTGTTCGGCGCCGTACGGACCGCGCTCGGCTGACGCTCGCTCAGCGCCGCAGCGCGATCACGGCCACCGGCACCATCGATGCGGCGATGATGATGAGGGTCACGACGCCGAAGTTGTCGCGGATGATCGGGATGTTACCGAACAGGTAACCCCCGATCACGAAGGTGAGCACCCACGAGACCGCGCCCACCACGTTGTACATCTGGAAGCGTCCGTAATCCATGCGGCCGACGCCAGCGACAAAGGGCGCAAAAGTGCGCAGGATTGGCAGGAAACGCGACAACACCACGGTCTTGCCGCCGTGCTTGTTGAAGAACATCTCGGTGCGCTGCAAGTATTCGATCTTCAGCAGCCGATAGCGGCCGCTGAAGGCAGGTGGCCCGATCGACCGGCCGATCGCATAATTAGAGCTGTTACCGAGGATCGCAGCGGTGATCAGCAAGCTGATCACCCACGGCAAGGTCAGTGTGCCGCTGGTATCTATGGCGGTCAGCGCACCCACCGCGAACAACAGCGAGTCACCCGGCAGCCACGGTGTCACCACCAAGCCGGTCTCGGCGAACACGATCAGGAACAGGATCGCGTAGATCCAAAGACCGTACTGGCTCAGCAGCTCGATAAGGTGCTCATCGAGGTTCAAGAGCAGGTCGAGGATGAATTGAAACAGTTCCATCATGCGCGTGGTCGCTGTGTCTCAGCAGTGCGGGTATCGGGCAGAGCACCTCGACGGCGCGTCTCCCACATCTGACGCAGCTCGCGCTGCGCCGCCTTGACGGTGGCATCGAGCTGCGGCTGTCCGAAATCCAGGCGGGCTGCCGACGCGGCGATCTCCATGTCAGGCTCGATACCGCGCTCGTTGATGAGCGTACCGGCGGGCGTCGCGTAACGCGAGGTGGTGAGCTTCAGGGCACGGCCGTCGCCGAGCGGGATCACGCTCTGCACCGAGCCTTTGCCGAAGGTCCGGCTGCCGATCAACCGCGCGCGGCTGTGGTCTTTGAGAGCGCCGGCGAGGATCTCCGCCGCCGACGCCGATGCTTCGTTCACCAGCACGACGACCTGCACGCCCTCGAGCAGCTGCCCGGGCCGCGCATCCAGACGGAACCGCGCATCGGCCGTCCGGCCTGTGGCGCTGACGATGTTCCCTGAATCGAGCAAGGCATCGGCCACCGCCACCGCCGCTTCAAGGACGCCACCCGGATTGTTGCGCAGGTCGATGATTACCCCGCGCAGCTCTGGCGAGACCTTGCGCAGTTCCTGCACATGACCTGCGAAATCCGCCGCGGTCGTGTCGCTGAAGTTGGCGATGCGCAGGTAGCCGTGGTGACGATCGAGCGACATCCCCGAGACGCTGTGCACCTCGACCTTCGTGCGCTCGAGCGCGACATCGACCAGCTCAGCACTGCCCTCGCGGCGTAGTGTGAGGCGCACCAAGGAACCGACCGGTCCACGCATTTGCTCGATGGCGGCAGCGACATCCGCACGCACCGGCGCGTCATCGATGCGCAGGATCTCATCGCCGGCGAGGATGCCGGCGCGTGAGGCGGGCGAATCGTCCAACGGGCGCAGCACCTTGATCGCCTCGCCCTCCGCGATGACCTCGATGCCGATCCCCGGATAGCTGCCCGCCGTGCCGCGACGGATGTCTTCGTACTCGCGCCGGTCCAGGTAAGCGGAGTGCTCATCAAGACTCGCCACCATCCCACGGGCGGCCTCATCCAGCAGCCGGTCGGCAGAGATATCTTCGACATACTCGCGACGGACCCGACCGATGATCTCCAACAACCGGCGGGCTTCGTCCGGCGGGAGATCCGCCCCGAAGATCGATGCGCTCGACGCGGCGGCCTCGGCGCCAGTCGTGGACGGCGTGCGAGGGGACACCCGCGCTTCCGCCCTCGCCCCACCCAAAAGACCGCCCAGCCACCCGTCTGGATTTCGCCAAAACTCCGGCAGGAGCAGTGCCGTTGCAAGACCGAGCACGAGCCCGCCGCCGACGGCTGCCACCCATCCCAGCTTCGTGCTCCAAAAAGTGGCTCGCTCGTTCACAACGGTCAGTTTACAGGGTCGGCTATTTCTCAGGGTGACGGACGGCCGAACCACGGCACGGGATCGAGCGGCTTGGCGGCCTGACGGATCTCGAAATAGAGCCCGGGTGAGGGTCGACCCCCTGAATCCCCCACCGCCGCCAGCGTGTCACCCGGCGCGACCGTGTCGCCCACCGCGCGGAAGAGCTGTTCATTGTGGCCGTAGAGGCTGAGATAACCGCTGCCATGGTCGAGGATCAGCAACAAGCCGAGACCCGCAAGCCAGTCGGCATAGACCACCCGACCCCGATAGACCGCGCGTACCGGCGTGCCGCGACCCGCCGCGATCATCACCCCGTCCCAGCGCACTGTCCCGGCACGGCGCTCGCCGAAGCGGGAAGTGAGGCGTCCGGGGGTCGGCCAGGCGAGCTTGCCGCGCATCGCGGCGAACGGGCTTTTGCCGTCCGCCGGGAACTGCTGGGCGGCGGCGGCACGACGCAACTCACGCAGCAGCCGCTCGAGCGCCGCCTGTTCACGCTGCAACCGTTGCAAGCTCGCCGCGCGGGCACTGGACTCCGCGGTGAGCTGTGCGAGTAGCTTGCCGCGCTCGGCGCGGGCGGCATCGAGCCGCTCGACCTCGGTGCCCTTGCGTTGCTCGAGCCGCACGATCTCGCGCTGCTCCTCCGCCAGCCCTGCATCGATGCGCGTGATGCCGAGCACCACCGCTTCGATGCCTGCGACCTGCTCAGCGCGCGCCCGACCGAAAAAGGCATGGTAGGTCCCTAACCGATCGGCAACTGCAGGATCGGCGTCATCGAGCAGCATCCGCAGCGGGTCCTCGCGACCCATGACATAAGCCGCCTTCGCTTGCGCCGCGAGCGAATCGCGTCCGCGCTGCAGCTCCCGCTCACGCGCCCGGCGCTCGACGGCCAGCGCGTCGCGACGCTGCTCACGCTCGCCGCGCTCACCCTGAAGCCGCTGCAACTCCGTACGCGCCGCTATCGCCGACTGCTCCGCGGTCCGCAGACTGCGCGCGATACGGTCCTTCTCGGCGGCATCGCGGGCCACTTGGCTGCGGATCCGCTGGATCTCGGTCTGGAGCCGCTTCAGGTCGGCCTCGGTCTTCGCTTCGGAACGGGCCTCCGGCCGGGATTGGGCCGGGGCAGGGACCGGTGAGGCGGCCGTGCCCAGCAGCAGCAGCGCCAAACAGGTCGATCGCGGGAACCAGCCTCGTCGCATAACGGGGATTGTAGCCCACCGCCCGCTTCGGCCCGCGTCAGGCCGAGGGTGACGATATAATGAGAGCCTATGGATAACCTTGCCCAATACGTCTCCGAGCATCCTTGGCTCGTCGCCATGGCGGTCGTCGCGGCGCTGCTCGTGATCGTGTTCGAGATCCGCGCCCGACGGGATGCCTTCGCGGCGGTCTCTCCGCAGGACCTCATCCGCCTCCAGAACCAGGGCGGCATCGTCCTCGACCTGCGCAGCTCGACCGACTACGCCGCCGGCCACATCGGCAGCGCGCGCGACTTCGACTCTGCGCAGATCCTCACCGCCCACGAGACCCTGCGCAAATACAAAGAGAAGCCGGTCATCGTCTACTGTGAATCGGGCTCGACCGGTGCCTCTGCCGCGCGGGTGCTGAGCGGCCAAGGTTTCACGCAGGCCTACAACCTGCGCGGTGGCCTTGCGGCCTGGCGTGCCGACAACCTGCCGTTGGCGCTCGGCGCGGAAGCCGCCGCCGGTAAGGGCAAGCGTTGAGATGACCATGGTGACGATGTACGCCAAGGGCTGGTGCCCCTATTGCACGCGCGCCCGCGGCTTGCTCGCGGGCAAGGGCGCCACCGTCGAGGTGATCGACATCGAGGCGCGTCCCGATCAACGCGCCGTGATGATCGAGCGCAGCGGACGCAGCACCGTGCCACAGATCTTCATCGGCGAGCGCCACATCGGCGGCTGCGACGACCTGCACGATCTCGACGCGGCAGGCGGGCTCGATTCGCTGCTCGTCGGCTGACCCACACGCTCCCCATCCACCCCGCGCGCGGCAGGCCCGCGCCGACATCGAGAGGCTGACACCATGACCGACCCCGATCCGCGCGCCGACGGCGCCAACCCGCCGCAGGCCGACACCACTGAGCCCGAGTTCTCATTGCAGTCCGTCTACCTCAAAGATTGCTCGTTCGAGGCGCCGCGTGGCCCGCGCGTCGAGGGCCAGTGGAGTCCAGCGGTCAATCTAGACCTCAATACCGCAGCCGAGGCGATCTCACCGGAGCTGCGCGAGGTGGTCCTCACGGTCAGCATCACCGCCCGCAACAACGATGCCGCTGCGTTCGTGGTCGAGGTCAAGCAGGCGGGCGTGTTCGGGATGCGTAACCTCAACGAGGCCGACTATCGGCGCGCCATCGGCAGCGTCGCCCCGAATGTGCTCTTCCCCTATGCGCGCGCCATCATCGCGCAGTTGGTCGCGCTCGGCGGCTTCCCGCAGATGTTGCTGCCGCCGGTGAACTTCGACGCGCTGTATGCGCGGTCGCTCGCTGAGGCGCAGGAACAGGCGCAAGGGCAGCTCGATACACCGCCCAACAGCCTCAACAGCTGATCGGACGGATGGCGATCGCCGACACTCCGTGGGCGGTCATCGGCGCAGGCTCTTGGGGCACCGCGCTCGCCATCCAGTTCGCACGCGCGGGGCATCCGGTGCGGCTATGGGGCCGTGATCCGGCGCAGCAGGTCGCGATGGCGCAGGCGCGCTGTAACGCGAGCTATCTGCCCGATGCGCCCTTCCCGCCCGGACTCGAAGCGGTCGCCACCCTCGATCAGGCGCTCGATGGCACGCTCGATGTGCTCGTGGCCGTGCCGAGCCACGCGCTGCGCGCCGTGCTGCACACACTCGCGCCCCGGCTCTTGCCCGGCTCGCGCGTGGCATGGGCGACCAAGGGCTTTGAGCTCGAGACCGGGCTCTTGCCGCACCAGGTCGCACGCGAGGTGCTGGGCACCGATCGACCCATGGCAGTGCTTTCCGGGCCGACTTTCGCGCGCGAGGTCGGCTCCGGTCTGCCGACCGCGATGACCGTCGCCTCGGCGGACGAGGCCTTTGCGACCAGCCTCGCGAACGACCTCTCGGCCGGTCAGTTCCGCGCCTACATCTCCACCGACATGGTCGGCGTCGAGGTCGGCGGTGCGGTCAAGAACGTGCTGGCGCTCGGCGCAGGGCTCTCCGACGGGCTTAGCTTCGGTGCCAACACCCGCGTCGCGCTCATCACGCGCGGCCTCGTTGAGATGACGCGCCTCGGCGTCGCACTCGGCGCGCGCCGCGAGACGCTCATGGGACTCGCAGGGCTCGGCGACCTGGTGCTCACCTGCACCGACGACCAATCACGCAACCGCCGCTTCGGCCTGTTGCTCGCTGCGGGGCGTACCCCGCAAGTGGCGCTCGCCGAGATCGGACAGGTGGTGGAGGGTTATCTCGCCGCGCGCGCCGTACACGCCGTCTCGCACCGCGAAGGCGTCGACATGCCGATCTGCGAGGGCATCTACCGTCTGCTCTACGAAGGCCTGCCCGCGCGCGAGGTCGTCAAGTCGCTGCTGTCGCGGCCCATCAAGGCTGAATTCATCGAGTAGTGTCGCCCGGCGACCCGCCGAACCCGTTTTGTCGCCAGGCCTCATAGGTCACGAGCGTCACGGCGTTCGAGAGATTCAAACTGCGGTTGCCCGCGCGCATCGGGATACCGAGCACGGCCCCGGTGCCGTGCGCGAGACGGATCTCCGCCATGACGGCCGGCGGCAACCCCCTCCCCTCGGAGCCGAACAAGAGGACATCGCCCGGCGCGTAGCCCACCTCGTCGTAGCGCTGCGTGCCACCGGTCTCGATGGCCCACCAACGCCCCGCACCTGCCGCCCGCAAGGCGGCCCGACAGGCCGGGAAGTCCGCATGGACCTCGACCGCCGCCATCCATCGATAGTCGAGACCCGCCCGCCGCACCGCGCGCTTGTCGAGATCGAAGCCGAGCGGCTTGATGAGATGCAGCGCCGCACCCGTGTTGGCGCAGAGCCGGATGACGTTACCGGTGTTGGGCGGGATCTCCGGCTCGAAGAGCACGATGTGGAACATGGGCGGGATGGTAGCAGCGCGATGCCCAGCGACTATAATCCGAGCCATGTCCGTCCACGCCCCGTTGGCCCCCGTTACGCCCACCGCGCCCGGCGCGCCGCCCGCTTCGTTGCGCTACAAGTTCTTGGGCATGGACTTCGCTTCGCCGATCGTGCTGCTCTCCGGCTGCGTCGGTTTCGGCGAGGAGTACACCCGCGTCGAGGGCTATTCGAACGCCGACTGCGGCGCGGTGGTGCTCAAGGGCACCACGCTCGAGGCGCGTCTTGGCAACTCGCCGCATCGTATCTACGAGACTGCGATGGGTATGCTCAACGCCATCGGCTTGCAAAACCCCGGCACCGACCATGTGGTGCGCAACATCCTGCCGACTCTCGACTTCACCGAGACGCGCTTCATCGCCAATGTCTCCGGCTCGACGATCGAAGAATACGCCGAGGTCACGCGCCGCTTCGACGACTCGCCGATCGACGCCATCGAGATCAACATCTCCTGCCCAAACGTCAAAGAAGGCGGCGTCGCCTTCGGCAACTACCCGGACATGTCCGCGCGCGTGGTCGCCGCATGCCGTGCAGTCACCAAGAAACCCCTCATTACCAAGCTTTCGCCGAATCAGACCGACATCAAAGAAAATGCGCGACAGTGCATTGAGGCCGGCACCGACGGCTTCGCAGTAATCAACACCGTCATGGGCATGGCGATCGACTCGAAGACACGTCGCCCGGTGATCGGCAACATACAAGGCGGCCTGTCGGGACCCGCGATCAAGCCGATCGCGCTACTGAAAGTGCACCAAGTCTATGATGTCGCGAAGAAGCACGGCGTGCCGATCATCGGTCAGGGCGGCATCATCAACGCCACCGACGCCATCGAGTTCATGATCGCCGGGGCGAGTGCGGTGGGCGTCGGGACCTCGCTCTTCTACGATCCGCACGCCTGCCGGAAGATCAACGCGGGCATCGATGCCTACCTCACGCAGCACAATTTCACGAACGTCACCGAACTCGTGGGCACGCTTCAGACCGGGTGCTGAGCGCGAGGGGCAGCGCCTCAGGTCAGCAGCAGTTTCAGCCCGGCGATCACCAGCACGACCGCGAGCAGCCGCTTGATGCCCTGCGCGGGCAGGCGCCGCGCACCGAGCCATGAGCCCAAGAGGCCGCCGGCCAGCACCACGAGCAGCAGCACGCCGATCTCAGCCGGCAACTGCCGCGTGCTCGCGAAGTTGCCCAGCAGCCCGGACACAGAGTTCACCAAGATGAACAGCGCCGACACTGCGGCGGCATTCTTCGGTTGCGCCCAGCCCATGATGAGCAGCAGCGGCGTCAGGAAGATCCCGCCGCCCGTGCCTGTCAATCCCGACAGCAACCCGATACCCGCACCCGATGCGAGCGCCACCGGCCGCTGCAGCGGTCGCGACTCGCTGACAGCGGCAGGCTCGACCAAAAACCGCCATGCCGAGTACAGCAACACCGCACCGAGCAGCACCGAGAACGCGCGTGCCGGCAGGACGAGGCTGCCGCCGAGATATGCCATCGGCACTGCAGCCAGCGCGAACGGCCAGAAGAGCCCCCAACGTAAATGACCGGCTCGCCAGAACTGCAGCGCCGTCACCGATGCAACTAATATATTGAGCGCGAGCGCCGTCGGCCGGACCGCCTCCGGTGCGAGGCTCAGCAGCGACATCACCGCGATGTAACCGCTCGCACCTCCATGTCCGACGGAGGAATACAGCAACGCGACGATGAAAAATCCCGCAGCCAAGCCCATCAAGACCTCTGGGATCACGCGCCGCTCCCTTCCCGCGTCAGTCCTGGTGTCCCCGACGTACTGCGTACCACCACTGTGCGTGTCGGATAGGCGAACGCGATGCCGTGATCGGCGAAAGCCGCATGGATGCTGCGGTACACCTCGTCGCCAATGTTGAGGAACTTGTGACGCGCTGTCGCGGGCTCGGGTACGAAGTACGCCACCTCGAACTGCAGTGCCGAGTCGCCGAACTGTCGCAACTTGCAGTATTCGAAACGGGTCCCCGACACGCCTTCGACTACTCGCTCGACGATGTGTGCGACCTCGGCGAGCTTCTTCGGCGGAGTCTCGTAGGCGATGCCGAACTGGAACAACGCGCGTCGCTCGGGCATGCGGCCCATATTGCGCACGCGGCTTTTCAGCAGGTCGGCGTTCGACAACACGATCTGCTCACCCGACACGCTGCGCAGACGGGTGCTCTTCACACCGATATGCTCCACCGTTCCTTCGAGATCGTCGATGCGCAGCCAATCGCCCTCTTCGAAAGGCTTGTCGAGGGTGATCGACAGCGATGCGAGGAGATCGCCGAGGATGGTCTGCACCGCGAGCGCGATGGCGATGCCGCCGATGCCGAGACCTGCGACCAGCGCGGTGATGTTGATCCCGAGGTTGTCGAGCGCGAGCAGCCCCGCGAGCCCGAACAACACCACCCGTACGACGAACATCAGCACGCTGATCGAACCGCTCTGGCGCTGGGCGCCCTCGGCCGAGAGCTTGGCCTGGCGGTTGCGCAGCAGGAACTCGATCGCCGCAACGCCCCAAACGGCGGCCTGCATCCATGCGACGACGACGATGATCCCCGTGGAGATCCTTTCCACGCGGTCTGGCAGATCGAGTGCCCGTTCGCCCGCGTACAGCGCCGCGACGAAGATCCAGAGGGGTCGCGTGCGCGTGATGAGTAACAACACGAGTTTGACCCAAGGCGGACGCATCTCGGCAGGCACTTTCCCCACCCTTGCGATCACGAGCCGGCGGATCGTCGGCAGCAGCACCATCACCGCGGTAAACGCAGCGCCCGCCAATGCCCAGGTCCGCACCGGATTGCCGAAGAATGTTTGGTCGAGAAAGTTCATGGGCTGATTGTCCACGATGCCGGGCGGGTCGTGCCAGCGTTCTCAGTCCGCAGGCGGCATCCCGTCACGACGATGCAGATGGCAAAGCGCCGCCAACCGCTCGGCGGGTCCATCGGACAGACTCGATCGGTCGACCCGCCATTCCCAGCATCCAGCGGTCTGTCCCGGTGTGTTCATGCGGTGCCCACCATCGAAACCGAGGACATCCTGCAGCGGCAGGATGGCCGTGTCCGCCACGCTCGCGCAGGCCGCCCGGATGAGATCCCAATGGGGTTCTTGACCATCGGTGCCCAAATACTCGCAGATGTGGCGGCGTGTCGCCTCATCGAGATCCCTCCACCAGCCGATCGTGGTGTTGTTGTCGTGCGTGCCCGTGTATACCACCGCATCACGGGAATGGTTGTGGGGCAGATTAGGGTTGCCGATGTCACCGCCCCAAGCGAACTGCAGTACACGCATGCCGGGGAACGCGAAGGACTGCCGCAGATGCTCGATATCCGAGGTGATGGTACCGAGGTCCTCGGCGACGATGGGCAGCGATCCGAGTGAACTCGTCAATGAATGGAACAGCGCCTCGCCGGGACCGGGCATCCACTCGCCACAAATGGCCGTCTCCTCGTGGATCGGGATGCGCCAAAAAGCCGCAAAGCCGCGGAAATGGTCGATGCGTAACAGGTCGAAGTTATCGAGTGCGTGGCGGACCCGCCTGCGCCACCAGTCGAAATCGGTGGCTGCGTGCGCCTCCCAACGATAGAGCGGATTACCCCACCGCTGGCCGGTCGCGCTGAAGTAGTCCGGCGGTACACCGGCGACCGCCACCGGCTGGCCGGAATCGTTGAGCTCGAACAATCCCGGATGTGCCCACACGTCGGCGCTGTCGTACGCCACGAAGATCGGCGTATCGCCAAACATCCGTATGCCTCGTGCCTGCGCATGCTCGCGCAATGCCTGCCATTGACGGTAGAAACACCATTGTACGAACCGACAGGCGTCGAGTTGAGCCGCCAAGCGGCTGCGGGCACGGGCCAAGGCGAGCGGCTCGCGTGCCGCCAGTCCGTCCGGCCACGCCGACCAACTGCGGCCGGGCTGCGCGGCGGCGAGCACCGTGTACAGCGCGTAGTCCTCCAACCAACCGGCCTGTTCGGCACAGAACTGCAGGTACTGCGACCGCGACGCGGGATCCGCGCTGCTCGCGAACCGGCGGGCGGCAAGGGCGAGCCGCTGCAGGCGCCAGGGGATGACAGCCGCGTAGTCCACCCGGTTGGTGGTCGACGGCGTCCCGATCTCGATTTCGCCAGCCGTCAACCAACCGCGCTGATGAAGATCGCCGAGATCGACGAGCAGCGGGTGACCTGCGAACGCCGATGGACTCATGTAAGGGGAGTTGCCGGCGCCGGTGGGGCCGAGCGGCAGCACCTGCCATAGCCGTTGCCCCGCTGCGGCCAACCAGTCGATGAACTGATGCGCACCTTCGCCGAGGTCGCCACAACCATACGGACCCGGCAACGATGTCGGGTGCAGCAGCACGCCACAGCTGCGCGATGCCGTCATATCGCGGTCACGGTGATGGCCGGGAAGGCACCTGCATCGACCGATGTCAGCAACATCGTGGACTGCGCCGCGACCGTCACGCGACCCTCGAGCGGCACATCGTCCGAGGGCGCATCCGATATCGTGCTGCTGTCGAGCGAGATGCGCCAAAGTCCCGGTGGCAGATGAAATGTCCGTGGTGACGGTGCGCCGTTCAAACACCAGAACAACGGACCGCCGTCCGCTCGACCCGGTCTGCCGATATGCATGGCGAGCGCACGGTCATCCGAACGCCAGGCCGCCTCATCGAGAGAGGCGCCTTCGGCGGAACGCCACTCGATGTCAGGCATCCCCGATCCATCGGACTCGCCGTCGTACCAAAAATTTCCGAGCGGCAGGCGCTCGCGACGGACCCGCAGGGCGTGCGAGACGAACTCCACCAGACCCCGATCCGCCTGCGCCCAATCGATCCAGGTGATCTCGTTGTCCTGACAGTACGCGTTGTTGTTGCCCTGCTGGGTATGACCGAGCTCGGCGCCAGCCGCGAGCATGGGCGTGCCCTGGGAG
Organism: Klebsiella pneumoniae; assembly: GCA_945860725.1. Classification (GTDB taxonomy): domain Bacteria; phylum Pseudomonadota; class Gammaproteobacteria; order Steroidobacterales; family Steroidobacteraceae; genus UBA964. The sequence goes on along the minus strand of CAMAQZ010000011.1, from coordinate 15,262 downwards.
AGACAGAGCGTCGCCAACAACGCGCGCATCGCCCGGGCGCGCGCCGCGTTCACTTCAGGCCGATCGGTCTCACCGTCGACACCGAAGTCATGGCCATACTCGTGGGAGTGGCCATCGCGGTTGCCCTCGCCGTTGGCCTCGTTGCGTTTGTGTGCGTAGGTGACGAGGTCCCGCAGCGTGAACCCGTCGTGGGAGACGATATAATTGATCGAGTCGACCGGTTCCCGATCACGTTGCATGACATCGGTCGAACCACAAAGCCGCAGCGCCAATGCGCCACGCGTGCCCTCACCACGCAACCACCAACGCCGCAGATCGTCGCGGAAACGATCGTTCCATTCACCCCACCCGGCAGGGAAGCCGCCGAGCTGGTAGCCGCCGACACCGAGATCCCAGGGTTCGGCGATGAACCGCAGACCCGCGAGCGCGGGGTCCTGGGCGATCGCGCGGAACAACGCCGCTTCACCATCGAAGCCGTGCCGGCCCCGCGCCAGCACCGGCGCGAGATCAAACCGGAATCCATCGACATGCATCTGCTCGGACCAGTAACGCAGGCTGTCCATGACGAACTGCAACACGCGCGGATGTCCGAGATCGAGGGTGTTGCCACAGCCCGAATCGTTGGCATAGCGGTCCGGCGACTGCGGGTCGAGGCGATACCAGGATGCGTTATCGAGCCCTCGCCACGAGAGCGTCGGGCCCTGCTCGCCACCCTCGCAGGTATGGTTGAAGACCACATCGATGATCACCTCGATGCCGGCCGCATGCAGCGTGCGGACCATGTCACGGAACTCGTCGCGGACGGCGCGACCGGTCGCCGCTGCCGCGGCATAGCGCGGCTCCGGACAGAAATATCCCAGGGTGTTGTAGCCCCAGTGGTTAATGAGGCCGCGTGCCTGCAAGTATGGTTCATCATGATGTTGGTGCACCGGCAGCAGGCTCACCGCCGTGATGCCGAGTCGCTGCAGGTAGGCGATCGAAGCGGGCTGCGCCAGACCCGCATAGCTGCCGCGCAGCAGCGGCGGCACATCAGGATGACGCTGCGTGAAACCCTTCACATGCAGCTCGTAGAGGACGAGGTCTTCGCGCGAATGCGCAGGCCGACGGTCCTCACGCCAATCGTAGTCGTCGTGCACCACCCGCGCATGGGGCGCCTGATGCCCTTCACTGCGGCCGACGATCTCCCTCGCCCAAGGATCGAGCAACAGGCGCGTACCATCGAACCGCTGCCCGATCGCCGGCTGCCAGCTGCCGTGCGCATACAGTCCGTAGAGGAGACCGGGCGCCGCGCCGGGCAGATAGCCATGCCAGACATCGCGGTTGCGGCCCGGCAATGCCCACCGCTGCAGCTCGCGTCCTGTCTCTTCGTCGAAGACACAGACTTCGATCCGCTGTGCGTTCGCCGAGAACACGGCGAAGTTGACCCCCGCGCCGTCCCAGTGCGCGCCGAGCGGCTGCGGACGTCCAGTCCGCAACTGCGCGGGCCAGTCGGTCATGGCTGCCGCTCGAGGAACACGGTCGCGAGCGGCGGCAGCGTGAGCGCGATGCTCCAAGGGCGTCCTTGCGCAGGTATCGCTACAGCCTCGGCGCCGCTCAGCGGTGTGCCTCGGTCGCTGCCCCCATAGTGGACGGAGTCGGTGTTGAGCACTTCCCGCCAACGCCCGGGGCGCGGCACGCCGATCCGCCAACCTTGATGTACCGTGGGCGTGAGATTACAGACGACCAGCATCGGCTCATCGTGCGCCAAACCATGTCGCAGGAAAGTGAACACCGAAAGCTCACGCGCCTCAGGGTCGAGCCACTCGAAGCCGCCCGGGTCGTCGTCGCGCGCATGCAGCGAAGAACGGCTGCGATAGAGCGCGTTGAGATCGCGGACCAGACGCTGCATGCCGGCATGCTGAGGTTTGGCGAGCAGAGCCCAGTCAAGCGCTTGATCATGATTCCACTCGCGCCACTGGGCGAACTCGCCGCCCATGAACAGCAGCTTGCGCCCCGGATGACCTGTCATGAATGCGTAGTACGCCCGGAGGTTGGCGTGGCGCTGACCGTCGTCACCGGGCATCCGACCGATCAACGAGCGTTTGAGGTGCACCACTTCATCGTGGCTCAGCGGTAACACGAACCGCTCGCTCCAGGCGTACATCAACCCGAAGGTCAGTTCATCTTGATGGTGGCTGCGATGGACCGGGTCACGAGCCATGTGGCGCAGCGTGTCGTTCATCCAACCCAAGTTCCACTTGAGGTGGAACCCGAGCCCGCCCTCGGCCACCGACCGGGTGACCCCGGGGAACGAGGTCGACTCCTCAGCGATGAGCAACGCATGCGGGTGTTCGACGGCGATGACCGCGTTGAGCTCACGCAGGAAGGCGATGGCCTCCAGATTCTCGCGGCCGCCGTGCGCGTTCGGCGACCACTCGCCGGGCTTGCGGCTGTAGTCGCGGTAGAGCATTGAGGCCACCGCATCGATCCGCAGTCCGTCGAAGCCGAACGAACCGAGCCAATGAAGGGCGCTACCGATCAGGAAATTCCGCACCTCACGGCGACCGAGGTTGTAGATCAGCGTGTTCCAATCCGGGTGGTAGCCCTCGCGCGGATCCTCGTGCTCGTAGAGTGCACTGCCATCGAAACGGGCGAGGCCATGCGCGTCAGCGGGGAAATGCGCCGGCACCCAGTCGAGCAGCACACCAAGTCCCATCGCATGGGCTCGCGCCACGAAGCGACGCAGCGCTGCCGGGTCGCCATGACGCGCGGTCGGTGCATAAAGACCGATGGGTTGGTATCCCCAAGAGCCGTCGAACGGATGCTCGGTCACCGGCAAGAGTTCGAGGTGCGTGAACCCGAGGTCGGCGACGTAGGGCAGCAGCGAGTCGGCCAGTTCGTCCCAGGACAGGAACGGCTGCGCGGCGTCATCGTGCCTGCGCCACGATCCCGCGTGCACTTCGTAGATGCTCAGCGGCGTGCCGTGCACGGTGGCGCGAGGCGGGCCGGATACGGCGCCGCGTCCGGGGCTGCCCTCCATCGGTGCCGCGACGATGCTCGCCGTCGCCGGGCGCAGTTCGACCTGCTGCGCGTAGGGATCCACCTTCTGAGGCAATACTGACCCGTCACCACTGCGCAGCTCGAACTTGTACCGCTCGCCCGGCATGACACCCGGCAAGAAGATCTCCCAGACACCGCAGTCCCGCCTCAGACGCATCGGGAAACGCCGGCCATCCCAATGATTGAAATCACCGACTACGCTCACGCGGGTGGCATTCGGCGCCCACACCGCAAAGCGCGTACCCACCACGCCCTGCACCACGACCGGATGCGCGCCCAACACCTGCCACGGCCGCCGATGCGTCCCCTCGGCGAGCAGCCAGAGATCCGTCTCACCGAGCAACGGTGGGAAGCGGTAAGGGTCTTCGAGCAATGTGATCCCGCCTGCCGGCCATCGCACCTGCAACAGATAGGCCTCCGCGCACTCGCCGGGGATCACGCCCTCGAACAGATCGCTGGTATCAGCACGCTGCAATTCGGCGAACTGCCGTCCGATTCCGGTCTCGTCATCGCCGGCGTCGACCGCCGACACCACCGCGATCGCAGCAGCACCGGGCATGAACACCCGCAGCGCCGTGTTCCCATCGGCGCGGCGATGGGGGCCGAGCACCGCGAACGGGTCGGGATGGCGCGCCTCACCCAATGCCCGCCGGTCTTCTGCGGAGACGCTCATCGCTGCGACGGAACCTGCCAGATGCGTTCGGCATACTCGCGGATGCTCCGGTCGGAGGAGAACGCGCCCATCCCGGCAACATTGGCGATGGCACTTTGCACCCAGGCATCACGGTTGCGGTATCGCGCATCCACCAAGGCTTGCGCCGCCAGGTACTCCGCGAAGTCTGCGAGCAGCAGGAAGTGATCGCCGCCCCAGAGCAGGGCGTTCACGAGGTCTTGATGGCGCGCAGGATCCTGCGGGGAGAACGCGCCGTCTGCGATGGCGTCGAGCGATGAGCGCAGGATCGCATCATCGGCGTACCTCTGCATGGGATCGTAGCCGGCATTTCGCAGTGCCGCGACCTGCGGAGTCCGCAGTCCGAAGATGAAGATGTGCTCATCACCGACCTGTTGGCGGATCTCGATGTTGGCACCGTCGTCAGTGCCGATGGTGAGCGCACCGTTGAGTGCGAGCTTCATGTTGCCGGTGCCCGAAGCTTCGGTGCCCGCCGTGGAGATCTGCTCGGAGAGGTCGGCCCCGGGCATCACCTGCTCCGCCACCGACACGGCATAGTTCGGTAGGAACACCACCTTGAGACGACCGCCGGTGCGGGGGTCGTCGTTGACGGTGCGTGCGACATCATGGATGAGGTGGATGATCGCCTTGGCAGCTGCATAGGACGAGGCCGCCTTGCCGGCGAACACCACGGTGCGCGGCACCCAGTCGGCGGTCGGATCCGCGATGATCGCCTGCCAACGAGTGACCACGTGCATGACGTTCAGCAGCTGGCGCTTGTATTCGTGTATCCGCTTAACTTGCACATCGAACAGGCTCGTCGGATCGACCTTGATGCCGGTGCTACGCTCGATGTAGGCCGCGAGCCGTAGTTTATTGGCCTGCTTCACGCTGTGGAACGCGTCGCGGAATCCGGCGTCGTCGATGTGTCCCCGCAGCTCTGCGAGCCGGTCGAGGTCGGTTCGCCAGCCCTTCCCCAAAGAAATATCGAGCAGTCCAGCGAGGCCGCGGTTCGACTGCGCAAGCCAGCGCCGCGGCGTCACGCCGTTGGTGATGTTAGTGAAACGGTCCGGCCATAACCTCGCGAAGTCGCGGAAGATAGTCTGCACCAGCAGTTCAGAATGCAGCGCCGACACGCCGTTGACCGTATGGCTACCCACGATCGAGAGGTGCGCCATGCGTACACGACGATCACCATGCTCGTCGATCAAAGAAAGACGCCCGATCATCCCCGGATCGTCCGGGAAGCGCTCGGCGGCATGTTCAAGCAGTTCCCGGTTGATGCGGTAGATGATCTCCATGTGCCGCGGCAGCACTTGTTGCACGAGCGACACCGGCCAAGTCTCGAGCGCCTCGGGCATCAGGGTGTGGTTGGTGTAGGAGAAGACCTGTCGGGTGATGTGCCAAGCGTCAGCCCAGACGAAACCGTGTCCGTCGCACAGCAGGCGCATAAGTTCAGCGACCCCGATCGCGGGGTGGGTATCGTTGAGGTGGATCGCGACATACGCCGCGAGGTCCGAGACCGTGCCGTGCTCGGCAAGATGACGGGCCAGGATGTCCTGCAGGGATGCCGAGACGAAGAAATACTCCTGCCGCAGCCGCAGCTCGCGACCAGCCGGGGTGCTGTCGTTCGGGTAGAGCACCCAGGAGATGTTCTCGTGCTCGTTCTTGACGCCCGCGGCGCGGGCGTAGTCCCCGCTGTTGAAGGCCGCGAGGTCGATCTGTTCGGGCGCGGCGGCACGCCACAATCTGAGCGTGTTCACATGTTCAGTGCCGTGCCCCGGCACCACGAGGTCGTGTGCCCGCGCCAGCACTTCGCCCGCCGGCCGCCAATGCGCCTTGGGTCCGTCGTGCTCGACCCGTCCACCGAACCCGACCTGCCAGCTCACTGACGGGCGGGCGAACTCCCATGGGATGCCATCGGCGAGCCACGGGTCAGGGTATTCGAACTGTCGCCCGTCCCGGATGACCTGCGCGAACATGCCGTGTTCGTAGCGGATGCCATAACCCATGGAGGGCACGCCCAGCGTCGCCATGGAATCGAGGAAACAGGCGGCCAGACGACCGAGACCGCCGTTGCCCAGCCCGGGGTCCGCCTCTTCCTCGACGATGTCCTCGAGCCGCAGCGCGTGGGCGCGCAGCTCGGTGACGACCGGTTCGGCGAGCTCCATGGCATCGAGGGCGTTGGTCAGGCTCCGCCCGATCAGGAACTCCATCGAGAGGTAATAGACCCGACGGACCTTGTCGGCTCGCTCTCGGGACTGGGTGGTGACCCAGCGCCGGGACAAGCTCTGACGGGCCGCCAAAGCGGCCGCCACCAACAGATCGTGACGGGTCGCCTCAGCCGGCGCGACACCGACCTCATCGCGCAGGCGCGAATCGAGATCGGGCGACGGTTCGCCCCCGGTAGATCGGGTCGGATGGGGGGGTAGGGTCATCGGCAGGTAAGTACAGGTCAAATAAGCTGGGTATCGCGCTGCAGAGCAGGTCTATCATACTTGGGATCGGTCTTTGCGACCGCCCGGAGCAGCACCGTGATCTCCAATCGGATCGCCACCAGCCTAGATCTGCCGAACCGTGCGGTGGCGCTCGTCTTGGCGGGTGGTCGGGGCAGTCGGCTGATGAACCTCACCGACCGTCGCGCCAAGCCTGCCGTCTATTTCGGCGGCAAGTTCCGCATCATCGATTTTGCGCTCTCCAACTGTCTCAACTCCGGCATCCGCCGCATCGGCGTACTGACCCAGTACAAGAGCCACAGCCTCATGCGCCACATCCAGCGCGGTTGGGGCTACCTCAAGGGTGAGCTCAACGAGTTCGTCGACGTGATGCCCGCCCAGCAGCGCCTCGATGAGGCCAACTGGTACCAAGGCACCGCCGATGCCGTGCACCAGAACCACGACATCATCAAGAGTTTCCGCAGCAAGTACATCGTCATCCTAGCCGGTGACCACATCTACAAAATGAACTACGCCCTCGTGCTCGCCGATCATATCGAGCACGGCCGCGAGGTCACCGTCGCCTGCATCGAAGTGGCGCGCCAGGACGCCACCGCATGCGGTGTGATGGCGGTCGATGCGGACGACCTCATCACCCACTTCGCCGAGAAGCCGCAGGATCCACCGGCCATCCCCGGCAAGCCCGACCGCGCGCTCGCCAGCATGGGCGTCTATATCTTCAACACCGACTACCTGCTGCGCGAACTCGCGCGTGATGCCACAGACCCGCAGTCGAGCCACGATTTCGGCAAGGACATCATCCCGCGCGCCGTGCGCGACAGGCAGGCGTTCGCGCACCGCTTCGAGAACAGCGCGGTCGGTACGCGCGACGGTGAGGCGCCCTACTGGCGGGATGTCGGTACCATCGATGCCTACTGGGACGCCAACATCGATCTCACCGCCACCGACCCGCAGCTGAACCTCTACGACGAACGCTGGCCGATCTGGACCTACCAACCGCAGTTGCCGCCCGCCAAGTTCGTGCACAACATGGGCGATCGTCGCGGCATCGCCATCGAATCGTTGGTGTCGGGCGGCTGCATCGTCTCCGGCCATGTCGAGCGCTCGCTGATGTTCTCTGGGGTGCGCGTGCACTCCTACTCGCACGTGCACCTGAGCGTGCTGCTGCCGAACGTGCAGGTCGGTCGCGGTGCGCGGGTCGTCCGCGCAGTGGTGGATCGCGGCTGCATCATCCCCGACGGCATGATCATCGGCGAGGACCCCGTGCATGACGCAGAGCGGTTCCTCCGCACCGACACCGGCATTACACTGGTCACTCGCGAGATGTTGCAGCGCCTCGGCGTCTGACGTCCGGTTCCGCACCCGCAGCCTCCCAGAAAGACCATGACGACGACATCCGGCCCGCCGCTGCGCGTGCTGCACGCTGCCGCCGAGATCTTCCCGCTCGTCAAGACGGGCGGCCTCGCCGATGTCGTGGGCGCACTGCCACCGGCGCTCGCCACCGCAGGCGCCGATGTCCGGCTGCTGTTGCCCGGGCTGCCGGCGATACTCGATGCGGTATCGCGGCCCCGCAAGATCTTCGAGGGCGGCCCCTTGTTCGGTGCGTCACGCGTCACGCTGCGTCTCGGTCGCTTCAAAGACGGCCTCAAGGGCTGCGATGTGCAGGCTTATGTGCTCGATGCGCCCTGGCTCTATGCGCGCGACGGCGGCCCCTATCAAGGACCCGACGGCAGACCTTGGGACGACAATCTCCAAAGATTCGCACTGCTCGGCTGGGCTGCGGCCCATCTCGCCGCAGGAGACCTCGACCCGACATGGCGTCCGAACATCCTGCATGCACATGACTGGCATGCCGCCCTCGGCTGCAGTTACCTACGATTGAACCCCAGTGCGCAAGCGCGGTCGGTCTTCACCATCCACAACCTCGCCTATCAAGGTCTCTTCGCCCGGGACGATTTCCGCCTGCTCGGCTTGCCGCAGCGCTTCATGCGACCGGACGGCCTCGAGTTCCACGGACAGCTGTCGTTCATAAAGGGCGGGTTGGTACATGCCGACCGCCTCACGACCGTGAGCCCGACCTATGCGCGCGAGATCACGACACCGGAGTTCGGCTGCAGCGTCGAGGGCGTGCTCAGTACCCGTGCCGCGGATCTCTGCGGCATCCTGAACGGCGTCGATTACCGTCACTGGGACCCCGCCACCGACCCCGCACTGCCCGCGCACTACGGTCCGCAGGACCTGGCCGGCAAGGCGGTCTGCAAAGCCGCGCTGCAGCGCGAGCTCAACCTGACGACCGACGCTGCAGCACCGGTCATCGGGATCGTGAGCCGCTTGTCGGAACAGAAGGGCCTCGACCTCGCGCTCGCCGCGTTGCCCGAGCTGCTGGCCGAGGGCGCGCAGCTCGCGATCTTAGGGAGCGGCGACGCAGCGCTCGAGCGAGCGTTCGTCGAGGCCGCCGCTGCGCATCCGGGTCGCGTCGGCGTGCGTATCGGCTACGACGAGACACTCGCGCACCGTGTGATCGCCGGCGCCGATCTGATCCTCGTACCCTCACGCTTCGAGCCCTGCGGGCTCACGCAGCTCTACGGCATGCGCTATGGCACCCTGCCCTTGGTTCGCCGTGTCGGCGGGCTCGCCGACACCGTCGATAAGTCGACCGGCTTCCTGTTCGACGCTGCAGAACCGGCTGCGCTCGCGGAGGCTGCACGATACGCGATCCTCACGCTGCGCGACCCGCGGCGCCGGCGTAGGATGCAGCAGCAAGCAATGTCACGCGATCATGGTTGGCCCGCAGCCGCCCAGCAGTATCTGTCGCTCTATCGCTCTTTGATGGGACGGCAGACCTGATCAGGCAAACCTGATCAGGCCGCACGGACCGACCGACCCGACCGCAACGCCCGCATCGCTTCGATCAGCGCGGTGTTTTCCTCTGGGCGACCGAGCGAGATGCGGCTCCAATCGTTCAACGGTGGGAAGGGACGACCGACCTCGATACCGAAGGTGCGCATGCGGTCGCGGAACTCCGTCGCCGACAGGCCCGTGCGCACGAACACAAAGTTGCCGTGCGAATCGCTGCACGCCATGTCGAGCGCACGACAAGCGGCGGTGATGCGGCGGCGGTCAGCCATCAAGGTCGCGCGCGAGTACTCGATGAACTCGACATCGCCGAGACTTGCCGTCGCTGCAGCGATGCCCGGCAGGTTGGGGCTTGCCATCTCGAGCGATCGTAAGCGGGCGATGGTGTCGGGTCGGCCGATGGCATACCCCACCCGCAGACCTGCGAGCCCGTGGAGCTTCGAGAAGGTGCGCAGCACGACGACATCAGCGTCGCCCCGCGCAAGGTCGACCATGCTCTCGGTCGCACCGGGCTCCACGAAGTCCATATACGCCTCATCGACCACCACCAGGGTTCGGGTCGCGAGCCTGAGGCACAGCGCTCGCATCGACGCTCCGGGCAGCACCGTGCCGGTCGGATTGTTCGGATTGCAGAGATAGACCAACCCGGTACCCGCAGGGGAAGCCTCATCGATCGCAGTGGCGTCGTGACGCAATTGCGCATCGAGTGGCACCCGCCGCACCGTCGCGCCGACCTCGTCCGCGAACGACATCAACTGACCGAATGTCGGCCATGCGCAGGTGACCGCTCCGCGGGTCGCCCAGCCGAGCGCCAGCATGTTGAGCAGTTCCCCGGATCCGGAGCCGATCGCGATGCGCTCCGGGGCGACCGCTTCATGGGCGGCGATCGCCGCGATCAGGCGATCGCCCTCGACACCGACATATCGACTGCCACGATCAATGGACGCGACGATCGCGGCACGCGCCTTCGGTCCCGGCCCGAGCGGATTCTCGTTGTAGTTGAGGAGGATCGGTCCCGCGACGCGGGGTGCAACGGTCACATTGACCGCAGCGCCACGGGCCGCCGTCGCTGCGAACGCACCGGTGCCGAGCGCCAACGCAAGGGCTTGTCGACGGCTGATGGCGGTCATGCGGCGGCGTCGCTCGGCACGCCCTCGTCGGCCGCCTCAGCCTCTTCCATCCCTAATTCTTTGAGCTTACGGGTCAGGGTGTTCCGGCCCCAGCCGAGGAGTTTGGCGGCATCCTGCCGATGGCCGCCGGTGTGCTTGAGCGCGACGCGGATCAGGGCACGCTCGAACTCCGGTGCGGCCGTGTCGAGCAGCGGCGGTACGCCGCTGCGCTGCGCCTCCCCTTCCGCCCACCGTGCGAGCATCGCCGACCAATGCTCCGGATTAGCGGCGGCGCCTGCCGCAGCAGCTGCGATCTCGGCGGGCAGGTCCTCGGCGCGGACCTCGGAGCCGGGCGCCAGCACGGTGAGGCGCCGGCAAAGATTGACGAGTTCGCGGACATTACCCGGCCACGCATAAGCCTCGAGCGCGGCGCGGGCTTCCGGGGCGATCGTCTTCACCTCCACGCCGAGCTCGGTCGCCGCGATCCGCAGATAGTGGCCGAGCAGGTCACCGACATCCTCGCGTCTCGCCCGCAGCGGAGGAAGCGTCATGCGGATGACGTTCAGACGATGGAACAGGTCTTCCCGGAAGAGTCCGCGCGCCACCCGATCTTCAAGGTTCTGATGGGTGGCCGCGATCACCCGGACATCGACGCGCATCGGTGTCTGTCCGCCGACGCGGTAGAACTCACCTTCGGCCAGCACCCGCAGCAGCCGTGTCTGCAGCGCCGTTGGCATGTCGCCGATCTCATCGAGGAACAGCGTGCCACCATCTGCTTGCTCGAAGCGACCTCGCCGTTGTGCATCGGCGCCGGTGAAGGAGCCCTTCTCGTGGCCGAAGAGCTCCGACTCCAGCAACTCCGAGGGTATCGCCGAGGTGTTGAGCGCGATGAACGGCCGTGCTGCGCGTGGGCTATGGTCGTGCAGCGCCCGTGCGACCAGCTCCTTGCCGGTGCCCGACTCGCCGGTGATCAACACCGTTGCAGCCGAACGCGACAGTCGGCCGATCGCGCGGAACACCTGCTGCATCGCGGGCGCTTTGCCGAGCAGGTCCGGCGTGCGACCGTCACTGATGGTCACCGCATCCGCGCGCCGCACGCTTTGCGCCGCACGACGCACCAGATTGACCACCTGGTCGATATCGAAGGGCTTGGGCAGATACTCGAACGCACCGCCTCCGTAGGCGGCGACCGCATTGTCGAGGTCAGCGTGCGCGGTCATGACGATGATCGGCAGCTGTGGGCGCGTACTGTGGATACGCCGCAGCAATTCGAGACCGGATTGTCCCGGCATGCGGATGTCGGTGATCAGCACATCCGGCGCGTCGCTGCGCAAGGCCTCGAGCGCAGGTTCGGCGGATTCGAAGATCCGCGGCAACATCCCGCCGCCCTTCAGCGCACGCTCGAGAACCCAACGGATCGAGGCATCGTCGTCGACCAGCCAGACCCGCAGCGGCGGCGCGCTCACGCGAGCGCCACGGGTGGGGTCTCGATGCCGCCCGCGACGACACCGGAGGGTCCGCCGAGCGGCAGCGTGACGCTGAACACGGTACGGCCCGGTTCGCTGTCGAATCCGATGAGACCGCCGTTGCGCGTGACGATCTCCTGCGCGACCGCCAAGCCGAGCCCTGTACCATTGGCACGGCCAGTGACGAGCGGATAGAAGAGGCTGCTGCGGATCTCAGGCGGCACGCCCGGACCATCATCGACCACCTCGATCTGTACCGCGAGGCGATGCCGGACCGGGCCGATGTGTGTGTTCGCCACCGCGCGGGTCCGCAGCACGATCCGGCCATGACCATCGACCGCTTGCAGCGCGTTGCGGGCGAGGTTCAGCAACGCCTGCACCAATTGGTTCCGGTCGAAACAGCCATCGGGGACGCTGGGATCGTAGTCTCGTTCGAGACCGACGCCGGGCTTCGCCTCGGCCTCGAGCAGCCGGAAGACATGCTCGCAGATCTCGTGCACGTTCAACGGCGTCTTGTGCGGCACCCGCGTCGGCCCGGTCATGCTGTCGACCAAAGCGGTCAGCCGGTCGGCTTCATTGATGATCACACCGGTGTACTCACGCAGCGCCGCATCCGGCAACTGCCGTTCGAGCAGCTGGGCGGCGCCGCGCAGCCCCCCCAGCGGGTTCTTGATCTCGTGGGCGAGCTGACGGGTCATCATGCGGCTGCCCTCGAGCCGCGCACGCAGCTCGTTCTCGCGGTTGATGCGGTTCCGCGGCACGGCATCGACCATCTCGAGCAGCAATCGCCGTGCGCCGCCGTGATCCTCGATCGGGGTCACGGTGACATCTATGACGCGCGCCTCGCGCGGTGCGGAGAGCGGTCGCAACGCCAGCTCCCGCTCGGCAAAGACCTCGCCGCGTTCGCGTGCGCGCTGCAGCAGGGCCTGTAACGGTGCGTACTCGACGAAGAGGTCGAGGAAGGACCGCCCAAGCGCCTGGTTCAGCCCGACGCCGAGCAGCCCCTGCGCTGCGACATTGGCGTGGATCACGCCATCGGCGGCATCGAGCAGCACGACGCCCGTCGCCAGCGCATCCCACAGATCCGACGGATCGTGGTGCGCGGCGAAGGTCGCGAACAGGCGCTCGACCGCCATGACGGAGGCGGCTCCCCGCCGTCAGCAGCTGTAGTAGAGGTCGAGCTCGATCGGATGGGTGCTCATCCGGAAACGAGTGACTTCTTGCAGCTTCAGGTTGAGGTAGGCGTCGATCACATCGTTGGTGAACACGCCGCCGCGGGTCAGGAACTCGCGGTCCTTGTCGAGGTGCTCGAGCGCCATGTCGAGCGAGTGGCAGACCGTCGGGATGTGCTTCGCCTCCTCGGGCTCGAGGTCGTAGAGGTCCTTGTCCGCCGGGTCGCCCGGGTGGATCTTGTTCTGGATGCCATCGAGGCCAGCCATCATCATCGCCGCGAACGCGAAGTACGGGTTCGCCGATGAATCCGGGAAACGCACTTCGATGCGGCGCGCCTTCGGGTTCGCGACCCAAGGAATGCGGATCGAGGCGGAGCGGTTGCGCGCCGAGTAGGCGAGCATCACCGGCGCCTCGAAGCCTGGCACCAGGCGCTTGTAGCTGTTGGTGCCGGCGTTGGTGAAGGCGTTGAGCGCCTTGGCGTGCTTGATGATGCCGCCGATGTAGTAGAGCGCCGTCTCGGAAAGGCCGCCGTACTTGTCGCCCGCGAAGAGCGCCTTGCCGTCCTTCTGCAGCGACTGGTGGACATGCATGCCCGAACCGTTGTCGCCCACCAGCGGCTTCGGCATGAAGGTCGCGGTCTTGCCGTAGCCGTGCGCGACATTGTGCACGGCGTACTTGAGGATCTGCACTTCGTCGGCCTTCTTCACGAGGCCGCCCGCACCGATGCCGATCTCGCACTGACCGCCGGTGGCGACCTCGTGGTGGTGCACCTCGACGACGAGTCCCATCTCTTCACAGGCCGAGCACATCGCGTTGCGGATGTCCTGGAAAGCATCGACCGGCGGGACGGGGAAATAGCCGCCCTTCACGCCCGGACGGTGACCCTTGTTGCCCTCGGGGTACTGGGTGTTGCTGTTCCAGGCGCCCTGCACCGAGTCGATCTCGTAGGATGATCCATGCATCTCATTCTTCCAACGGACGCTGTCAAAGATGAAAAACTCGTTCTCGGGGCCGAACAACGCGCCATCAGCGATGCCGGTGCTTTTGAGGTAGGCCTCGGCGCGCTTGCCGAGCGAGCGCGGGTCGCGCTCGTAGCCCTGCATGGTCGTGGGTTCGATGATGTCGCAACGGATGTTGACCGTCGAATCTTCAAAGAAAGGATCGAGGATCGCCGTGCTCGGGTCGAGCATGAGGATCATATCCGACTCGTTGATGCCCTTCCAACCAGCGATCGAGGAGCCGTCGAACATCTTGCCGTCGCGGAACAGACCCTCGTCCACCGTCTTGGCGGGGATCGTCACGTGCTGCTCCTTGCCGCGCGTGTCAGTGAAGCGCAGGTCGGCCCACTTCACTTCACGGTCCTGGATCATCTTGATGACGTCGTTGGCGGTGCTCATGTTGGCTCCATTGATCTGCCGGTTGAGAAAACAATGCCAGTATGATGCAACGGACGTGCCGTTGCACCGTGATATCGAGAATACTGGCGATTAGCCTAGGGTGCATAGGCACTTTTGGTCGTCAATATGCACTAATTTAGTGCGTATTTAGTCTTTACGCACTAATTTAAAGCAAGTTGGAAACACCGGGTCAGTAAGGAGTCGCGTCGCCTTCACGCTCCGCCCATTCAAGATGTCCACCTTCATCGAGGCGCACTGCGTAGGCGAGCGGATCACGAGACCGAGTTCGGTGTTGTAGCTCACGGACCTCGGATCGAAGTTGAACGAACCGATGAAGATGCGCTCGCGGTCCATGGCCAAGGTCTTGGCGTGCAGGCTCGCACCTGAACTGCCGGCCCGGCTACGGGACCTTACTTGCGGCCGATGCCGTGCGCGGCGTCGAGCTGCTTGCGCAGGATGCGCGCCCACGACGAAGCGATGATGCTCGCTTCCTGGCGGTTCACGACGCTGTTCGTCAGGGTCATCATGCCGCTGCCCTGTGATTCACGCCGGTCGATGACGCGCGCGATCACTTGGCCGCTCTCGGAATCGACCAGCTCGGCCACCAGCGTCATCTCGCCCGCCGACACGGTGTAGGAACGCGCGCGCCCAGCTGACATCGTGTCGGGCGCGTTCACGTAGAGATCGGCGATGCTCGCGCGCAGGCGGAGCACATCAGGACCCACCTCGGTCACGACCTGATAGGTGCCGCCCTTGACGATCTCCTTCGCGAACTCTTCCTGCACGACCTTCGAGACGCCGCTGCGGATGTTCTCGCGGTCCTTGGCGTCGACCTTCATGCGGCTGCCGGTACGGTCCGGGTCCCAGTCCTTGCGGAAGGCCACCTCGACCGGATCGATGATCAGCTTGTTGTAGCCGGCGAGCGACGCGTTCGGCCGCGAATAGGCGAGGTCGATGCCCTTGACCTTGATCTTCTCGAGGCCATCGTGGCTCATCCCTTCTTCGAGTGACGCGCGTGGCGACTGGGCGGCAGTGACGGACGGCAGCAGCGCTGCGAACGCGAGCGCGGCGGATGCGGCGATGGTGGTGAGCTTGT
>CAMAQZ010000010.1 GCA_945860725.1 Klebsiella pneumoniae | reverse complement strand
ATCTCGAGGGCGAACGCACCGCCGAGGGCGTTATCTCTAGGGGTGACGACTGGTTCGTGAACTGGGCTGATACACCAGCGCTGGCGGTCTTGGACAATGGTGACTGGGTGGCATTTTGGCTCAAAAGACACGACTCTGAATCCCCGGAAGGGTATGACATCAAGCTGGTGCGATCCAAAGATAGGGGCCGGACATGGTCTTTACCGGTCTCACCCCACCGCGACGGCACAAATACTCAGCATGGATTTGTATCGCTGATCCCAGATGGGGAAGATCGAGTCTTGATCGTATGGCTTGATGGACGACTTGCCGCGGTATCCGCTACGCCCATCGTCACCACCAACCCACACAACCACGATTTGGCAGCGATGGCCTTACGATCGGCAGTGATCAACGGGGACAACGAGATCATCAAAGAATCATTGATTGATAGCCAGACCTGCAGCTGCTGCCAGACCGATCTGGCCCGTTTTGGCAATATGACGCTACTTGCCTACAGGGATCGCAGCAAGGATGAGATACGCGATATCTCGATCAGTCGGAGAATAGCCGATCATCCATGGAGTGAACCGGAGCCTGTGCACGAAGACGGATGGAGAATTGAAGGCTGTCCGGTCAACGGACCTGCACTGGCTATCAATGGCGCGCGTAGCCTTGTTTTCTGGCCGACAGTCGTCGATGACTCGATGGAGCTGCGGTATAAAATTTTTGCTGCTGGCTCTAGTCCAGTCGAAGAATCAAAAGTGCGAGTGCTCGCCTCGGCAAAGTCTCCTTCAGGTCGTGTCGACGCCATTCCTTGGCGAGATGGGTTTTTGCTGATATGGGTAAGTCGAGCGCAGGACAGCCCCTCTATCGACATGGCGACGATCGACGCTTCAGGCAACGCCACACTCGCTCCGCCGTTCATAGAGCCGCGGTTGCGTGGTCGAGCTACGGGATTCCCGAGGATTGCGGGCGACGGCACCCGAGGTCTTGTCGTATGGCCGGAGCTGGAGAACGGCAAGCCCGTCATAGGGATTGGTCTGATCAAGTAAACCCGAGGGGGGACTCACCCCACTCCATACCTTCCCTGCCCCAGCGGCCGCAGGGTCACGCGGTCGATGAGGCGCGGCGCGGTCGCGCGCGGGTCATCAGGTTCTGGCCGCTTGACAGGACCGCGCCAGCGGCGCGGCACGCGGTCGATGCCGATAGCGTGGATGGTCAGCGCACCCGCGGCGTCGATGCGCAGCCGCAGCCACTGCTTGTAGTCCTGGACGCGCAGCGAGGAGAACGCCTCGTTGGCGTGGCGACCGAAGAACCGCAGCGACAGGAAAAGATACCCGCCCATCACGAGGGCACCGGCGAACGCACCGACGGTGAAAGTGATGAGGCCGGCGAGCGCCATCTGTGGCAGCGAGCCAAAGGTGAACCCCAGCACCTGCGTCGTGAACCACAGCGACAACCAACCCGAGAAGAACGCCGCGGCGAGGTGCGCGCAGGCGTGCGCAAAACCGCCGACGAGGCGGTACCACTTGGAATGGGTATCGGTGAAGAAGATGATCGCGGCGACGAACATCAGAAGCCACAAACCATTCACCGGCTCGCGCAGCGCGCCTTCGAGCGCCGCCAACAGCGCAGCCGGCAGCGAGGTCAGATCCTCCGGTCCGAAGGTCGCCGAAGCGAACCACGCGGACAACAGATAAAAGATACCAACGAGGCCCAAGAATCCGGGGTTGAGCCAGGGAAAAAGGAGGGTCCGCCAGGTTAGGCTGCGCGAGGTGTCGGCATCGGGGAAGGTGGCGCGCAGTTTGTGGCCGGTGCGCAGTGTGTCGCCCGCGGGCACATGCGTCGGATGCAGGAACGCTCCGCCGCCGCCGGAGACGATCTTCTGCTGGCCGTCGGCGCTCTCGTGGCGCTTGTAGTGGTGCAGGTCGCCGCTGAGGAACACGGCGACCTTGCGGCCGAGGACACGCTCTTCGAGATCGCACAAGGAATCGTCGGAGTAGCCGGCGAACGCCGGATAGCTCTCGGCATAGATCCACTGCGGACTCGGCGCGCAGAGGATGATGTTCGCTGCCGGGGGCATACGCGCCGAGACATCACGGAAATAACGCTCCTGCGGCTCGTCCATCTCGGAACCGAACTGCAGGTCGACAGCGCAGAGCCACCAGTCCCCGGGCAGCTGCAGCGCGAAGTAGCTGCGGGTCTGGCCGGTGGCGCAACCTGCGAAGCCGCGCTCGGGACGGCAGAAGAGCCGCGAGAACGCGATCAGGCTGTCGAACCAGTCATGGTTTCCGGGCACTGCAAATACTTTGGGCGTACGGCCGGCGGCGGCGAAGGCTGCGGCGTAAGGGGCTTCGGTGCGCTCTTCGTAGGCGCCGCGCGTGGGATACGGGTAAACCTGATCACCTCCGAACACGAGCACGCTGCCCGCGCGGGTGTGCACGACGGCGCCGTCCGCGCCCTCGACATCGAGCTCCGCGGCGGCGATGCCGCGCGCCACGGTGTAGGTCGGGTTGAAGCCATCACCGACATCGCTCACGAAATCGAACCAGAATTCGCCGTCCGGTGCGTCGGTCTCGAAGCGGAACACGCCCTGCGGCTGGTTGGAGAGCGCCTCGATGAGACGGGAGTCCGAATGCCGGCCGAAGAGATTGGCGACGGTCATCATCCACGCCGACTGCGCGAGCACATCGGCGTTATACCAGCCGACCATCTTGGCTTGCTTGGTCGGGACGGGGGGTTCGCGCATCGTCTGATCCGCCTCAGCCGCCGCGCAGAGTGCTGGCCGGCGGTTGTTTCAGCACCGAGCGCGTGGCGAGCCAACCGCTGGCGGCCACCAACGCGCCGCCGCCCAAGAGTCCGACCACCCACAGCGTCGCATCGAAGCTGTACTGCACCTCGAGGAACTCACGCGCGATGAAGTACCCCGCGAGCGTCGCGCCGATCGCGGCGAGCAAGCCCGACAGCAGCCCAAGCGCGGTGAACTCGGCGAGGATGCCGCGGGCGACGGTGCTGCGGCTCGCGCCGAGCGTGCGCAACATGGCGCTTTCGTAACGACGCTCATCGCGCGTCGCCTGCACGGCGGCGAGCAGCACGACGATGCCCGCCAAGAGCGTGAAGAGGAACACGCTCTGCACGGCAAGGGCAGCCTTGTCGATGACGCCGCGTACCTGCGTGAGGATGTCATCGAGGTCGAACACCGAGACGCTCGGATAGCGCCGCACGAGCTCCGCGACCACCTGTCCCTCGCCCTTATCCAAGTACGCGCTCGTCATCCAGGTTCCGGCGAGTTCATCGAGCAGCCCCGGCGGGAACACGAGGAAGAAGTTCGGCTGGAAGCTGTCCCACTCGATCTTACGCACGCTCGCCACTTCGGCTTCGAGCGTCTCGCCCGCGATGTCGAAGGTCATGCGGTCGCCGATCTTGAGGCCGAGCTCCTGCTGGTACTCATCGGAGATCGAGACCAAAGGCTTTCCGTGGTCGGCCTTCGTCCACCAACGGCCCTCGATGACCTTGTTGTCGTCGCCGAGGTCCGTCTGCCAGGTGATGTTCTGATCGCGGTTGGCAAAACGCTCGCCGCGATCGTCCTTGAACTTAAGGTCGGTCACCGACCGTCCGTTAATATCCGTAAGACGGGCGCGGATCATCGGTAGCGCACGCGAGGTTTCAGCGCCGCGCGCCTCGAGAAAGCTGCGGAACTCGGCCTGCACATCGGGCGGGATGTTGATGAAGAAGAAGTTGGGCAGGTTCTCGGGGAGGCTGCGCTTCCAATCCGCCAACAGGTCGTTGCGCACCACGGCGAGCAGCAGCAGCACCATCAGGCCTAAACCGAAGGCGACGATCTGCACGATGCTCTCGCCGCGACGCCGGCTCAGGTTGGCGATGCCGTAGCGCCAGGACACGCCCACCGTACCCCGGAGCGATCCGGCGACGCGCACCAGCAGCCAACCAGCGACCGCGAGCACACTCAAAAATATCGCAAGACCGAGGATGAAGCCGGCGAAGAGGCGCGGCTCGCGCACCACCCACCACACGAGGAACGCGACCGCGAGCACGGCGGGGCCGAAGGCGAGCCAGACGAGCGGCGTCGGCGCACCGATATCGCGACGCAGCACGCGGATGGCGGGCACGCGCGAGAGCTGCAGCAGCGGCGGTAGCGCGAAACCCGCGAGCAGCGCGATCGAGGTCATGAAGCCCAAGCCGAGCGGCGCAAAGCCCGCGGGCGGAAGATCGGTACGCAACAGCCCCTGCAGCGCCCGCAACAACCATTCCTGCGCGAGGTAGCCGATGGCGGCACCGAGCAACGAGGCCGCGACCGCGATCACAAAGAGCTGTACCAGCGACACCGTGAGCGTGAACATGCGGCTCGCGCCCAGGGTCTTGAGGAGCGCGACCGAGTCGAGATGACGCTGCACATAGCGCCGCGCGGCCATCGCGACCGCGACCGCGCAGAGCAGCACGGCGACCAGGCTCGCGAGCGATAGGAACCGCCCCGCGCGGTCGGTCGCGGTCTGGATCTGCGGACTGGCCTCGCTGACATCGAGCAGCCGTTCGCCGCGTTGGCGCGTACCGTCGAGCCATTTTTTGAAGTCGGCGACCGCTTTCGTCTCGCCCGCGAACAGCACGGCCTCGCTCGCGCGCGAACCGGGCTGCAGCAGCTTCGCGGCCTCGAGATCGTCACGGTGCACCAGCATCGAGGGCGCGAGCTCGGCGAAACCGCCGCCCTGATCGGGACGGGTGATGAGCACGCGGCTGACACGCAAGCTCAGCTCGCCCACAGTCAGCGTTGCGCCGACCTCGCCGCCAAGCGTGGAGAGCAGTTTCGAGTCTGGCCAGACCTCGCCGCGCGGCGGCCCAGCGGACACCGCGACCGGCGCGCCGAAGGCGGTCCCCGAGACGCCGACCGTGCCGCGCAGCGGGTAGCCGTCGCCAACGAAGCGCACATTGGAGAGCTGGGTCGCCTCGCCCAACTGCGCCATGCTGAGCACCGAGGTCGAGCGCGCGACGGTGAGGCCTCGACGCCGCGCCTCGGTCTCGTAGGCATTCCCGATGGGGCGCGGTGACTCGAGGCGCAGGTCGGCAGCCAACACCTCGTTGGCCTGCAGCGCGACCGATTGTTTGATGCGATCGACGAGGAAACCGACGCCGGTGAGTGCGGCGACCGCGACCGTCAACGCGAGCAGCAGGATGCCGAGTTCGCCTGAACGCCACTCACGGGCGAGCTGACGCAGGGCGAGCGGGATGGCGTTAACAGTGGCCATGGTTCAGCCGGGGGCGAGCCGCCCCGCCTCCATGACGAGCATGCGACCACACCGTACGGCGAGGTCGCGGTCGTGGGTCACAAGGAGCAGCGTGGTACCGGATCTCGCGTTGAGATCGAACAACAGGTCGGCGATGCGACCACCGGTGACCGTGTCGAGGTTGCCGGTGGGCTCGTCCGCGAACAACACCGCCGGACGCACCACGAACGCGCGGGCGATGGCGACGCGCTGTTGTTCGCCGCCCGAGAGCTGGCGCGGATAGTGACCGACGCGGCTGCCGAGGCCGACATGCTCGAGGGCTTCGCGAGCGCCCGCACGGGCGTCGCGCCGACCGGCGAGCTCGAGCGGCAGCATCACGTTCTCGAGCGCCGTCAGCGCCGGCACGAGATGGAAGGACTGGAACACGAAGCCGACCCGTTCGGCACGCAGCCGGGCGCGGCCGTCCTCGTCGAGCGAGTTCAGGTCTTCTCCAGCGAGTAGCACCCGGCCGGAACTCGGCAGGTCAAGCCCGGCGAGCAAAGCGAGCAGCGTAGACTTGCCTGCGCCCGAGGCGCCGACGATCGCGACCGATTCTCCGGCCCGCACCTGGAAGGACACCTCGCGGACGATAGCGAGCGGCCCCTCCGGACTGCTAACCTCCTTACCCAGCTCTTGTGCCTCGAGGACTATTTCTTTGTTGCTCAAACTGATCGCTTCCCTATCCGTTGGACTGTTGCTGTCGATGGCACCGGCCGCTGCGTCACCCGCTGCCACGCCCGCCCCTGCTATTTTAGTGGTCGGCGACAGCATCAGCGCAGGGTATGGGTTGACGGCCAAAGAGGGCTGGGTCACCCTCCTACAAAGCCGCCTGAAGGTACAAGGTTACGGGTACCGCGTGGTCAATGCCAGCGTCAGCGGCGAGACCACGACCGGGGGCCTCGCGCGGCTACCCCGAGCGCTCTCCGTACACCGTCCCGCCATCGTCATCCTCGAGCTCGGCGGCAACGATGGGCTGCGGGGGCTGCCCCTCGAGACCTCTCGCGCCAACCTCGAACGGATGATCGTTCTCTCCAAGGACGCCGGCGCCCAAGTGCTGCTGCTCGGCATGAAGATCCCACCGAATTACGGGGCGCGGTACTCGGAAGGCTTCGAGAAGGTATTCCGCGACCTCGCCCGCCAGCACCGGCTCGCCTTCGAGCCGTTCTTCCTGTCAAAGATAGTGCTGGAGCCGGGCATGATCCAAGCGGACGGTCTGCACCCCACGGCCAAAGCCCAGCCCATGATGCTCGAGACGATGTGGCCGGCGCTGCGTCCATTGCTGCAACGCTGACCCCGCGCTAAAGTCAGGGCATGACAATCCCTCGCCACTGGCTCGACTCCTACCCCGCCGGCGTGCCGGCTGACATCGACCCGCTGCAGATCTCCTCCGTCGTACATCTCGCCGAAGAGAGCTTCACGCGCTTCGCCGACCGGGTCGCGTTCGTGCAGATGGGCCGCAACATCACCTATCGCGAGCTCGACACGCAGACTCGCGCGTTCGGCGCATGGCTGCAGCAGCACACCGGCTTCAAGCGCGGCGGCCGCGTCGCCATCATGATGCCGAACCTGTTGCAGTACCCGATCGCACTTCTCGGCGTGCTGCGCGCCGGCGGTACGGTGGTTAACACCAACCCGCTCTATACCGCACGCGAGCTCGAGCACCAGCTAAAGGACTCGGGCGCCGAGACGGTGGTGATCCTCGAGAACTTCGCCCATGTGCTGCAGGAGGTCATCGGCCGCACGCAGGTGAAGCATGTGGTGGTGACCAGTGTCGGCGAGCTGCTCGGCTTCCCGAAGAGCGCCATCGTCGACTTCGTGGTGCGTACCGTACGCAAGCAGGTCCCCGCATGGTCGCTCCCGGGCCACCACCGCTTCCTCGATGTGCTCGCCGTCGGCGCGCGCCATACGCTGCAGCAGATTGACCTCGGCCACGACGATCTCGCCTTCCTGCAGTACACCGGCGGCACGACCGGCGTCTCCAAAGGTGCGATGCTGAGCCACGGCAACATCGCGGCTAATGTGCTGCAATCCACGGCCTGGACCGAGCCTGCCTGGCCGCAGGACCAAGCGGGCATCGCGATCACCGCGCTGCCGCTCTACCATATCTTCGCGCTCACCGGGAACTGCATCCTGTTCCTGCGCATCGGCTGGACCAATGTCCTGATCACCAACCCGCGTGATTTTCCGGGCTTCGTCAAAGAACTCGCGAAGCACAAGTTCACCTTCATCTCTGGCGTCAACACGCTGTTCAATGCGCTGCTGCACACGCCGGGCTTCGAGAAGATCGACTTCAGTGCGCTGCGCTGCACACTCGGTGGCGGCATGGCCGTGCAGCGCACCGTCGCGGAGCGTTGGAAGCAGGTGACGGGCTGCATCCTCACCCAGGCCTGGGGTCTCACCGAGACCTCGCCCGCGGCCTGCATCAACCCCATCACCGAGGACTTCAACGACTCGATCGGACTGCCGATCTCCTCGACCGAGATCGGCATCGCCGACGACGACGGTGCGATGCTGGCGATCGGCGCATCGGGCGAGATCTGCGTGCGCGGACCCCAGGTCATGGTGGGCTATTGGAACCGTCCCGAGGAGACCGCCAAGGTCATGTTGCCGGACGGCTGGCTGCGCACCGGCGACATCGGTCGCATCGACGCCCGCGGCTTCGTCTACATCGAAGACCGCAAGAAGGACATGATCAACGTGTCCGGCTTCAATGTGTACCCGAACGAGGTCGAGAGCGTCGCAGTGACGCATCCGGGCATCCTCGAGGCCGCCGCGGTGGCGCAGCCGAGCGAGCAATCGGGCGAAGCGGTCGCGCTGTTCGTGGTCCGCAAGGACCCGACGCTCACCGAGGAGCAGGTCATCGAGCACTGCCGTACTGCGCTCACGGGCTACAAGTTGCCGAAGCATGTCTATTTCAGGAAGGAACTGCCGAAGACCAATGTCGGCAAGATCCTGCGCCGCGAACTACGCGACGAGGCGGCGAAGCTCTAGGGCTGGGCGTCGGGGTCGAACAGGCGTCCATGCTCGAGGATGGCGAAGCGATCCGTCATCCCGGCCACATAGTCCGCCACCACGCGGGCGCGGCCCGCGCGGCCACCCGCGGCTTCGGCGTCCCGCGCCGCGCGCTGGTGCTCGGCGGGCAGCAGATCAATGTCCGTGAGCAGCGCCTCGAAGAGCTCCCGCAGCATGCGACGTGACTGCTCGGTCATGCGCAGCACGCGGCTGTGGCGGTAGAGGTTGGTGTTCAAGAACTGCTTCAGCTCGGTGTGCGCCGCGTACACCGCCTCGCTCATCGCCGCCAGCGGTGCGGGCTGCGTACGCACTTCGTCGATCGACGCCGGCGACGCGGCCGCGATGCGCGCTCGCGTGGCGATGATCACATCCCCCACCACCCTGCCGATCATGCGGCGGATGGTCTCGTGCACGAGGCGTCGGCCAGCGAGCCCGGGGTGCGCGGCGAGCGTCTCGTCGTAGGCGCTGCCGAACAGCGCCGTGCCGCGCAGCGCCTCGACCTCGATGAGACCTGAGCGCAGTCCGTCGTCGACATCGTGGTTGTTATAGGCGATCGCATCGGCGAGGTTCGCGAGCTGCGCCTCGAGCGAGGGCTGCTCACGCCGCAGGAACCGCTCGCCGATGTCGCCCAAGCTGCGGGCATTGGCCGCCGAGCAGTGCTTGAGGACGCCCTCGCGCGTCTCATAGGTGAGGTTCAATCCGTCGAAATCAGCGTAGCGCTCCTCCAGCAGATCGACCACGCGCAGCGATTGCAGGTTGTGCTCGAAGCCACCGTACTCGCGCATGCACTCGTTGAGCGCGTCCTGCCCGGCATGACCGAAGGGGGTGTGGCCGAGGTCGTGCGCGAGGCAGATGGCCTCGGTGAGCGCCTCGTTAAGCTGCAGGGCGCGGGCGATGCTACGACCGATCTGCGCGACCTCGATCGAGTGCGTGAGGCGCGTGCGGTAGAGGTCGCCTTCGTGGTTCACGAACACCTGTGTCTTGTAGACGAGGCGGCGGAAGGCATTGGAGTGGATGATGCGGTCGCGGTCGCGCTGGAACTCCCCGCGGGTCGCAGGCGGGGGCTCCGGGACGCGGCGACCGCGGCTCGTGGTGTCGTGCGCTGCGTAGGGCGCGAGCGGTGCGTCGTTCAGGGCCGCGCCGGTCAGGGCCGCCGTGGTCATGACAGATGGGCCACGAGCGTTGCCTCGAAGGCATCCGATGGCCAGTCGGCGGTGACGAACGCGCGACCGATGCCTTTGAGCAGCACGAGCCGCAGCTTGCCACCCTGGACTTTCTTGTCGAGCTGCATCGCGGCACGCGCGGCGTCAGGCGTCACGGCACCGCGCGCCTCGGTACGCAGCCCGAGCCGTGCCAGCAAAGAATCCAGACGCGCCGTATCCGCCGCGGGCAACCAACCGGCGCGCTGCGACATCCCCGCCGCCATCGCAAGTCCGACGCCCACCGCCTCGCCATGCAACCAAGGACCGAACCCGGTCACCTGTTCGATGGCGTGACCGAAAGTGTGGCCGAGGTTGAGGAGCGCCCGTTCACCGGTCTCGCGCTCGTCGCGCGAGACCACGCCCGCCTTGATGGCGCAGCAGCGCTGCACCGCGTGCGCGAGCGCTGCGGGGTCGAGCGCGAGCAAGGCGTCGGCGCTCACCTCCAGCCAAGCGAAGAAATCCGCATCGCAGATCAGCGCGTGCTTCACCACCTCGGCGAGACCGGCGCGCAGTTCGCGCGGCGGCAGCGTCACGAGTGTCGCGGTATCGGCGAGCACTGCGAGCGGCTGGTGGAAAGCACCGATCAGGTTCTTACCACCCGGATGGTTGACGCCGGTCTTGCCGCCGACCGAGGAGTCGACCTGCGCGAGCAGCGTGGTCGGCACCTGCAGAAAACCGACGCCGCGCTGGTAGCACGCGGCGGCGAAACCCGTCATGTCACCGACCACGCCGCCGCCAAGCGCGACCACGAGGTCATCGCGCGCGAAACGGTTGGCGACCAGGGTATCGAGGATGCGCGAGACGGTGGGCAGCGTCTTGTGGCGCTCCCCGTCGGGCAGCACGATCTCGAGCAGCGGCGCGGCCGCGGTGCCGACGGCGGCTGCGCGGGCCGCCTGCAGACGCGGTGCATACAGTGGACCAACGATGTCGTTGGTGACCACTGCGACCTGACGCGCGGGCAGCAGCGCCGCCAACAGCGCGGCGTTGTGCAGCAACCCCTCGCCGATGTAGATCGGATACGAGCGGTCGCCCAAGGGCACCGTGAGGGCTGGAGCGGGCAGGTCCACGGTCAGAGTATACGGCCCGGACCGCCGACGTCGGGCGGTGGCGGTGCGTCGTCCGGGGCGAAACCCGGCAAGGCTGCGACGATGCGCTCGACGATGTCCTGCACGCGACTGCCGTCGGTCCGGACCGTGAGATGCGCGACCTCCGCATAAAGCGGCGCACGATACGCCATCAGCTCGGCCAGGCGGGCCGTCAGATCGATGGCACCCGCCAATAACGGCCGGTGGACGCTGCGCCGCACACGCTCGGCCTGCCGGGCGACCGAAGTCTCGAGGTAGACCACCGTTCCGCTCGACTGCAACGCCGCGCGGTTCTCGGGCAGCAGGATCGCGCCACCGCCGGTCGAGATCACGAGACCCGGCAGCGTGACCAGATCGAGGATGACCGCCGACTCACGGACGCGGAACCCCGCCTCGCCCTCTTTTTCGAATATGAGCGTGATGTCAGCCCCAGTGCGACGCTCGATCTCGAGGTCCGAGTCCACGAACCGTAATCGCAGCCGAC
The DNA here is from genome assembly GCA_945860725.1 of Klebsiella pneumoniae. Classification (GTDB taxonomy): domain Bacteria; phylum Pseudomonadota; class Gammaproteobacteria; order Steroidobacterales; family Steroidobacteraceae; genus UBA964. The sequence continues at coordinate 47,619 of CAMAQZ010000010.1, read as the reverse complement.
GGGCGAGCCGTTTGCCCACGGCGGTCTTGCCCGAACCCATCGGGCCTACCAAGAAGATGTTCCGCAGATCCCCCATACCCGCAGGATATCCCAGCCGGGGGCGCCGCCGCCCGCGGGACGGCCGCGTCGTCAGCGGACCCCTGCAATCCGGTAATATCGGCGTGCCGTGAAATTCTCCTTCCAGAAACTGGCCCTCTGGGCCGGCGCGGCGCTCGCCGTGCTGGCGCTCGTCGTCGCCACCCTGATCTCGGGTGCCTATGTGTTCGTGCAGCCCTCGCTGCCGAGCGTCGAGGTGATGCGTCAGATCGAACTGCAAGTGCCGCTGCGGGTCTACTCGCGCGACGGCAAGCTGATCGCGCAGATCGGCGAACAGCGGCGCATCCCGGTGACCTACGACGAGGTCCCGGAGATGGTCCGGCAGGCCTTCATCGCCGCCGAAGACGACCAGTTCTTCCAGCACTCGGGCTTCGATTACCCCGGCATCGCACGCTCGCTGCTGGTGAATGTCGTACCGGGCCGACGGCTGCAGGGCGCGAGCACGATCACCCAACAGACGGCCCGCAACCTGTTTTTGACGCAGGATCGCACCTGGCGGCGCAAGGTGCAGGAGATGTTCCTCACCTACCGCATCGAGCGCGAGTTCTCGAAGCAGGAGATCCTCGGGCTCTATCTCAATGTCATCAGCTTCGGCAAGCGCACCTATGGCGTGGCCGCCGCGGCGGACTATTACTTCGGCAAGGACCTCGACAAACTCACCTTGGCCGAAGCCGCGACGCTTGCCCGCGTGCCGCAGGCACCGTCGCGCTACAACCCCATCAGCAACCCTGAAGCGGCGGCCGAGCGACGCCGTTACGTGCTGCGGCGCATGCGCGAGATCGGCCTCATCGACGAAGCCGCTGAGCAGCGTGCGATTGCCGAGAAGGTGTGGGCGCGCGAACACGCCCAGAGTTTCGATGTCGAAGCGCCCTACCTCGCCGAGATGGCGAGACTCGAGCTCGTGAAGCGGCTCGGGGCTGCTGCGCAGAACGAGGGCTTCAAAATATATACGACCGTCGACCCACGCATGCAGTCCGCAGCCAACCGCGCGGTGCGTGCGGGGCTCATCGACTACGACCGCCGCCACGGCTGGCGCGGCGGCGTCGAACGGGTCACGCTGCAGGGGACGGACGCCGAGGACATGCTCGAAGAGCTGCTGATCGGCCGTCCGTCAAGCGACCCGTTGCTGCCTGCGGTGGTGGTTCAGGTCGGGCCGAAAGCGGCGCGGGTCTATGTGCGGGGCAAGGGCTACGCCAACATCGAGTGGGAGGGACTGTCTTGGGCCCGGCGCAAGATCGGCAGCGGCACGGGCGCAGCGCCCAAGGCCGCGAGCGAGATCGTGGCGCGGGGCGATCTAGTCTACGTGACGCTCACGGCCACCAAGGCCACGGGCAAAGAGGGCGCGACGGATGCCACGCCGCCGTCGCTCAACGCACGGCTCGCGCAGATGCCCGAGGCCGCCTCGGCGCTGGTCGCGCTGAGGCCCAACGATGGCGCCATCCTCGCGCTGGTCGGCGGCTTCGATTACTTCGACGCCAAGTCCGGCAAGTTCAACCGTGCCACGCAGGCGCAGCGCCAGCCAGGGTCGGGCTTCAAACCGTTCCTGTACTCGGCGGCGCTCGAGAACGGCTTCACAGCGGCCTCGCTGATCCTCGATGCCCCATTCGTGATCGACGATACGAGCATGGAAGAGGCCTGGCGGCCGGAGAACTCGAGCGGCGAATTCTACGGCCCGACGCGGCTGCGCGAGGCGCTGGTGAAATCCCGCAACCTGGTATCAATCCGGCTGCTGCAGGCGGTCGGGATGTCACCGGCCATGGCCTGGGCGGAACGGTTCGGCTTCGAGCGCGCCCGGCTGCCGCGCAACCTCACACTCGCGCTCGGCACCAACAGCGCGACACCGCTGCAGGTCGCCACGGCGTACGCCGTGTTCGCGAACGGCGGCTACCGCGTGCAACCTTGGTTCATCGACCGCATCGAGGACCCGAAGGGCGAGGTCGTCTTCCAGGCTGCGCCGCGCCGCGCGGGCTGCGATGCAGAGGACAACGCGGCAGGCGCAACGGGCTGCAACCTGCCCGAAGCGCTGCGCGCGCCGCGCGCCATCAGCGCGGGGAATGCGTGGCTGATGACCGACTTCATGCGCGAAGCGATCGCGCGCGGCACCGGCGTGCGTGCGCGCGCACTCGGCCGCAGCGACATCGCCGGCAAGACCGGCACCACCAACGAATCACGCGACACCTGGTTCAACGGCTACAGCCGTAGTGTCGTCGCGACCGTGTGGGTGGGCTTCGACCAGGCCCAACCCCTCGGCGAAGGCGAGGAAGGCAGCCGTACCGCAGTGCCGATCTGGATAGACTTCATGCGCGACGCGCTCGCCGGTGTGCCGCAGCGCGGCTGGCCGATGCCGGAAGGTCTGGTGCAGGCACGGGTCTCGCTCGAAACCGGCGCACTGGCGAGCGTCGATGACCCGGACGGCATCTTCGAGACCTTCATGCTCGATCGCATGCCGACCGGCGGCATCCTCGGCGGCAACGAGATGGCCGGTGTCGGCACTTCGGGCGTCGGCACCGTCGACCCCACCACTGCCGAGCCAATCTTTTGAAGAAGCCCTCGCCGCGCGCGGAGCACCTGCGTCGCGCCGTGGCACAGGAAGCGGCGCGGGTGATGTCCGAACACGGGGTGCGTGATTTCCTCTTCGCCAAGCGCAAAGCCGCCGAACGCTTCGGCATCGTCGACGGCTCCTTGCTGCCGCGCAACATCGAGATCGAGGAGGCGCTGCAGGAATACCAACGCCTGTTCGGCGGTGAATCGCATGTGGAGTCGCTGCTCGCACAGCGCCTCGTGGCGCTCGATGTCATGCAACGGCTGCGCGACTTCCAGCCACGGCTCGTCGGGCCGGTGCTCGCCGGCACCGCGACCCAGCACGACGACGTGCTGCTGCACGCCTTCGCCGAGCGCGTCGAGACCCTCAGCCTGCGCCTGATGGACGAGCGCATCCCATTCGAGGTGGGCGAGCGGCGCCTGCGCTACACCGCCGAGCGTGTCGTGCAACAGCCCGCGCTGCGTCTCGCGGTCGATGACCAGCCGGTAGAGATCGCAGTGTTCCCGCTCGATGGCATCCGCCAGTCGCCGGTGTCACCGGTCGACGGCAAACCGATGCGCCGCGCCGACGCGGCGGAGGTCGCCGCGCTCATCAACGTGGCCTGACGCGGACTGAACGGAACCGGACCGGGCAGCTGCGCCCCGTTCAGCGCTTGGTGATCGGCGTGTACTCGCGCTTGACCGGACCGGTGTAGAGCTGGCGCGGCCGACCGATCTTCATGCCCGGGTCGCTGATCATCTCCTGCCAGTGCGCCACCCAGCCCGCGGTGCGCGCGATCGCGAACATCACCGTGAACATCGAGCGCGGGATGCCGAGCGCGCTGTAGATGATGCCGGAGTAGAAGTCGACATTCGGGTAGAGCTTGCGGGAGACAAAATACTCATCTTTCAGCGCGATCTCCTCGAGTCGTTGCGCGAGCTCGAGCAAGGGATTGTCAGAGCGGCCCATCTTCGCGAGCACCTTGTGGCACATCTCGCGGATGATCGTGGCGCGGGGGTCGAAGTTCTTGTAGACGCGGTGGCCGAAGCCCATCAAACGCACATTGCTCGCCTTGTCCTTCACCTGCGCGAGGAACTTCGGGATGTTCTCGACGCTGCCGATCTCCTCGAGCATCTCGAGCACGGCCTCGTTCGCGCCGCCGTGCGCGGGACCCCACAGCGCCGAGACGCCCGCTGAGATCGCGGAGTAAGGGTTCGCACCGGTGGAGGCTGCAAGGCGGACGGTCGAAGTGCTGGCGTTCTGCTCGTGGTCGGCGTGCAGGATCAGCAACAGGTCGAGCGCCTGGACGGCGAGCGGATCGATGTGATACGGCTCGCACGGCACGGCGTAGAACATGTGCAGCAGGTTGCCGCAGTAGTCGAGATCGTTGCGCGGATAGATGAACGGCTGGCCGAGCGCCCGCTTGTACGCCGCCGCCGAGATCGTCGGCAGCTTGGCGATGATGCGGTGCATGAAGATCTCGCGGTGCCGCGGATTATTGATGTCCATCGAGTCGTGATAGAACGCCGACATCGAGGCCACGATCGCGCTCACCATCGCCATCGGGTGCGCGTCGTAGTGGAAGCCGTTGTACATGCGCAGCAACGACTCGTTGATCATCGTGTGCCGCTGGATGCTGCCGGTGAAATCCGCGAGCTGCTTCGCATCCGGCAGTTCGCCGTAGTTCAGCAAGTAGGCGACCTCGACGAACGAGCTCTGCGCCGCGAGCTGCTCGATGGGGTAGCCGCGATAGAGCAGGACGCCCGCATCGCCGTCGATGTAGGTGACTTTGCTCTCGGTGCTCGCCGTGGCCATGAAGCCCGGGTCGAAGGTGAAGACGCCGTGGTCCTTGTTGAGGGCGCCGATGTCGATGACATCAGGGCCGACGGTGCCGGAGCGGACCGGCAGCGTGGACTTCTTGCCGGAGGCGGTGTCGAGCAGTTCGAAGGTCTTGTTGGCCATGGTGTCGCGTCGTTGTGTGGAATCGTCGTGTGGGGTAGTCGTCGCAAACGCGCAACGGCGTAGTGGAAACTTGACACGAGCGCGTGACGGAATCAAGGCGGTGTGTTGCAGATCCCCCGCTATCGGCTCACTCGACCACTTTGTAGAGGCTCCCCGGCTTCGGTGCACCGTTCGGATAAAGCCCGTTGATGAGCTGCAGCTCTTCCTTCTGGAAGCGCTCGACCGGTACGGCCGCCGCGTAGTCCTCGAGGCGCGTGCTCGCATCAGCGGTGCGGATCTTCACCCGGAACGGCTCGGCCAGCGGGAACTCCGCGGGCTTCAGCCCCCGCAACGTCTCGATCACCGACTTGAAGAGACCATCGGCCTCCGGCACGCCGCGGGCTGACGCGCGGCTCGCACCGGCGAAGAGATAGGCTGAATTACCGCGGTAAAGCACGGCCCATCGCACGGGGCCGGCGCCGTTGTCGAGCGGCGAGCCCGAGGAGGTGACGGCCGTAAAGCCCTGCATACCATTCGCGGTGAAGGATTCGGTACTGCGCACATTCGCGCCCTTGAGCTGGGTGTAGAGGAACTCCCGCGGTCCCTGGGTGGGCGGTACGGCCTCGACCGTCACCTGCATGAAGGTGTCGCGCGTCGGGGTGTAGGCGATCAGCCGATCGCGCTGGTTGTCGAGGGTCCAACCGCGCGGCACGGCGAGGGTGATGCCGAGCTCCGCATGATAGAAGCGGTTGTCGCGGACGAGGCCTTGGGCGCGGCTCGAGCCGTAGGTCATGCCGTCGATGCGGCGCAGGTAGGCCTCGCGGTTGTCGATCCAGCCGCCGGGCGGACCCTGCTCGAGCTTGGCCGAGGCCTTGGCGGCCTGGATGGCGCGGGCGTTGGGCGCGGGGTGCGAGGAGAAAAGCCCGTGATAGACCTGCGGCTGGCGGCCTTCGGCGCGCGCGCGATCGATCTCGAAGCGCTCACCGCGCTTGAACATCTCGAACACCTCGGCCATCGCCTCGGGCCGGTAGCCGGCGGCGGTGGAGAACAAGAGCCCGACCCGATCGGCTTCCATCTCGTTGTCGCGGCCGTAGCCCTGCATCCCCAACTGCGCACCAACGCCGGCGAGGTTGGCCAAGGCACCCGATCCGGTCAGCACCGCCGTGGCCAGCACACCGAGCGAGGCGAGGATGCCCTGCGTCTGGCGCTTCTGCGGATGCTTCTGCGTGACATGCGCGATCTCGTGGCCGATCACCGAGGCGAGCTCGGCCTCCGAGTTCAGGTGCATCAACAGGCCGCGATGCAGATAGATAAAGCAGCAACCGGTGGTGAAGGCGTTGATGGAGTCGTCGTCGAGCACGACGAACACCCACTCGGCGTCCGGCAGCGTGCTGCGGCGCGCGATGCGCTGACCGAGTTCGTTGATGTAGTCCTGCAGCCCCTGGTCGGCGTAGACGCCATAGGCTTTAAGGATCTGCTCGTGCGCCTTCCGCGAGGCGGAACTGGTCTTCGCAGTCTGCGGGGTCGCGATGGGCGCGGCCACGACTGCGAACGCGGCAAGAAGCGAGAGAAACAGGCGGCGCATGCGGGTGTTCATCGGTAGATGGGAGTGGCCCACGCTACCAAAGTTCCCGGTCGGCGGGGGATCCCCGCGAACGGTCTCAGCGCGCCGCAGCGGCGGCGTATTTCTTACGGAACTTGTCGACGCGACCCGCGGTGTCGAGCATCTTCTGCTTGCCCGTGTAGAACGGGTGGCAGCTCGAGCAGACTTCGACCTGCAGGTTCTGGCCGAGGGTGGATCGGGTGCTGAAGGTGTTCCCGCAAGAGCAGGAAACCGTCATTTCAGTGTATTCGGGGTGAACCGACGCTTTCATGGCCAGACTTCCGGGGCGTACAAGAGAAAAATGGTCGCGCAGTCTAACGACAGGGCTGTGGGTTCACAAGCACCGCTGAGTCCGCAGGTCCCGTCGCCCGCGTCATCTGTGGATAACTCTGTGGAACCTTGAGCAGAAAGTGCCGCTTTTCCGCAGGAATTCCGCCTTTTGATGCGGAACACCCCCAAATGCCAACGACATTTAACCGTTACAGATCAATAGGTTGTAATTCAAAACTCGATCAAGCTGTGAAGAAACGCGTGTTTCTCGGCACCAGATATAGGTTTTTCCCCGGCTGTGCATGATCACTGCGGCTTCAGGGCAGAAATTCGACCAGCAGATCGTTCAGGTATCGCATTCCCTGAGGCGTCGCCCGGAAAACTCCCCCCTTGTTCTCCAGATCACCCGCGGCGATCGCCTGTTCGACCTTCGGGGCGATCGTCGCCCAAGGCAGACCGGTGCGCGCCTCGAACAAACCCTGTTCGATACCGCCGGTGAGTCGCAGCGCGTTCAGCATGAACTCGAACGGACGTTGTGCGGACTCGACCTCGTGGACCTTCAGCGTCGCGGCGGGATCGCGTTGGTAGCGGCGCGGCTCGCGCACCTGCTCGGTACGGTGGATGCTGCGCACGCGCCCCGCTGCATCGAGCACGCTCCGCTTGCCGTGCGCGCCAGCGCCGAGCCCGAGATAGTCGCCGAAACGCCAATACCCGAGGTTATGCACGCACTCGCGCCCGGGTCGTGCATAAGCCGACACCTCGTAACGCAGGTAGCCCGCCGCGTCGAGGCGCGACTGGCAGCCCTCGAGCATGCGTTCGGTGACCTCGTCGTCGGGGAGCGCAGGCTGCGGCTTCGCGGCGAATGAAGTGCCGGGCTCGAGCGTGAGCTGGTAGTGCGAGACCTGCGCCGACGCAAGCCCGAGCGCCGCATCGATGTCGGCGAGCGCGCCTGCGGCATCCTGTCCCGGCAGGCCGTACATCACATCGAGGTTGAAGTTCGCGAGCCCTGCGGCGTGCAGTTCCGCTGCGGCAGTGTGGGTCTCACGGGCGGTGTGGACACGGCCGAGACGGCGCAACGCCCCGTCATCGAAGCTCTGCGCGCCGAGCGACACACGGTTCACGCCGGCGGCGGCGTACTCGGCGAAACGCCCGCGCTCGATCGTGCCGGGGTTCGCCTCCATCGTGATCTCGGCGTCCGCTGCGAACGGTAACGCCACGCGCAGCATCGTGAGCACCTCGCCGATGACCTGCGGCGAGAACAGGCTCGGCGTGCCGCCGCCCAGGAACACCGACACCACGGGTCGCGTGTCCGCTGCAACGGGCAAAGCGAGCTGGTGTTCGAGATCACGGCGCAGCGCCTCGAGGTACTGCCGCTCGGGGATAGCCTCCTTCATGGCATGCGAGTTGTAGTCGCAATACGGGCACTTGCTCACGCACCACGGGAAATGCACATAGACCCCGAGCGGGGGCGGCGTGATCACGACGCGCCCGTGGCCTGCCAGGCGGCGAGCAGCGCACGCAGTGCCGCGGCGCGATGGCTGTGGAGGTTCTTGGCGACGGCATCGAGCTCGGCGACGCTGCGGCCACCGAACTGCGCGCCGCGCGGCGCCAAGACCGGGTCGTAACCGAAACCGCCCGTACCGCGCGCCACCCGGAGGATATGGCCTTCCCAAGCCCCCTCGCCGACCACCGGCGCGGGATCATCTGCATCGCGCACCAGCACGATGCAGCAACGGAAACGCGCCGTGCGCGCGGCCTCCGGCACACCCTCGAGCGCCGCAAGGAGCTTGCGCCAGTTGGCCTCGTCGCGGGGCATCGTGGCGGCGGACGCAGCCTGGGCTGCGACCGGGTCATCGGCGTAGCGCGCCGAACGCACGCCGGGTGCGCCGCCGAGCGCATCGACCTCGAGCCCCGAATCATCCGCCATCGCCGGCAAGCCGGACAGCTGCGCCGCGTAGCGGGCTTTGAGCAGCGCGTTCGCGAGGAAGGTGTCGCCGGTCTCCTCGGGCGGCTCGATGCCGAACGCGGACTGCGGCTCGAAGGTGAACGCCGCGGGCGCGAGCAGCTGCGCGAACTCGCGCAGCTTACCGGCGTTGCCGGTGGCGAGGACGATACGGCGCAGGGTCATCTTTTCTTTGGCGGTGGCGGCGGCAGCGCGAGCGGTACAGCGAGCGCCTCAGCCTGCGCGGCGTGCAGACGCGCGATGCCCTCGCTGGCAAGCGTCAGCAACGCGTCGAGCTCATCGCGCCGGAACGCGTGGCCCTCGGCCGTACCCTGGACCTCGACGAAGGCACCGCCGTCCTTCATCACCACATTCATGTCGGTCTCGGCCTGCGAGTCCTCGGCGTAATCGAGATCGAGCAGCGGCACACCACCGCAGATGCCGACCGACACCGCCGCCACCTGCCCGTGCAGCGGCGAGGTCGCGAGCGCACCGCGCGCGACGAGCGCCGCGCAGGCATCGACCAAGGCGACATAGGCGCCGGTGATGGCCGCGGTGCGCGTGCCACCATCGGCCTGCAGCACATCACAGTCGAGCGTGACCGTGCGCTCGCCGAGCGCGCTCATGTCCATCACCGCGCGCAGGCTGCGGCCGATGAGCCGCTGGATCTCCTGCGTGCGACCCGTCTGCTTGCCCTTGGCGGCTTCGCGCGGCGAACGGGTGTGCGTGGCGCGCGGCAGCATGCCGTACTCCGCCGTCACCCAGCCCTGACCGCGACCGCGCAGGAAGCCCGGCACGCCGTCCTCGATGCTCGCGGTGCACAGCACCCGCGTGTCGCCGAAGGACACCAGCACCGAGCCTTCGGCATGGCGGGTGAAGGCGCGGGCGAAGGTCACGGGGCGGAGCACATCTGCGGCTCGGCCGCTCGGTCGGATGAACATAACTGGGAGCCTCGGGGGCGTGGGGGTGTGGGGGCGTGGGCTATGGCGTCGGCTACACTGGGCGCTTTATACACTCCGCCCCGTATCCACGCGAGACACACCGATGATCCACAGCATGACCGGCTTCGCGCGGCGCGAGACCAGTGGCCCTTGGGGCCAACTGACCTGCGAAGTGCGCAGCGTCAACCACCGCTACCTCGAACCGGGGTTCCGGCTGCCCGAGGAACTGCGCGGCCTCGAGGGCGAGCTGCGCCAGACGCTGCCGAAGCTGCTGCGCCGCGGCAAAGTCGACTGCACCGTGCATCTGCGCGTCACTCGCGGAGCGGAGCGTGAGCTGCAGGTCGACGAGGCGACGCTCGCGCGGCTGCTGACGCGAGTGTGTGACATCGCCGATCGCATCCCTGGCATCCCCCTCGGCCGCGGCGTGCAGATCAACCCCATCGATGTGCTGCGCTGGCCCGGTGTGCTGCAGGACAGCGCGCCCGACAACGACGCCCTCACCGCTGCCGCGCGCGCGCTGTTCACGGACAGCGTGCGCGAACTCGTCGCGATGCGCGCCCGTGAGGGGGAGCGCCTTCGCGATCTCGTGCTGCAGCGTTGCGAGGCGCTCGTCGGTCTGATCGGATCGGCCCGCGCCCAGCTGCCCGAACTGCGCGATCGTGCGCGCCAGCGCCTACAGACTCGGCTCGCCGAGCTCGGCGCCACCGTCGAGGCCACGCGATTCGAGCAGGAGGTCGCGCTCTTGCTGCAGCGTGCTGATGTGGACGAGGAGCTCGACCGCCTCGATGCCCACCTCGCCGAGATCCGCCGCGTGCTCGATGGCGAGGAGGCCGGCGGGCGACGACTCGATTTCCTGATGCAGGAGCTGCACCGCGAAGCGAATACCTTCTCCTCGAAGTCGCAGGAGCTCGACTCGACGCGCCTCGCCGTCGACATGAAGGTGCTGATCGAGCAGCTGCGCGAACAGGTGCAGAACATCGAATGAGCGGCGGACGCCTCTTCGTCATCGCCGCGCCCTCGGGCGCCGGTAAGACCAGCCTCGTGCGCGAACTGCTCGCGCGCGAACCGAACCTGCGCGTCTGCGTCTCGCACACCACGCGCAAGCAGCGGCCGAACGAGGTCGACGGCCGCGACTACCACTTCGTCACGGTGCCCGCATTCGAATCTTTGGTCGCTGCCGACGGCTTCCTCGAGTGGGCTAAGGTGTTCGACAACTACTACGGCACGAGCCGCGGCGCACTCGCGACCGCCTTCGGCGCGGGCCACGATGTGATCCTCGAGATCGACTGGCAGGGAGCGCGGCAAGTGCGCGAGCGGACCCACGACGCTGCCACCGGCCTGCCCGGCTGCACCGGCATCTTCATCCTGCCGCCCTCGCGGGGCGCGCTCGAGGCGCGTCTACGCGGCCGCGGCACCGACGACGACGCGGTGATCGCGCGGCGGTTGCGCGATGCCGTCGACGACATGAACCACCACGCCGAGTTCGACTTCGTGGTCGTCAACGACGACTTCGGGCAGGCGGTCGCCGACCTGCAGGCCATCCTCGCCGGGCGCGGCGATGCGCTGCGCGGCGGTCGGCGAGCGCTCACGCCGCTGCTCGCGGACCTGCTGGCAGACCGGCTGGCGGACTGAAGCGGCTGGCGGACACCGCCCCGGTCGGCTACACTTACCGACCCGGTACGACTGCTCGCAAAAAGGCACATCCCATGGCCCGAATTACCGTCGAAGACTGCCTCCAGAACGTCGACAACATCTTCCAGCTCGTGCTCCTCGCATCGAAGCGCGCCCGTCGCCTCTCGAACGGCGCCGAATCGCTCGTCCCTTGGGAGAACGACAAGGTGACCGTCGTAGCGCTGCGCGAGATCGCCGCCGGCCACATCACCCGCGACATGCTGCTCGAGCCGGAGCCCGAGCCCGCGCCGCCGCCGAACCTGTTGCCGGACATCACGGAACCCGACCCGGGTTTCCGCGCGCCACAGTACGGCCTCGGAGACTGATCCGGCCGTCGCCGCGGTCGGGAACGCCGTGGACTACGCCGACAGGCTGCTCGGGCTGCTGCCCGGCTCCCGCCGGACCCCGGGTCTCAAGGACCTCCTGAGCGCCGCCGAGGCGTATCTTCCCGCCGACCAGGTCGAGCGCATCCGCCAAGCCGCCGAGTTCGGCGCCGAGGCGCACCGCGGCCAGAAGCGCAAGACCGGCGAACCCTACATCGCCCACCCGGTCGCCGCCGCCGAGATCCTCGCGGAGCTGCGCGTCGATGCCGACACCATCGTCGCAGCGATCCTCCACGATGTCATAGAAGACACACCGATCGCCAAAGAAGAGCTCGCGGCACGCTTCGGCGCGCCGGTCGCCGAGCTCGTCGACGGCGTCACCAAGCTCGACCAGATCCAGTTCAAGAACCGCGAGGAAGCGCAAGCGGAGTCGTTCCGCAAGATGCTGCTCGCGATGGTGCGCGACCTGCGCGTGATCCTCGTGAAGCTCGCCGACCGGCTGCACAACATGCGCACCATCGAGGGCATGGGCACGGTCCGCCGCCGTGCGATCGCGCGCGAGACCCTCGACATCTACGCGCCGCTCGCCGAGCGTCTCGGTCTCTACGCCATGAAGCTCGAGCTCGAAGACTTAGGCTTCCGGGCGCTCTATCCGCAGCGCCACCGCGTGCTCGAGAAAGCGCTCAAGCGCGCCCGCGGTAACCAGCGCGAGTTCCTGACCCGCATCGCCACGCAGTTGGCCGAAGCGCTCAAGCGCGCCGGCATCGACGCCGAAGTGGACGCGCGCGAGAAACATCTCTACAGCATCTACTGCAAGATGCTGCGCAAGCGCGTGGCGCTCAACGAGATCATCGATGTCTATGGCCTGCGCGTCATCGTCGAAGGACCTGGCGCCTGCTACCGCGCGCTCGGCGTGGTGCATGCGGCGTTCCGGCCTATGCCCGGCCGCTTCAAAGATTATGTCGCGATCCCGCGTGTCAACGGCTATCAGTCGCTGCACACCACGCTGTTCGGGCCGAACGGCCTGCCAATCGAGGCGCAGATCCGCACCCGCGACATGCACCTCGTCGCCGAGTCGGGCATCGCCGCCCATTGGAAATACAAGGCCGGCGAACCAGGCAGCGGCGCAGGCCCTGCGCAGGCGCGCGAATGGCTCACAAACCTCGTCGCGATGCAGGAGAGCGGCTCTTCGGAGGAATTCCTCGAGAGCGTCCGGGTCGATCTGTACCCCGACAAGGTCTACGTGTTCACGCCCAAGGGCCGCATCCTGCGTCTGCCGCGCAACGCCACCGTGGTCGATTTCGCCTACGCCGTCCACACCGACGTCGGCAACCGCTGCGTCGCCGCCAAGATCGACCGACGACTTGCGCCGCTGCGCACCGAGCTGCGCAACGGCCAGACGATCGAGATCATCACCTCGCCGGGTGCCATCCCGAACCCGGCATGGGTCAACTTCGTCGTCACCGCCAAAGCGCGCGCCGCGATCCGTCAATACCTGAAGGGCCTGCGCCGCTCCGACGCGATCGAGCTCGGCCAGCGCCTGATCAACCAATCGCTCGCGGAGCTGCGCCTGTCGCTCAGCGACATCACGCCCATGACGCTCGCCGCGACGGCCAGTGAGCTCGGCATGGCCGATGCCGACGAACTCTTCGAGAAGGTCGGCCTCGGCGAGCGTCTCGCGCCGCTGATCGCGCACCGCCTCGGCTCCTCGGCGACGGCTGGCGCGGCGGGTGACGAGCACGCCACGGGCGCCCCGCCTGCGCCGCTCGCGATCGCAGGCACCGAGGGCATGCTCGTGGCCTACGGACGCTGCTGTTATCCGGTCCCGGGCGATCCGATCATGGCCTTCCTCACCGCCGGGCGCGGTATCACGGTGCACCGCGAGGAATGCGCCAACGTCGAGGATTACCGGCGCCACCCCGAGAAATGGCTGTCCGTCACGTGGGACCCGGACGGGGCGAAGCAGTTCGCATCGGGCCTACGCCTCGAGGTCGCCAACCGCGTGGGCGTGCTCGCTGCCGTGGCCGCCGCGATCGCCGGTACCAACACCAACATCGACAATGTCGAGCTGAACGAACGCGACAGCGAGACCTCCGAACTCATGTTCGAGGTGCGGGTGCGCGACCGACGGCATCTCGCCCAGGTGATTCGCGTCGTCCGGCGCATGCCCGATGTGCTGCGCCTGTCGCGTACACTGGCGACCCGGTCCCTTGACGAATGAGGCTTCCGACATGACCCGCCAGATCATCAGCACCCCCGACGCACCAGCCGCCATCGGCACCTACTCCCAGGCCGTGCGCGTCGGCTCCATGGTCTATATCTCCGGACAGATCCCGCTCGATCCGGTCACCGGCCAATTGGTCACCGGTGACATCGAGCTCGAGATCCGTCGCGTGTTCGACAATCTCAAGGCCGTCGCCACCGCCGCAGGCGGGTCCTTGGCGCACGCCGTGCGCGTCACCATTTACCTCACCGATCTCGGCAACTTCGGCAAGGTCAACGAGATCATGGCGCAGGTCCTGCCGCAGCCGTGGCCATCGCGGGTCACCGTCGGCGTCTCGCAGCTGCCGCGCGGCGCGCGCGTCGAGATCGACTGCATCCTCCACCTCGACTGACGCGCCCGCCGGGCGCGCCCTCGCCGCCCGTCAGCGAGTCTCGATGAGCGAACCTCGATGAGCGAGCCGCGCGAACAACGACCCGTCACCGCACTGCGCGGCGTCGGCGAGGCACTCGCCTCGCGGTTGACGGTGCTCGGTGTCGAGCAGGTGCAGGATCTCCTCTTCGTGCTGCCAACGCGCTACGAAGACCGCACCCGTGTGCTGCCGATCGGCGGGCTCATCGGCGGCACTCGCGGCGTGGTGGAGGGCGAGGTGCAGCTCACCGAGATCACCTTCCGTCGTCGTCGCCAACTCATATGCCGTATCGCTGACGGCTCGGGCTTCCTGACGCTGCGCTTCTTCTATTTTTCCGCGGCACAGCAGCAAGGCCTCGCGCGCGGGACACGCATCCGCTGCTTCGGTGAGGTACGCCGGGGTCCGATCGGACTCGAGATGGTGCATCCCGAGTACCGGCGCGTCGCGCCCGACGAACGACCGCCGGAGGATGCGCTGACGCCGATTTATCCGATGACCGAGGGCGTGACACAGGGCCGGTTGCGGATGCTGATCGGCGAGGCGCTGCACGAACTCGAGACCGCGGGGGTGCGCGACTGGCTGCCGCCCGACTTGCCGCTGCCACCCGGCTTGCCGTCGTTGCGCGACGCCCTGCGCTTCGTGCACCGGCCACCGCTCGACGCCCCGCTCGATGAGCTCGACGCGGGCAGCCACCCGGCGCAACAGCGGCTCGCCTTCGAGGAACTGCTGACACACCAGGTGGTGATGCGGCGGCTGCGCGCCAACGCACACCACGACCCCGCCTGGCCGCTCGCCGATCCCGCCGGGTTCGAGGCCCGCTTCGTCGCCAGCCTGCCTTACGCACTGACCGGTGCGCAGCGGCGCACGCTCACCGACATCGACACCGACCTCGCGCTCGACCAGCCGATGGTGCGACTCGTGCAGGGCGATGTCGGCAGCGGCAAGACCGTGGTCGCCGCGGCAGCGGCGGCGCGTGCCGTGGGCAGCGGCCGCCAAGCGGTGCTGATGGCGCCGACGGAACTGCTCGCCGAACAGCACCGGCGCAACTTCGAGGCCTGGTTCCGCCCGCTCGGCGTAACCGTGGCGTCGGTGAGCGGCTCACAACCGGCGCGCACCCGGCGCAGCGCCCTCGCACTGGTGGCCTCGGGCGAAGCGCAGGTGGTGGTCGGCACCCATGCGCTCTTCCAGGACGGACTGGAATTCCACGACCTCGCGTTGGTGATCGTCGATGAGCAGCACCGCTTCGGCGTGCAACAAAGGCTGCGGCTCGCGCAGAAGGGTGAGCGCGAAGGGCGCTTACCGCACCAGCTGATCATGACCGCGACGCCCATCCCGCGCACGCTCGCGATGACCGCCTACGCCGACCTCGATGTCTCGGCGATCGACGAGCTGCCGCCCGGACGCACACCGGTGCGCACCGTGGTCGCCGCCGAGACCCGCCGTCACGAGGTGGTGGCGCGCATCGAGGCTGCTTGTCGCGAGGGTCGGCAAGCGTACTGGGTCTGTCCGCTGATCGACGAATCCGAGGAGCTGCGCTGCCAAGCCGCCGAGGAGACCGCTGCGACGCTCACCGCTGCGTTGCCGGACTTGCGCGTCGGGTTGGTGCATGGCCGCATGCCGCCACGCGCCAAAGACGCGGCGATGCTCGAGTTCCAGGCGGGCCGCATCCAGCTGTTGGTCGCCACCACCGTGATCGAGGTGGGCGTCGATGTGCCGAACGCCACGCTGATGGTGATCGAGAACGCCGAGCGGCTCGGGCTCGCGCAGCTGCATCAACTGCGCGGCCGGGTCGGTCGCGGCACGCACGAGAGCGGCTGTGTGCTCCTTTATCGCGCGCCGCTCAGCCCGCTCGCACGCGCGCGGCTCAACGCCATCCGCGACACCAACGACGGGTTCGCCATCGCCGAGCGCGACCTCGAACTGCGCGGCCCGGGCGAGTTGCTCGGCACCCGTCAGACCGGCCTTGCGCGGATGCGGGTCGCTGACCTCGTGCGGGATGCGGCGATGCTGCCGCTCGTGCAACGGGCTGCCGAAGCGCTGCTCGAGCGCCATACGGATAGAATCCCCCCCCTCACCGCCCGCTGGATCGGCAACGACGACAGATATGGCCGCATCGGTTGACTCCGCAGCCCCGCTACCCACCTCGGCCCTGCCACCGGCCGTGCCACCGGCTGCCTTGTGGTTGCCGGGCAGCGCTCTCGGCTGCTACGAGTCCGACGCCGTGCGCCGCGACTGGCTGTTGACGCCAGGGCTACTGACGCAGCGCATCCGCGAGGCCGCAGGCCCGCGCTTCGCGATGCATGTGCTGCAGGAAGGCACAGCCTCCGCCGATGGAACCCATGTGCGCGAGATCGACATGGGCTGCGGGCCGGAGGTCTGGCTGTTCGCCCACACGCGCGTGCCGGCCGCGACGCTCGCAGCGCAGCCCTGGCTCGGCTCGGTCGGTACGGGCACGCTCGGCGAGGCGCTCGCGGCGCACGACGCCACGCTCGAACGCGAACCGCTCTGCTACGCGATGTTCGGCGCGGACGCCTGGCTCGTCAGCCGGGCGCTCACGCACGCCCAGCTGCCCGCGCAAAATCTTTGGGTACGACACTCGGTGTTCCGTGCGGACGGCGCGCCTTTCGAGCTCTATGAAGTGTTCCTGCCCGGTATGGGCGGTGAGGCATGAAGCCCGCGTTGCGCCGCCGCATGCGCGAGTACGCGCTGTTGATGCGGCTCGACCGGCCGATCGGCATCCTGCTGCTGCTCTGGCCGACGCTGTGGGCGCTCTGGATCGCCGCAGGCGGCTGGCCTTCGGGCCTCTTGCTCGGGGTCTTCGTGCTCGGTACCGTCCTCACCCGCTCGGCAGGCTGCATCATCAACGACCTGCTCGACCGTGACATCGACCCGTTCGTGCAACGCACGCGCGAGCGGCCGCTCGCCTCGAGGCGTGTGTCCCCGCAGGAGGCGCTCGTGTTGTTCGCAGTGCTGATGCTCTGCGCGTTCGGACTCGTGCTGCTGCTCGATGCGACCACCGTGCGGCTGGCGTTCGTGGCGGCGGCGCTGATGGTCTCTTATCCGCTCTTCAAGCGGTTCTTCCCGGCGCCGCAGGCCTGGCTCGGCGTCGCCTTCGGCTGGGCGGTGCCGATGGCGTTCATGGCAACCCTCGGCGACATCCCACGCGTGGCGTGGTTGTTGTTCCTCGTGACCGTGGTGTGGGCCTGTGTCTACGACACGCTGTATGCGATGGCCGACCGCGAGGATGACCGCCGCCTGGGAATGCGTTCGACCGCGCTGCTGTTCGGCAGCATGGACCTGCTCGCCGTCGGCTGTCTGCAAGGGCTGATGATCTTCGGGCTGTGGCTCGTCGGCCAACAAGCCGGGTTCGGTCTCGCGTGGCTCGCCGGTCTCGTTGCGGCGACGGGGCTGTTCATAGGGCAGTTATGGATCGCTCGCGACCGCAAGCCGGCTGACTGCCTGCGCGCGTTCCGCCTCAACAATTGGGTCGGTATGGCGGTCTTCGCCGGCATCGTGCTCGATCACGCGCTGCGCACGAACTGACCCGCGACGCCGAGCGGTCGCCACCACCCATACCCCCGCCGCATCGAAGCCGGCTTCGCGCAAGGCCGCGCGGGCTGCCGCCAGCGTCGCCCCGGTGGTCAGCACATCATCGACCAGCACGAACCGCGCTGGGATCGCCGCGCCAGCCGATGCGCTCGAGTCGGCCACGCCCAACATCGCCGCAGGCGCGAACGCCTGCGCGAGGTTGCGGCGCCGCTGCGCACCGCGCAATGCGGTCTGCGGCGCGGTATCGCGTCGACGCACCAAGCCATCCGCCCGCACCGGCAGACCGAGCCAAAGCGCCGCATGACGCGCGATCGTCTCGGCTTGGTTGAATCCGCGCTCGGCATGACGCTTGGGGTGCAAGGGCACCGGCAGCAGCACGGTACCCGGCATCGCCGCCCCCTGGCGGGCGGCGCTCGCGGCCAGCAACGCCCCGAACAGCCGCGCGGGGCGCAGGTCACCTTGGAACTTGAGCGCCCGCAGCCCGCTGCCGACCGGATCGTCGTAGGTGAACGGTGCCAGCACCGCCGTCTGCCCGACGCCCCCGCCGCGCCCGATCATCGGGTCGAAGGGCAGCGTCTCGAGGCACAGCGAGCACAGATCGACCGCACCGAGGTCACCCTGCCCACCGCAGAACACGCAGCGCGGCGGCAGACAGACGAAACCCGCCCGCACGAGCCACGGCAACCGGGTCGAGCGCCCCCGTAACCAGGCACCGAGCCCCGCAGCTGCCCCGATTGTCGACTCTACGGACCCCGTCAAGTTGACACACCCCACGCCGACCACCAACATCAGCCCGGCATTGCGCCACAGTCAGCGGCGGAACACCCGCCGTCTATCGCCCGCAAACGCAGAGAAATGCCCCATGACCGCAGCCGCCCGCCACGACTGGACGACCGAACAGGTCGAAGCGCTGTTCGCGCTGCCGTTCCAAGACCTGCTGTTCGAGGCGCAGTGCGTCCACCGCGCCCACCAACCGGCGAACACGGTGCAGATGAGCACGCTGTTGTCGGTGAAGACGGGGGCCTGCCCGGAGGACTGCGCGTATTGCCCGCAGAGCATCCGCCACGACACCGGTCTCGAGCGTGAGACGCTGATGGCGGTGGCCGATGTCGCCGCGCGTGCCAAGGCCGCACGCGAGGCGGGCGCCACGCGCTTCTGCATGGGTGCCGCCTGGCGCTCGCCCAAGAAACGCGACATCGAGGTGATGTCGGCGATGATCCGTGAGGTGCGCTCGCTCGGCCTCGAGAGTTGCGCCACGCTCGGCATGCTCACACTCGAGCAAGCCAAAGAATTACGCGAGGCCGGGCTCGACTACTACAACCACAACATTGACACCTCGCCCGAGTTCTACGGCGAGATCATCACCACCCGCGTATTCCAGGACCGGCTCGATACGCTGGAGGCAGTACGCGAGGCGGGGATGAATGTCTGCTGCGGCGGCATCGTCGGCATGGGCGAGACGGTGCGCGACCGTGCGCGCATGCTGCAGGTGCTCGCCAACCTGCCGCATCACCCCGAGAGCGTCCCGATCAATCAGTTGGTCGCCGTGCCCGGTACGCCGCTTGCTGGTCAGGCGCCGATCGATCCGTTCGATTTTGTCCGCACCATCGCGGTCGCGCGCGTCCTCATGCCGCACGCGGCGGTACGGCTCTCGGCGGGACGCGAGCAGATGTCCGACGAACTGCAGGCGCTCGCGTTCTTCGCCGGTGCGAACTCCATCTTCTACGGCGAGAAGCTGCTCACCACCGGCAACCCCGATGTCGAGCACGACCGGGCGTTGTTGACGCGGCTCGGCATGCGCACCGCTGTGGGAGCGCCCGGTGCGCTGCACGCCTGAGGCGCGCGCCGCTGCGCTGCGCGACCTCGACGAGCGCAACTTGCGCCGGCGCCGCACGCCGGCCGAGGACGGCCGCGTCAATTTCTGCAGCAACGACTATCTCGGCCTCGCCCGCGACCCTGGGGTCGCCGCTGCGATGGCTGAAGCGGCGCAGCGCTACGGTGCGGGCGCCGGGGCCTCTCACCTCGTCAGCGGACACGGCGCCGAACACGAGGCTCTCGAGCGTGAACTCGCTGAGTTCACCGGTCGTGCCCGTGCCCTGGTGTTCTCCACCGGCTATATGGCGAACCTCGGGGTGCTCGGTGCACTCGCCGGTCGCGACGACCTGCTGCTCGGCGACGAGCTGAACCATGCCTCGCTGATCGACGCCGCCCGGCTGGTGCGCAGCACTCACCTGCAGCGCTATGCGCACGGCGATGCCGCAGCCGCCCGCGCAGCGCTCGCAGCGTACGACGCTCACGCTGCGCAAGCTGCCGGTGCGTTCCTCATCACCGACGGGGTGTTCAGTATGGATGGCGACCTCGCCCCGCTGCCCGCGCTCGCGGATGCCGCGCGAGCCCACGGCGCCTGGTTGGTGGTCGATGACGCGCATGGCTTCGGGGTCGTCGGTGCGACCGGCGGCGGCTGCTGCGAACATTTCGGTCTCGATGCACGCGATGTGCCGGTGCTGATCGGCACCTTCGGCAAGGCGCTCGGGACCTTCGGCGCGTTCGTCGCAGGGGACGACGACATCATCGAGCTCCTGATCCAGCGCGCACGCACCTATATCTACACGACCGCGCTGCCCCCGCCGGTCGCCGCAGCGACCCGTCGTGCGCTGCGCATCGTGCGCGAGGAACCCTGGCGGCGCGAGAGCCTGCAGGCACGCATCGCAGAGTTCCGTGAGGGCGCCGCGAAGCGCGGTCTCGCCGTGACACCCTCGACGACGCCGATCCAGCCGCTGATCCTCGGCAGTCCGGCCGCCGCGCTCGAGGCGAGCCGCCGGCTCGCCGCGGCGGGCCACCGGGTGACGGCCATCCGTCCGCCGACCGTGCCGGAAGGTACGGCGCGTCTGCGCGTCACGCTGTCCGCCGCACACACGGCACAGCAGGTCGATTCACTGCTCGCCGCACTGGAGGCGGCGCTGTCATGACGCCACAGGTGGTGTGGTTCAAACGCGATCTGCGTCTGCACGACCACGCGCCGCTCTGCGATGCAGCGGAACGCGGCCCGGTGGTGCCGCTCTATGTGGTCGAACCGGATCTTTGGCGCCAGCACGATGCCTCGTTCCGCCACTGGCGTTTCCTCCGCGATTCGCTCACCGATCTCGCTGACGGATTACGTAGGATCGGCGGCGGGCTCGTGCTGCGCCGCGGTGACATCCTCGAGACGCTCACGGAACTCGAGCACACCCTCGGCCGCTTCGCGCTCTGGTCGCACGAGGAGACCGGCAACGACTGGACCTTCCGGCGCGATCAAAAGGTCGCCGCATGGTGCCGCGAGCGCGGTGTCGTCTGGACCGAATCCCCTGCCAACGGCGTGGTGCGGCGCCTCGGCAACCGCGATGGTTGGGCCGCGCGGCGCGATGGGGTGATGCGCACACCGCAACGTCCGCAGCCACGCCGGATCCATTTCGCGCCGCTGTCCGCCGTTTCGACTGCCGCCCTGACCGACGGAACGCTCGACCCGTTGGCGAGCCCTGCGGCAGCCTCGGTGCAGCGCGGTGGACGCCGCGAAGGTCTGACCGTGCTCGACTCCTTCCTCGACTCGCGCTCCAGCCGCTATATGCGCACGATCTCCAAGCCCGGCATCTCGGCGCGTCACTGTTCACGGCTGAGCGCGCACATCGCCTACGGCACCCTCTCGGTGCGCGAGGTCGATCAGGCGGCAGCGGCGCGCATCGATGCGCTGCAGGGCGCGGGCGATCCCGGCGGGGCGGACTGGGCACGTCAACTGAGGGCCTTCCGCTCGCGCCTCGCGTGGCATTGCCACTTCGTGCAGAAGCTCGATCAACAGCCGTCGATCGAATTCCGCTGCATGCATCCCGCGTTCGAGGGGATGCGCGAGGCCGACCATCGTGAAGCGCTCTTCAACGCTTGGCGTGACGGCCGTACCGGCTATCCGCTCGTCGACGCCTGCATGCGCTCGTTGCACGCGAACGGCTGGATCACATTCCGCATGCGCGCCATGCTGGTCGCGTTCGCAAGCTACCATCTGTGGCTCGATTGGCGTCGGACGGCACCGGTCCTCGCGCAGCTTTTCACCGACTACGAGCCCGGCATCCACTACAGCCAATTCCAGATGCAGTCGGGTGTGACGGGTATCAACGCCGTGCGGATCTACAACCCGGTGAAGCAATCTTTGGACCACGACTCCGACGGCAAGTTCATCCGCCGCTACCTGCCGGAACTGCGCGATCTGCCGGTCGCGGCGCTACACGAGCCGTGGCGGCTCGACACACCGCCGCGGGACTACCCGCCACCGGTCGTCGACCACGAGCAGGCCGCGCGCGAAGCGCGTCTGCGCATGACGCCTTATCGGCAGGGCGAGGGGTTCCGCGAGGCGGCGAAGGGCGTGCTGCGCAGACTCGGCAGCCGCGATCGGCAGCGCACGCGTCGTGGACAAGCCAATCGAGCGGTACCGCTGCGTCGCGCCGGGCGGGTGATCGCACCGGAGCAGATATCGTTCGGATTCGAGGACGCGGCGTCCAGCGACGCGGCACCCTGAGATGTCCGACCTCCCGCCACCCGTCGCAGCACTCGCTGAATTGCTCGAACGCCTCGACCACTTCGCGCTGAAGCCGCGCGTGGTGCTCGATCTCGGCGGCAGCGTCACGGGCGGCGCGCCCGACTCGCTGCGCCGGCGTTTTTCGGCAGCACGGATCCTTGTCACCGGCGCGGGCGTCGCTGCGCCGAACGGTCGCGCTCAGCGTGCGCTCGACGCGCTATGGCGCCTGGTCCCCGGCGCTGCGGCCGCCTTGGAGCGCGTCGACGGTACACCCGAGCACCTATCGCTCGCCGAGGGCAGCGTCGATCTGGTGCTCGGTCACTGGCTCGCGCCGGGGTTCAGGTCGCTCGATGCCGTGCTTGCCGAACTGCGACGCGTGCTCGCCCCGGGTGGTCTATTTCTTTGGACTACGCCCGGTCTCGGCGCCACACCGGAGCCCATCGATCTGCACGATCTCGGCGGCGCGCTCACGCGCGCGGGCTTCCTCGAACCGGTGCTGGACGTGGACCGCTACGGTGCAGCCTACGAGATCATCCATGCCTCGGCGTTCGCCGGCCTCACGCCGAAGACAGCGGGCGGGACCACCGGCGGCGGCGCCGTCGAATCGGTCGTGGCCATAGACGCGATCGGTCGGCGGCGCGATCGCAGCGACCCGGGCGGACGCACGCCATGAGCCGCGCGCCACAAGGTGTGTTCGTCACGGGCACCGACACCGAGATCGGCAAGACCTACGTGTCCCGCGCCTTGGTGGCAGCGGCGCGGGCGCGCGGTCGGCGGATCGGGGTGATGAAGCCCGTCGCCGCCGGCGCCGATATGACGCCGCTCGGCTTGCGCAACGATGATGCCGTAGCACTGATCGCCGCAGCCCGGGGCATCGATCGCGACACGCCGATCGCGACCGCCGAGTACGAGGCCGTCAACCCCTATTGCTTCGCCCAACCGGTCTCGCTGCATATCGCCGCAGCCGAGGCTGGCATCCGCCCCGATGTGGGACGGATCGGCAGGCTGGCGCGTCAGCGACTGATCGGCCCGAGCCCGGAAAACGACTGGCTGGTGGTCGAGGGCGCGGGCGGTTGGCTAGCGCCCCTGAGCGCAACCGACGCCATCTCCGACCTCGCCCTCGCCGTCGGGCTGCCGGTGCTGTTGGTGGTCGGTCTGCGACTCGGATGCCTGAACCACGCGGAGCTCACCGCTCGCGAGATCCGCCGGTCGGGGCTGCGGTGGGCCGGTTGGGTCGCCAACGCGATCGACCCGACGATGCGTCGCCGCGAAGAGAATGTCAGCCTGCTGACCCTCCGCTTTGGAGAACCCCCGCTCGCGCGCTTCGGTCACGACGACCCGCCAGAGGCCGTACTGGACGCTGGACGGGCCCTTTTCGACCGACTGATGGTTAATTAGACTCTTTCTAAAGTGCGCAAAGCGTTGTAAAATGAGCAATCCTCCCTTCGCGCACCAACCCACCCGTGACCGACGCCGCCCGGATCGAGATAACACCCAACTGCTCGCTGAGCCCGCGCGGGGCGAGCAAGTTCTTCGGCAGCCTGTGTGCCGGCATGCTCGCGATCGTGCTGCCGCTGACGCTGATGGGCTATTGGCCGGTGTTGCCTTTTGCAGGACTCGAGCTCGGGCTGCTGTGGTGGGCCTTGCGAGGGAGCCTCGCCCGCGGCGACCACCGCCAGATCATCACGGTCACCGAGGACACGATCGCCATCGAGTACTGCGAACCGCCACGATTCGATCGCGTCGTGTTCCCGCGACACTGGGCGCAAGTTAGAATCCGTGATGGGGGTTCACCGCTGCAGCCGATCCGACTGACCGTCGAATCGCACGGACGCCGTCACGAGATCGGAGCGTTCCTGAACGAACAGGAACGGCTCAGCCTCGCGAGCAGGCTCCGACGTTTGATCGGGCAGGTCAACGAATCACCCCCGTTGTCCCTCGGTGGCTCCGCTTGAACGCGGCAGCCGGCGCGGTGACCGCGTATGCCGCCCGGCGACGGGCCTTGAATCATTGAACGACCGTTGAACACCAGACAGTTGGACACCAGCATGACCCTCTATAACCGCAAGACCTTCTGCTCCCTCATCGGCCTCACGCTCGCCGCCCTCGCGCCGCTCACGGCGCAGGCCGAGTGGGGCAACCTCAACATGCGGGTCGGCGTCACGCCGTTGTCGCGCGAGATCTACGATCTGCACATGACCATCTTCTGGTGGTGCGTCGGGATCGGCGTGGTCGTGTTCGGCTGGATGATCTGGTCGTTGGTGGCGTTCCGCAAGTCCAAGGGCGCGAAGCCGGACACCACCATGCTCCACAGCACTAAAGCCGAGATCATCTGGACCGTGATCCCGGTCGTGATCCTAGTGCTGATGGCGATCCCGGCGGCGCGCACGCTGATCGCCATCGAGGACACCCGCAACACCGAGATCAGCATCAAGGCGACCGGTCACCAGTGGAAATGGCAGTACGAGTATCTGGGTGAAGATGTGAAGTTCTTCTCAGCGCTCGCCCGCGCGAGCGACGAGGCCCGCCAGCTGCAATCCGGCATCGACCCGAAGTCGGTACCCGAATACCTCCTCGATGTCGACAAGCCGCTCGTCGTCCCGGAGGACACCAAGGTGCGCATGCTGCTCACCGCCCAGGACGTCATCCACGCCTGGTGGGTGCCGGACTTCGGCCTGAAGAAGGACGCCATCCCCGGCAACGTCAATGAATTGTGGTTCAAGGTCGACAAAGGCAAGACGGGCATCTACCGCGGCCAGTGCGCCGAACTCTGCGGCCGCGACCACGGCTTCATGCCGGTGGTGGTGAAGGTCGTCACCAAAGCAGAGTACGCCGCTTGGCTCGCCGCGCAGAAAGCGCCGGCACAGTCGGCCGACGCCGCCGAACCGGAGGTCGACACCACGATGCCGGCGACCGCGGCTTCAACGGCCGCCGATTCAGCACCGGCCGGCTGACGCCTGACCGCACACCGCACACCGCACACCTCGAACAGCACCACGCAACAGAGCGATAAGACATGGCCAACACCGCCGCACACGACCCCACACACGACGCCCACGACCACCGGCCGCAGGGCCTGAAGCGCTGGCTTTACGCGACCAACCACAAAGACATCGGCACGATGTACTTGTTGTTCGCCTGCGCGCTGTTCTTCCTCGGCGGCGCGATGGCGCTGCTGATCCGCCTCGAGCTCTTCCAGCCCGGCATGCAGTTCCTCGACCCGGCGTTCTACAACTCGATGACGACCATGCACGCGCTGCTGATGATCTTCGGCGCCGTGATGCCCGCATGGACCGGGCTCGCCAACTGGATGGTGCCGTTACAGGTCGGCGCACCCGACATGGCGCTGCCGCGTCTCAACAACTTCAGCTTCTGGCTGCTGCCGTTCGCCTTCACGCTGCTGTTGCTCACGCTGTTCGTCCCGGGCGGCGCCCCGGCGGGCGGCTGGACGCTCTACCCGCCGCTGTCGCTGCAGGCCGGTGACAGCTTCCCACTCACGATCTTCGCGATCCACCTTTTGGGCATCTCGTCGATCCTCGGCGCCATCAATGTGATCGTCACGATCTTGAACATGCGCGCCCCCGGGATGGGCCTGCTGAACATGCCGCTCTTCTGCTGGACTTGGCTGATCACCGCCTACCTGCTCATCCTCGTGATGCCGGTGCTCGCAGGTGCGGTCACCATGCTGCTCACCGATTATTTCTTCGACACCGCCTTCTTCACCGCCGCCGGCGGTGGTGACCCGGTGATGTTCCAGCATATCTTCTGGTTCTTCGGCCACCCCGAGGTCTACATCCTCATCCTGCCGGCCTTCGGCGTGGTCTCCGAGATCATCCCAACCTTCTCGCGCAAGCCGCTCTTCGGCTACGAGTCGATGGTCTACGCCACGGCCTCGATCGCGTTCCTGTCGTTCATCGTCTGGGCGCACCACATGTTCACCGTGGGCATGCCGCTCGCCGGGCAGCTGTTCTTCATGCTCTCGACGATGTTGATCGCCGTGCCGACGGGGGTGAAGGTCTTCAACTGGTGCGCCACCATGTGGAAGGGTTCGATCAGCTTCGAGACACCGATGTTGTTCGCACTCGCGTTCCTGTTCCTCTTTACGCTCGGCGGTCTCTCCGGCCTGATGCTCGCCATCGTGCCGGCTGACTTCCAGTACCACGACACCTATTTCGTCGTGGCGCACTTCCACTACGTGCTGGTGCCGGGCTCGGTGTTCGCCATCATGGCGGGCGTCTATTACTGGCTGCCGAAGTGGTCGGGCCGCATGTACAACGAGAAGATCGGCAAGCTGCACTTCTGGATGTCGGCCATCGGCGTGAACGTGCTGTTCTTCCCGCAGCACTTCCTCGGTCTCGCCGGCATGCCGCGTCGCATCCCGGACTACGCGACGCAGTTCGCCGACTGGAACATGGTCTCCTCGGTCGGTGCCGTCATCTTCGGCTTCTCGCAACTGCTGTTCGTCTATGTCATCTGGAGCGCTGTGCGCTCGGGTGAGAAGGCACCGCAGCGTCCCTGGGAAGGTGCGCAGGGCCTCGAGTGGGAGCTGCCGACCCCGGCGCCGTACCACAGCTGGGACACACCGCCGCCGCGTGAGGTCATCACCAAGGGCGCGATGCACTGATGGCCATCGACGCCGAGCGCGCACGCCGCGTGAAGCGCAGCGCCGTCCTGCTCGGGCTGGTGGCGTTCGCGTTCTATGCGGCGTTCATCCTGATGGCGGTACTGGGGTTGCGCGGTTGACATGAACACGCCGCAGCACCCCACGACGCCGGAGCCGCCCGTGGGCTCGATCCGCGAGCGGGCCAACTCGCGCCTGATGCTCAAGCTGATCGGCTTCGCGCTCGGTGCTTTCGGTTTCGGTTTCGCGCTGGTGCCACTCTACGATGTCCTCTGCGATGTCACGGGCGTCGGCAATCCGAAAGACCTGCTGCGGGCCTCGTTCGTCGATCCTGCGGTGACGCCCGCAGCCGATGACTCACGACTCGTCACCATCGAGTTCGTGGCCGATCTGCCCTCGGTCGGCAATTGGGAGTTCCGACCGGTGATCGCAGAGATGAAGGTCCACCCGGGCCGCCTCTACGAGATCAACTATGTCGCCCACAACCTCACCGGCCGTGACACCGTCGCGAATGCAATCCCGAATGTCGCGCCCGGCAAGGCGACGGCGTTCTTCCGCAAGACCGAGTGCTTCTGCTTCGTGCCGCAGCACTTCGCCAAGGACGAGGAGCGCGTGATGCCGGTGCGCTTCGTCGTCGACCCGAACCTGCCGAAGAGCATCGACCGAATCACGCTTTCCTATGTTTTCCACGACAACTCGACGCGGGTCGCCGCGCTGAAGGATTGACACCATGGCCAACGCCCACGCTTCCACCCACTCCACCGACGATAAATACTACATCCCGCACCTGAGCCCGTGGCCGATCTACGGCTCCGCGACGCTGTTCGTGCTCATGTTTGGCCTCTGCGGCTGGCTCAATGAGTGGTATGGCCCGTGGATCTTCGCAATCGGCGCGGTGATGTTGATCGGGTTGTTCGTCGGCTGGTTCAGCGTCGTCATCGACGAGCACCAGAAGGGCATGTTCAACCTGCAAGTCGACCAGTCGTTCCGCCTGGGGATGATGTGGTTCATCATCTCCGAGGTGATGTTCTTTGCAGCGTTCTTCGGCGCGCTGTTCTATGCCCGGAATCTCTCCGTGCCCTGGGCGGGCGGCGAAGGCGTCAAGATCTTCAACAACCTGCTCCTCTGGCAGGGTGCCTACGATGCCGGTTGGCCGACCAACGGACCGCAGGCCCTCGGCCCGCGCGACGATGGCAGCTTCGAGACCATACCGGCCTTCGGTCTGCCCGCGATCAACACCGCCATCCTGCTGCTCTCGGGCGTGACGCTCACCATCGCCCACCACGCGCTGCAGGAAGGCAATCGCCGCATCCTCAACATCTTCCTCGCCGTCACCTTCCTGCTCGGCTTCACCTTCTTGGGTCTACAGATGTGGGAATACTCCCACGCCTACCAAGAACTCGGCCTACAACTCTCCACCGGCATCTACGGTTCAACGTTCTTTATGCTGACGGGCTTTCACGGCCTGCACGTGACGCTCGGTGCGATCATGCTGCTCGTGATCTGGTTACGCACCATGAAGGGACATTTCACGCCCCAGCGCCACTTCGGCTTCGAAGCGGTGGCCTGGTACTGGCACTTCGTGGATGTGGTCTGGCTCGGACTGTTCGTGTTCGTCTACTGGGTCTGACGGCAGCGCAGAGCGGCGGCGCTCAGCGCCCTGCGCCGAGCGGCTCGATCAAACCGGCCGCCCAAGCGGCCATCAGCAACAGGAACAGCGCCACCGAGAACCCGACGCGCCATGTGAGCGCGCGGACCATCTTTTTGGAGTTGCCCTTGTCGGTCATGAGGTGGAACAACGCCGAGCCGAGGCTCAGCACGATGCCGATCATGACGACGGCGACGAGGGTCCGAAAGATGTCCATGTTGCGAGTATCATAAGCCTGTGGCCCTGCGTATCGCCATCGGTCGTCGGGAGTTCTCGCCGTCCTGGTGGATGACCCTGCTCACTGCCGCTGCGCTGCTCGCCTTCATCGCGCTCGGCCGTTGGCAATGGGACCGGGGGGTGGGCAAAGATGCGTTAGCGTCACAGTTCGCTCAGGGCGGGGATGCCGTGACGGATCTCGGTCCGCAAGGCACCCGCGATCTGCCGCGCTACACCCAAGTCCGCGTACGCGGCGTGTGGGTGGCCGACCGGCAGTTCCTGCTCGACAACCGAACGCGCGACGGGCGCGCCGGCTACGAAGTGCTGACGTCGTTGCAGCTCGAGGATGGCCGCGAGGTGCTGGTCAACCGTGGTTGGATACCGTTCAGCGGACGACGGGACACGTTGCCGGAAGTGGCGAGCGGACTGCCCACGGTCTCGGTGACGGTGCGGGGTCGGCTCGACGAACTGCCGACGGCAGGGCTCGCGAGCGGCCGCGCCGCGCCGGCGCTGACCGGCGCGTGGCCGCGCGTGACGAGCTTTCCGTCGCCGACGGAGCTCGAAGCGGCAGCGGGGTCGCGGTTGGAACCGCGGGTGTTGCTGATGGATGCGGCGGAACCGACCGGCTACCGGCGCGATTGGCGGCCTTTTGGCAGAGGACCAGAGATGCACTTTGGCTACGCCCTGCAGTGGTGGAGTTTCGGTGTGCTGCTGCTGGTGCTGTATGTAGTCTTGAATACGAAGAGAAGGGATGACGCATGACGACCGACCGTGACTCCGGGAACCTGCCCAAAGAACGCCCACCCTCGGGTCGTGCCACGCTGCTCGGTCTGGCTGCGCTCTTCCTGGCGCCGGCGCTCGGCGCCGCCTGGCTCTATTACTCGGGCGGCTGGCAGCCGTCCGGCTACACCAACCACGGCGAGCTGGTGCTCCCGGCGAGACCCTTGGCCGAGGCGCCGCTGCTGCAACTCGACGGGACGCCCACGCCGCCCGCGCTGTTTGCCGGTAAATGGACACTGCTCTATATCGACGACGGTGCCTGCGCGACCCCGCAATGCCGCAAGGCGCTCTGGACCTTGCGCCAGACGCGGCTGCTGCTCACCGCGGACATGGACCGCGTGCAGCGCGTCTTCGTCGCGGAGACAGGCTGCTGCGACCGGGCGTTCCTCGAGCGCGAACATCCTGACTTGAAGGTGCTCGCGCCACCTGCCACCCGTTCTGCCGACCAGGCATGGATCGCCGGATTTCCGCGCGAGGCAGGCGTGCCTCATGTGTTCATCATCGACCCGATCGGCAACCTCATGATGCGTTTTGACCTGCGCCAAAACCCCAAAGGTTTGAAGGCCGACCTCAAAAAATTACTGAAACTTTATCGGACCAGTTGATCATCATGACAGACCCCCGTCCCCAGACCGCTCTCTCCGCCTCCGCGCCGCCGGCGGGCGCTGTGGCCCTGCGTCGCCTCGCCTTCGGCAGCGTGCTGCTGTGCCTCACCGTCATCATCCTCGGTGCTTGGGTGCGGCTCACCGATGCCGGTCTCGGTTGTCCCGACTGGCCGGGCTGCTATGGCCATGTCACGCCGGCGGGCGCCGAAAAGAACGATGGCAAGATCGAGTCCTTCTCACCCGGTTGGGACTACGACTCCGGCAAAGCCTGGCGCGAGATGATCCACCGCTACGCCGCGACCGCGCTCGGTCTCTGCATCGTGTTGATCACCGCGATCGCCATCGCGTATCGCCGCGAACGGCCCGTGAGCGTCGTCTATGCCGTCGTGCTGCTCGCCACCGTGGTCTTCCAAGGGACGCTCGGAGCATTCACAGTCTGGTGGCTGGTCAAACCCTTGGTGGTCGTACTGCATCTGGCCGGTGGACTCACGACCCTGTCGCTGCTGTTCTGGCTCTGGCTCTCGATGCGCCGAACCACCCGCGTCGTACAGCCCGTTCCGGGAGCGACGCGCATCGCCGCGCTCGATCGCGCGCGAACCGCGGCCATAGTCGCCACCGTCGTGGTCGGTCTGCAGACCTTGCTGGGCGGCTGGACCAGCACCAACTATGCTGCGGTCGCCTGCCCGGACCTGCCGACCTGCCAAGGTCAATGGTGGCCTGAAGGTATGGATTTCAAGGACGCGTTCGTGCTCTGGCGCGGCCTCGACATCAACTACACGGGTGGCGTGCTCGAGCATCCCGCACGCGTCGCGATCCACTTCTCGCACCGCTTGGGCGCGATCATCGCGACCCTCGCCGTGCTGTTCGCAGCATGGCTCGCGATCCGCCACGCACCGACAACGCTCACGCGCAACGCCGGATATTGGGCCGTGGGCGCTTTGTCGCTGCAACTGCTGATCGCCTTTTCTATGATCCTCAAGGCTTTCCCGCTGTGGCTCGCCACCGCACACAACGCAGGTGCGGCGCTGCTGTTGCTCGCGATGCTGGTGCTCAACCGCCGACTGCGCGAGGCATGATCGATGGCCAACGATGACCACCCTCTGCCGCGACCCGCTGCAGTCGCAGCCGAGCCGGTCAGCAGCCACGGGTCGGCGCGCTGGCGGCTCTACCTCGAACTGACCAAGCCCAAAGTCGTCGCGCTCATCGTCTTCACGGCGATCGTCGGTACGCTGCTCGCGAGCCCAGGTTGGCCACCGTTCGCAGCATTGGTGTGGGGCAATCTCGGCATCGCGCTCGCCGCCGGCTGCGCGGCGACCATCAACCACGTGCTCGACCGCAAGATCGACGAACAGATGTCGCGTACCCGTGGTCGGCCGTTACCGACCGGCGGTCTCAAGGCATACCAGGCGCTGGTGTTCGCCGGCGTGCTCGGCGTGGTGTCGATGCTCGTGCTGTGGTGGCTCGTCAATCCGCTCACCGCGGTGCTGACCTTCGCCTCGCTGATCGGCTACGCCGTCGTCTACACCGTGTTCCTCAAGCGCGCGACCTCGCAGAACATCGTGATCGGCGGCGCTGCGGGCGCTGCACCTCCGGTGCTCGGCTGGGCGGCGGTCACCAACTCCATCGAACCGAACGCACTGCTGTTGTTCCTCATCATCTTCATCTGGACGCCACCGCATTTTTGGGCGCTCGCCATCGCCCGCAAGGACGAGTACGCGCGCGCCGGCATCCCAATGCTGCCGGTGACTCACGGCGTGCCCTACACCCGTCTACAAGTGCTGCTCTACACGGTGTTGCTGGTGCTGGTGGCGCTCATGCCTTGGGTGACGCACATGAGCGGGCTCGTCTATCTCGCCGCAGCGCTGGTCCTGAATGCACGCTTCCTCTACTTCGCGCTCGCGCTCAAGTTCACCGACCGCACCGAACTGCCGATGCAGGTGTTCCGTTATTCGATCACGTACCTGATGTGGCTGTTCGCGGCGTTGCTGCTCGATCACTACATCCCGACCACACAGCTACCGACCCCGCCGCTGCCCGGTACCGGCCCGCAGATCTACGGCCCCTGATTGACGGCTTCGACCTGCGGTTTCAGGGGAACGGTCGAGCGATAGGTCGGAGCCCGTCGCGAACGTGACACCTGCTCGAAGGCGTAGCCCCACGCGAGCAGGTCCGCCTCCGCATAGGCGCGGGCCATAAAGGTCAGACCCACCGGGAGTCCGCTCACTTCGCCCATCGGCACCGTCAGGCTCGGTGTACCCGCCACGGCCGCCATCCCATAGCCTGCGCCCAAGAAATGATCCCCGAGCACCGGATCGATGATCCAAGCGGGCGCGGTGCTCGGCGCGATGAGCATGTCGAGCCGGGCGCCATCGAGCGTCTTTAATAAGCCTGCTTCACCCGCCAGACGCCGCGCGGATTCCTTGGCCTGCAGATACGCAGGCTCAGTGAGTGGTCCCTTGGCCTGTGCCTTCTCAAAGATATCTTGGCCGAAGAGCGGCATCACGGTCGACCGATGGCGTGCATTCCACTCTATGAGCGCGGCGAGCGAGCCGATCGGCGCGCCACTCTCACGCAGATAATCGTCCAGTCCGTGCTTGAACTCGTACAGCAGCACCTCGAACTCATGGGCACTCCAGCTGCGGTAGCCCTCGACGGTGGCGTCGACCACCTCGGCACCGGCTGCACGCAGCAACTCGATCGAGCGGTCCATCGCCGCATCGACACCGGGATGGAAGCCCATCGCCTGACGCAGCACGCCGATCCGGCGTCCGCGCAGCGCATCGGCCGTCAGCCCCGAACCATGGTCGGCGGCGATGCGACCCTGCGCCGCTGCACCGGCGGGATCAGCGAGGTCCACGCCCGCCAATGCATCCATCAGCAGTGCCACATCGCGCACGCTGCGACCCATCGGCCCCGCCGTGTCCTGCGACACGGAGATCGGGATGATGCCGCGACGACTCACCACGCCGACCGTGGGCTTCAGCCCGACCAATCCCGCCACTGCAGCAGGACAGATGATGCTGCCGTCGGTCTCCGTACCCACGCCGACGGCGGCGAGACTCGCGGCGATCGCCGATCCCGTCCCCGAACTCGAACCACAAGGATTACGGTCCAGCACGTACGGATTACGGGTCTGACCACCCCGGGAACTCCAACCGGAGATCGAGTGATCAGAGCGGAAGTTGGCCCACTCCGAGAGGTTCGTCTTGCCGAGAATCACCGCACCTGCCTGCCGCAGGCGCGTGACGAGGAACGCATCGGTCTTCGGGCGGTGCTCGGCGAGCGCCAAGGACCCCGCCGAGTTGACGAGGCCGACGACGTCGATGTTGTCCTTCAGGAGTACCGGGATGCCGTGCAGCGGTCCACGGACCTCGCCGACGGCCCGCTCACGGTCGCGCTCGGCGGCCACGGCCAGCGCGGCCGCATCGAGTTCGATCACCGCATCGAGGGTCGGCCCGTCGTCATCCACCGCAGCGATGCGCGCAAGGTAAGCGCGCGTCAGCTCGACCGACGTCAGCCGTCCGTCGGCGAGCCGCTCAGCGGCCTCGGACACTGACAGTTCGACGACATCGACCACTCTTCGCTCGATCGGCACCACGGACGAGGATGCGGCACAGCCGGCGAGACAGAGCGCGGCGATCACGGTGGTCAAGGATCGTGCATCTGGCATGGCGGGACTCTTAGGCGGACGGGTCCGCAGCTCAACGGCCAGCGAACAGCCGATCGGCGACGAACGGGTTGTGAAGGCGTTCCTCGCCAAAGGTCGACTCGGACCCATGGCCTGGCAGGAACGTGATGTCATCGCCGAGCGGGAACAACCGCTCGCGGATCGAAGACAATAATTGTGCGTGGTCGCCACGCGGAAAATCTGTGCGGCCTATGGAACCCGCAAAGATCACATCGCCGACGATCGCGTAGTGCGCCGCGCGCTGGAAGAACACCACATGACCGGGCGTATGACCCGGACAGTGCAAGACCTCGAACTCGAGTTCACCCACCGTCACCCGATCGCCGTGCTGCAGCCAACGGTCCGGGATGAACGCCTCGCTCGGCGGAAAGCCAAACATCCGGGCTTGGGCCGGCATCTGCTCGATCCAGAACTGGTCGTCCTGCTGCGGACCCTCGATGGGCACACCGCTGCGACGGGCAAGCTCGGCGGTACCGCCCGCGTGGTCGAGGTGGGCGTGGGTGATGAGGATCTTCTCGAGCGTCAGCCCATGCTTCGCCACCACCGCGAGCAGACGGTCGATCTCGCCCCCCGGGTCGACCACCGCCGCCCGGCGGGTGGCCTCACACCACAGCACTGAGCAGTTCTGCTGGAACGGCGTAACCGGGACGACTTCGAGACGCATGCGACGATGATACCGCTGATCGCCCCGTCAGACCGTGATCGCGAGGCCGCGGTAGATCCGTGCGCGGTAGCGGCTCTCCGTTGCCTCGACGATCGGCGCCGCAGCCAGCAGCACCGCATGCGCGAAGCGTTGGTACTCTTCGACCTGCTCGGCCGCATCACGCGGTTCCTCGCTGCGCATACGCCGCGTCAGGTTGACCTGGTTCACGGGGACCCCGGTCGGCAGCCGTTCGTTCTCGACACCGAGGGTCGCGGTGAAGGCGTGCAACGTGGTCTTGACGAAGTTCGCCATGGCGAACTGCGGTAGCGTGCCGCCCACCGGTACATCAGGCGACACGAGGATCAGCCTCGCACCCTTGAACAGCGAGACTTTACGCGCGACGCGGAAGTGGTGCGTCAGGTTGGTCTCGACCAGTTCGGCAAATCCGGTCGCATCAAGGTGATCCTTGCCGGCGACGCCGAACAAGGCCTGTGGGATCGGCGCGAGCGGCGTCGAGATGACCGCGGCGGGCGCACCGCCCTCTGCATAGGCCGCGTCCATGCTGGCCTCCAGGCCATCATCCCCCACGGTCCGATAGGACACGCGATCGTGGCCCAGCGCGCGGCCGAGCAGGGTGCGGATCTTCTCACCGGCCTCTACGGTGCGGGTGAGCGTGACGATGCTGCCAACATGGCCCTCCGCAAGGAACAGCCGCGCCACGGCGACGAGCGGCTCGGCCATGTGCTCGCCGATCAACCAGACCGTCTCGCCTTCCATGCGCTGCACGCGCTCGGGCTTGGCCCGACCGAAGAGCTCACGCTCGGTGATGGTACGCTCCTGCTGCAGGCCACCCGAGGGCTCGAAGGTCTCACCGGAGATCGCGCGATCTGCCATGAAAAACACGGTGGCGACCGCGACATCGAGCTCGGTCGGCATGCGATGCAGGTGCAACATACCGAGCACACCGTCACGGATGCGACCGGCATCCTCGTCGATGCGCAAGGGATCGACGAACGGCTCTGCAGGCTCAGGCAGACGCAGGACCCAAGCCTCGGCACGCGCACAGGCCTCGGGATCGAGCAGCACGCAGCCGTTGCGCAAGCGGGCGATCAGGCGCATCGCCATCACCCGCGTCATCACATGCTTTAAAGAAGAGTGCGCGGCCTCCTCCAGATGATGTACCGCACCGCGGATCTGCACGCCCGCCGCACGCAGCGGCGCCGGCACCTGCGGCGCTTGCAACAGCCCGACGTCATTGGGCTCGAGCGCTGCGAGTACGTCATCGAGACGCCCGCCTTCGGCGAGGGTGCGCAGCACCGCGTCGTGCACCAGGTTCAAGCGCTTGTTCTCGAGGATCAGCTTGGCGCGACGGTCGAAGAGCCCAGCTTTGCCGTCCTTGCCCTTCAGGCGTTGGCCCTCGACCGGACCCGGCGCGATGGCGTTGATCTGAATCTCGGGTCCGACGAAGCGCGCGAGGTTCTCGACCAGCGCGCGTTGACCTGCTTTGGAGACCGCGTAATCCGAGCGGTTCGGATACGGGACCGCGATGTACTTCTCGCCGCCGAAATAGGAGCTGACATTGAGGATATAGCCGGAGCCTTGCCGCTTCATGAGCGGCACGACCTTCTCGATCAGGGAATAGTTGGAGGTGAGGTTGGCGTTCAAGGTGTTACGCCAGTCGCTAGGCTGGATGTCCACTGCCATCTGCTCGGCGCCGGAGACGCCCGCATTGTTGATGAGGTAGTCGATGCGACCGAACGCCCGCAGCGTCTCGGCGACCGCCTTGCCGAGCGCGGCTTCATCGGCGACATCGATGTCGGCGAGCAGGCGCACGCGATCCTTCGGCCGGTTGTAGCCGATCTCTTCAAGCTCGCGCACGATCTCGTCGCGCAGCGTCTTGAGCGGCCCTTCACGGCGTGCGGCCAGCATCACGCGCGCGCCCGACACCGCGAGCAGCCTCGCGAGCTGGCCGCCGATGCCGGCGGAACCGCCCGTCACCAACACGCACTTGCCGAGATGCAGGCCCATCAAGGATTCGATCCAGCCGAAATCCGGCCGCGTCGAGCCGGTCGCATCGACCAGTGTGGCGGGCACATAGAGATTGATCTGCGGCACACGACGCTGGGTGAAGAGCAGGCGTGCGCCCTGGTTCGCGGCGAAGGCGAGGCTGTGGTCCTCTTCGTTGCCCCAGCGCACGACCTGATTCGACCAAGTGGCGACCGGCCGCACACCAGCGCGCCACTGCACTTCGCTCTCATCGCGCCAGACGCGAATCAACTGCTCGAGCCCGGCGCGCAGGATATCGGCGTAGACGTTGCCCGCGCCGTCCGAGCCGTTCGACAGGAAGATCACCCGCAGCCAGGAATCGGGCGTCGAGCGCTCGCGCCAGAGACGGGACAGCGCGCGCGCCACAGCCAGCCCGCCCGTGAGCTCGGCGCCGAGGAAGGCGTCGACATCGGCGTCGCTGGCCTCGGCGAGCGGCGCATGGAAACGCCAGGTGCCGAAGGCGGGCAACACGATCGCACCGTGCAGCGGCTGATCTTGGGTGATGGTCTGCAGCGCGTTGACGAGCGTCTCCGGACGGCGACGGTCGAAGAGTTCTGGCCGGATGCGCGCATCGACCTCGCTGTCGCGCAATCCCGCACGCGCCGCCTCAACGGACTCCTCGGAGCCGAGGCCGAGGATGACCTGCGCGCCGCAGCCCGCCTGCGCACGCGCGATGGCGAGCGCATCAGCGACTTGGTCGCCCGCGGCGACCAGCACCGTTGAACCGGTGCCGTCGACGGTGCGCAGCTCCGGACGCGACGCCCAGGTGGAACGCGACTCATGCGGCACCTGCATGCCGTTGGTGACCTCGAAGCCCTGCGCGCTGAAGGCGCGCGACTCGTCGCTGCCGAGGAACACGATGGAGTTGGCGACATCGTCGATGGTCGGGAAGGTGTAGTCCTCGCCCGAGGTCTCATCGCGCCGCGACAGCGCCATCACCGAGAGGAAGTCGTTGGTGGTGGTGCCCTGCGACGTGTTGCGCACCTTGTCCATAGCGCTGAACACATTGCGAATGCGCGGGCCTTCAATGGGGCCCGGATACACCGTGTTGACGCGGATGCCGTTGGCGCCGAGCTGCAGCGCAAGCTGCTTGGAGAGCGCGCTGAGCGCAGCCTTGGGCATCACATACGCCGACCGGCCGTAGTACTTGGTCCGCGAGAAGATGGTCGAGACATTGATGATGCTCGAGCCGCGACCGAGGTGCGGCGCGACGGCCCGCACCATGTTCCAGGCGAGACCAAGCAGGTTGCCGGCGGCATCGCGCACCGTCTCGATGTCGGTGGAACCGGCCGCGCGCTGCGCCTCGAGTTCCTCGCGCGTCAGCGGCTGCTCGAAGATCGGCTGCTTGGGACCCGCGGATCCGGCGTTGTTGACGAGGATATCGATGCGGCCGTACTCGCGCATCACCGCCTCGACGCCGAAACGCGCCTGCCCCGGATCGGCGGCGTCGAACGCCAGCGTCATCACATCCGCAGCGGGCGCACCCGTCGCCGCCAGCAGGGACACGCGCAGGACGTCGAGTTTTTCGCGGCTGCGACCGGTGAGCACGACCGTCGCACCCTCCTCGAGATAACGGCGCGCAATCACCTGGCCGATGCCGCCTGCGGCGCCGGTGACGATCGCGACCTTACCGATGAGACGGCCGGGACGCAGGACCGCCGTGACGGGTCGGGCCGCGGTCTTCTTTGCGACCGGCTTCTTTATGGCCGTCTTTTTGGCGGCAGTTTTCTGGGCGGTAGGACTCACGGGCGGGCTCCCCATTCCTGGAAAAGTTCGTCACGGCTGCGCAAACCGGCGCGCGGCAAGGCATGGTTGACCACATAGTTGGCGCCCGCGTGGGTGTTGTCCCACATCGATTGATGCGCCTGCGGGAGCGCCTCCCAAGGCACCATCGTCGGCGGGCTGACCTCCAGCTGTCCGGCGGCGATCATGTCGTTCATGCGCGCGACTTCGTAGGCGTTGCAGAGGTGGGTGCCCGCGATGGTCGCCGTCGGCATCAAGATGCGCCGTTGCCGCATCCAGACCTGCGGTGCATAGAAGGTGTATCGCCGCCCTTGCATCGACTCGCAGTACACCACCCGACCGGTGAACGGCTTCACCAAAGAGGTCGAGGCAGCGAGCGCATCGTGACCTGCACGCTCGACCACGAGGTCCGGGTAGCCGCGTGGATTGTCGGCGGAGCGTAACCAACGGCCGACCGCGCTGCCCAGCGGTTTCATCGTCCGGTCTTGGAACTGCCGGACCGATTCTTTGAACCGGCCGGTCTCGCGCTTAGCGTCCGGCATCGCGGGCAGCGCCTCCGGCCAATCGAAGTCCGCCCCTTCCTTGCGGCGGATCTCCTCGAGCGATACCACGCCGCGCACCGCGTCACCGAAGCCGAGCGACTGCACGAACTCGCGTTGCGCATCGCTCAGGGTCGCCACGACGAGCCGGCCACCAGCGGCACGCACCGCTTCGATGGCCTCGAGACCCACGGGGTCGAGCAATGCACCATGACCGACGCCCGTGCGGCCATCATCACCGGGGACGACACCGTAATAGAGCAACACCGCCTCACCCGCCCGCAGGCCGGCGCGGCGCAGCATCTCCTCGGGCG
This sequence comes from Klebsiella pneumoniae, assembly GCA_945860725.1. Lineage (GTDB taxonomy): Bacteria > Pseudomonadota > Gammaproteobacteria > Steroidobacterales > Steroidobacteraceae > UBA964. Next base: position 8,743 of record CAMAQZ010000010.1, on the reverse strand, counting down.
GGACTTCGCCCGGCTTGCCGGCGAACGAGAACCAGTAGCCGCTGGTCGCGCCGTAGAAGGTCAGCGTGCCGTGCTCGGCAAGCAGCTGGAACGAGCGCGGGAAGGATTCCTGTCCGGCGTGCGAGACCGCGTAGTCCGCGAGACGGCCGCCGGTCTGCGCGCGCATCTCGGCGAGCAGCGGCTCACCGGCGCGCTCCCAGGCCGCGATCGCCTCGGGTGATGCCGGTACCGGCGTGAATGCTGCGGCCCAGCGCGAATCGCGCCGATCGAGCGCACCGGTCGCGCCATGGCGCCGGATGAACGCTGCACGCTCCGGGCTCGAGACGAGCCCGACCGCAGCGAGACCGTTGCGGGCGCCGCTCTTGAGCGCCTCGAATCCGGTGCCGGTCGCTGCGCCTTCGACGAAGAGCGTCTTGCCCGAACGGATGCGCAGCGTGGTGAACAGCGCGCGCACCACGGTGCCCAAGTTGAGGACATAAGAACCGGCCGCTTCGAGCGTGAGGTCCGGCGGCAAAGGATGCAGCTGCGGCCCCTGTGCGACCAGGAACTGCTGATGGCTGCCGGTGTCGGTCTCGTAGCCTTGGATGGAAAACCCGGCGTACATCGGGTCGCGCGCCGCGAGCGGCGAGAGCAAGTCGCTCTGACCCGAGTACACCGTGACCAGGTCGCCCACCTTGATACGGCCCTCGCGCTTCACTTCGCTGCCGACCGCCGCCACGAGGGCGACGCCGCCCGAACCGGTCACCTGATGGTCGAGGTCGTGATTCTCGAACGGCGACACCGGGATACCGGTAAGCGCCCAGATATCATTGAAGTTGACCTCGGACGCGAGCACATAGACCAGTGCCTCGTTCGGCTCCGGATGCGGGACCGGCAACAGGATCTGGCGCTCCGAGTCCTGCGGCAGACCGTGCGCCGGCGCGCCGGTCGCCGGGTCGCGTATGACGGCGTGACCGTACTGCCAACTGGGCAGTGGCGTGAGTCCGGGGAAGAACGCTGCGCCGACCGGCAGCAGTTCGCCCCGGCGCACCATCGCTGCGATGGCGCGCTCGTCATCGATCGACGGGTCAGTCGTACTGCGCACCGGCAAGGGTGCGCTGTGCTTGTCGAGGAAGGCCTGGATCCCGGCTTTTCCGCCTTGCGGATCGATCACCGCCTCGGCGAACAACTGCGCCTCGCGCGCCAATCCCGCTGCGAACCCCTGCTCCCAGCCGGTGCGCACGGCATCGAGGATCCGCGCCGAAGTCGGTCCACGGCCGACACGCTCGGCTTGCGCGAGTAACCGCATCACCTCTGGTTTCTGCAGCGTCGCCTCGAGTGCATCGCACCCCGGTCGTTGCCAGGCGGTGTTCGCGGCTTTACGCGCCGCAAACGCGCGCGCGACCAGGTTACGTCCTGAAGGGGCGGCGACGAATCGCGCCGCGAGGCGCGTGGCGAGCGACACCACATCCTCGCCCGGGTGTGCGCCCTCCGTGCCGTTGCCCGCCACGGCGTGCAGCAGACCATCGGCGAGCATCTCCTCCGCCGTGACCGTGCGCCCGCCCATGATGATCTCAAGCGCGCGGGCAAGCGGCGCCGCATGTCCGGCTTCTTCGAGCAGCCGCGGCAATCTTTGTGTGCCACCGTACCCCGGCAACAGGTTCAATCTCACCTCGGGCTGTCCGAAGCTCGCGAGCGGCTCGGCCACACGGACATGGCAGGCCATCGCGAACTCCATGCCACCGCCGAGCGCGACGCCGTTGATGGCGGCGATGGCGGGCTTGTCCATCGCCTCGATCTTGCGGAACGCGAGGTGCGCGTTGTTCGGCAGCGGCAACGCCTCCTCGAGCGTGTGCACATCCTCGAGCAGCTGGCGAATGTCGGCGCCGGCGACGAACGCCGCTGAGCCTTGACCCGTGAACACCACTGCCTTTACATCGTCGCGCCGCGAAACGTGGTCGATGACGATGTTGAGCTCGTCGAGCGCGCGCTCGTTGAGCGCGTTGACCGGTGGGTTAGTGACCGTCACCAAGGCGATGCGGTCGGGGGCGCGGGCGCTGCGGCGGCGGCGCGGTGGCCCGAGCGCGTGGTAATGGATGCGGAAGTAGCGGAAATCCTCGAACAGGCGCTGCTCGTCGGCGACGCGTTGACGCTCCTGCCACTCATCGATCGCGCGACGCAGCTCGCCGATCGATTCGGGGTTGCGCAGCGTCGAGGTGTCGCCCACATCCTGCCCTTCGACCAGCGCACGCACCATGCGCCGCATGTACTTGCCGCTGCGGGTCTCCGGGAACTGCGCGACCTCGATGAAATCTTCGGGGACCGCGACCTGGCCTTTTTCCTGGCGCACGATCTCAATGAGCCGTCGTCGGTCCTCAGCGGCGAGCTTGCGGCCGGGCGCGGGACGCACGAAGGCGAGCGGCGTGAGCCCTTTCTGCGCGTGGGGCGCGCCGACCACGATCACGTTGCCGACCGGCGAATCCGGGGTGATCTGCTTATCGCGAAGGATTGCACCCTCGATCTCCTCGGTGCCGAGACGGTGACCGGAGACATTGATGACATCATCGGAGCGGCCGTGCAGCGAGAAGCCGCCGTCGGGATACTTCAACGCGAAGTCGCCCTGCGTGTAGGCGAGCCGGCCTTGCCAACGTGTCCAGTAGGTCTTGCGGTAGCGCTCGAAGTCGCCACGCCAGCTGCGCGCGACTCGACGCCCCTCGACGCGGAACTCGCCCTCATCGCCCCAGATGGTGCGGCACAGATAGGGGAACGGCGCGGCGATCACGATTTCGCCTTTTTCGCCGACCTCGGCCGGACGGGCCACGACGGCGCCCGCGCCATCCGGTTCGCCGTCGGCGACCCAGACATCGCCTGCGATCCAGGGCAGCGGGTAGGTGTGGGCGTCGGCGCGCAACGGGAAGTCGCCGTTGCCGAAGTGGTGCGTCCAGACGATGCCGCCGTGCTCGGTCGCCCAATAGGCGTTGATGTACCAGGGGGTCACGAGCTCCATGCCGAACTGCTGCACCACCGGCGAGGTCGGCTCGGCGCAGAAGGTCGCGACGCGCAACGAGCTGCGCGAGTACGCGCGCACATCCTCGACGTTCTGGGGATCGGTCATCACGGTCTTGAGGAAGGTGACGCCGGCCTTGAATATATTGACCTGGTAGCGCTCGATGATACTGGCGAAGCGGCCCGCGCCGGGGAACACCGGTGCACCCTCGGCGATGACGGTGGTCACGCGCGTGGTGAGCGCACCGCAGTACATGTAGCTCTGGCCGGTGATCCAGCCTGGGTCGGCGACGACATACATGACATCGCCCGGACGGGCGTCGAAGGCGACGCGCATGGTGTGCGCGACACCCGCCGCCCAGCCGCCGTGCACATGCACCACGCCCTTGGGCTTGCCCGTCGAACCGGAGGTGTAAATGAAGAACAGCGGGAACTCGGCGTCGAGCGGCTCCGGCGGCACCGCAGCCCACAGCGCAGCGACCAGCGAGGCGTCGGGCAGTGCGAGCAACGCGTCCTCGGAATCTACGGCGAAACCGGCAGCCCGCGCTGCGGCGAGGATCTCGAGGGTGGCGGCGTCGGTGAGTTCGTGACCCCAGCGGTCCCGCTCTGGCCGCCACAGCAGCCCGGGCAGCGCTGCGTGGCGTACCACGATAACGGTGTCGATCCGCGGTGGCACGGTCACCAGCGCCGACGCGATGGCGGTGCGGATGCGGCTCGCCTCAGCGGAGCCGATGCCGGCCTGCGCCTCGAGCGCGCGACCGACGCCGCGCATGACATCCGAGCGCTCGAGCGTGATCTCGTTCGCGGTGGCAGCACGGGCGCCAGCGAGGATCGCCTCGGCCTGCGCCGGGGCGAGCCCGAGCGTGGTCAAGGCGCTGGCCACAGCGTCGACCGCGGTTTCGGCAGGGACATAGCCGTCGAGTGCAGGGTCCGTATAGGCTTCTTTGAATGCCACGACCTGGGCGTTGCGGTAGCCGCCGTCAGCGGTGATCACCACGCGCGCACCGGCGTTATGGATGCGGTCGGAGAGCGTCTTGTCGCTGAAGCCGCCGAACACCGGCGTGTAGACGAGGCCGAGCCGCTTGCAGGCTTCTGTCCAGTAGAGCTGCTCCGGGATGTTCGGCAGGTTGATGGCGACGCGGTCGCCGATCGCGAGACCGAGACGCCGCAGCGCGAGCGCGCAACGCACCGTCTCAAGCAGCAGCCGACGGCGCGACACGCCGAACGAGGTCACCGGACCGCCGCGGCCGCCGTCGAGGGACTGGTCCCAGCGATCACCCTCGAAGAAGAACGCAGTCTCCGCGCCGTGACCGGCGAGCACATGCCGATCTATTTCATTGAAGCAGGCGTTGGTGAGAGCGCCGTCGAACCAGCGGTAGAAGGGCGCGTCGCTCGCATCGAGCGCGGTGCGCCAAGGGGCGTAGTCCGGCGCGAGCGCAGGCGCGACCGGTGCCGCGGTCTTCGCATCCCACCCTCGCCAGTGGCCTGCGGCGGCGTCGAAAGACAGCCAGGCGCCGTGGAGCCCGACGGTCGGTTCAAACCAGTGCAGATCGCGGCGCGCGTGTTCAGCGTGGTAGGCACCGGGGTCGCGCGTACAGGCGTCACGGGCTTGCTGCCACGCCGCCCGCGAGGTGAGGGTATTGACGACGGCCGACGCAGGGGCAACAGCCGCCAACGCCGGAACCGATTCCATGGCTCCGTTTGAACTGGACATCGAATGCACTCCGCTCCCCCCCAAATCGTACACCCCGTCTGAGTGAAATGCCGCATGTGAAAATTCACTCCTGATAGATTCTCTGCGACAGCCGGAGATAGCGAATAATCAGCGACGAACGGGCATCGACGCCGGAGGATGAGAGCATGATCATCGAGCGCATCTGGCCGGGGAACGCCTGGCGCAACTTCCACTATCTCATCGCCTGCAGCGAGACCGGCGAGGCTATGGCGGTCGACCCCCTCGACTGGCAGTCGGTACACGCCGCCGCCCTGCGTAACGGCTGGACCATCACCCACATCCTCAACACCCACGAGCATGGCGACCATATCGGCGGCAACGACGGGCTGCGCGCGGCCACCGGCGCGCGGGTGCTGGCGCACGCAGGCGCCGGGCCGAAGCTGAGCGCGCTCGACCGGGCGGTGGGTCAGGGCGACATCATCCGCATCGGCCGCAGCGTCGAACTTGAATGCCTCGATACGCCCGGGCATACGCGCGCGCATGTCTGCCTGCTGGCGCACGGCGACCAGCCGGCGCTGGTCTGCGGCGACACGCTCTTCAACGCGGGCGCCGGCAACTGCCACAACGGCGGCGATCCTGACCTGCTCTACGACACCTTCGCCGGACAGTTCGCGCGCTTGCCGGACTCGGTGGCCGTACACCCCGGTCATGACTACCTCGCGCGCAACCTCGCCTTCACGCTCGAGATGGAGCCGGGCAACGCAGCCGCGGCGGCGCTGCTCGCGCAGGTCACGGACACGACGGGCGACGGCGCCGATGCCCCCGTCACCACGCTCGGCGACGAGCGTCGCATCAACGCTTTCTTCCGGCTCGGCAGCCCGGAGCTCATAGACCGCCTACGTCAAAGATTTCCAGAGATGCCGACACGCCCCGATCCGCGGCAGGTGTTCCGCAAGCTGCGCGAACTGCGCAACACCTGGTAGCCGTATGAGGCCAACCGAGACCGCACAGACCCTGATCGTCCAAGCGCTGATCGCCGAGGCCGACGCGCTCGCAGCCGCCGGGCGTCTCGAGGACTCCGTACGGGTACTGGAAGACGCGCTGCGCCGCTCGCCGGATCTCGCCGACAGCTGGTACAACCTCGGCTTGCGGCGCCGTCATCTCGGCCGCACCGAGGCGGCGCTCGACGCTTATCGCGAGGCGCTCGCGCGGGGCGCTGCCGGACCCGAGGAGATCCACCTCAACCGTGGCGTCATCTTCGCCGAGGATCTGCAACGCCCGGATGACGCCGCGCGCGAGTACGAAGCCGCGCTGCGCTACTCACCTCACTATGTACCGGCGCTGCTCAACCTCGCCAACCTGCACGAGGACACGGGTCGACGCACCGCCGCGCAGTCCCTCTACGAGCGTGTGCTGACACTCGACCCCGCGCACTCCGAGGCCTTGGCGCGCGCGGCCAATGCCTGCGAGATCGTGCACGCCGACGATCCGATGATCGGCCGTCTGCGTTCAGCTTTGGCGCGGCGAGGCTTGCCGCCCGAAGCGCGTGCGGGCCTCGGTTTCGCGCTCGGTCGCGCGCTCGATGCCGGCGGCGACCACGAGGCCGCTTGGGACGCCTATACCGCGGCCAACCACGCGAGCCGCGACAGCGCACCGCCGGGCACCCCACGCTACGATCGCGACGCGCATGTGCGCTTCATCGACGACATCATCCGGCGCTGCGATACCGATTTCTTTGCGCGTACACTGCGGCGCCGCGAGGCCAATGCATCCGCCCCGCCGCCGCCGCTCTTCATCTGCGGCATGTTCCGCTCCGGCTCGACACTCACGGAGCGCATGCTCGCGGCACACCCCGGCGTCACGGCAGGCGGCGAGCTCAGCTGGCTGCCGTCGATGGTGCGGCGCGAGCTTGCGCCCTTCCCGGCTGCGTTGGGCGCGCTCGACGGCGCACGCAGCGCAGCGCTCGCCGCGCGTTACGAGACGCTCAGCACCGCCACGTTCCCGCAAGGCGGTGTACTCACCGACAAGCGGCCAGACAATTTTTTGTATCTCGGCGTGGCGCGTGCGCTGTTCCCCGACGCACGCATCATCCACACGCGCCGACGGCCGCTCGATAACTGCCTGTCGGTGTGGTTCCTACACCTCGACCACGGCATGCCCTACGCCACCGACCTCCTCGACATCGCCCACTACCTCCTTCAGCAACGGCGACTGATGGCGCACTGGGACCGGCTGTTCGGTGAGGCCGTGCACACACTCGACTACGATGCGCTGGTGCAGGCACCGCGCGAGACGCTGGCTGCGTTGCTCAACCACTGTGGCCTGCTCTGGCACGAGGGCTGCCTCGACTTCCATGCCACGGCAGGCGCGGTACGCACCGCCAGCGTCTGGCAGGTGCGGCGGCCGCTTTACCAAAGCGCCTCCGGCCGTTGGCGGCAGTACGCGGCCCACCTCGCCCCGCTGCGCGCGGCGCTCGAAGCCGGTGGCCTCGACCCCGAAGCGATCGACGCTGCGACCACCGGCCGCTGAATTATTCGGCGAGCGCCCCCGTCGTCGGATCGACGCCCGCCGCGCGCAGCGAATCGACCAAGGGCGCCAGATGGGCCGCATACCGTGCAGCGCGGCCGCGGCGCACCGCGACCGGTCCACGCGCATCGACCGCACTGAAGGTGGCGATCGGACGCTCGAGCGAAGCGTAGTCGAGCACCTGCGGCTCCCAGATCAGGCCACACGCCTCGAGCAGGCGCGGCGCAGAGGCTGCAAGATCGGCGGCGAAATCTTCGTAGTGCAGCGTGATGAGGCGACCCGGTAACACCTGCTCCCAATGCGCCATCAAGCGTGCGTACTCGCCGTAGTAGTGGCCGAGATCCTCGAGCCGATGGGTGAAGGCCCAGGACTTCGCGAACTCTTGGCGCCATATCGACAGCAAAGTCTCGAGCGGATCACGACGCACATGCAGGATCACGGCATCCGGGAACAGCTGCGCGATCAGGCCCACCGCGCTGAAATTGAGCGGTTGCTTGTCGGTGAGGACATCGCGTCCCGCCGGGGCGGCGGGCTCGGCGAGATACCCGGCCGCCCACTTGGCGAGCATCGCCTCATCCGGCGCCCGACCCTCATCCGCGAGCGACACGAAATTGCCCAACATCCGCTGCATCGCGCCGCGCTCGCCGCAAGCGTGCACGCGCGGATGGGCGCCGAGCACGGCTTCGACCAGCGTCGTGCCGGAGCGCGGCATGCCGACGATGAACACCGGTCGGCGCGGCACCGGCGACGGCGGCAGGGCGATGACCGACCCGCCGCGCGGGAACAGCACCTCCAAGCGCTGGGTGCGCTTCGACTGTCCGCCGCGATCGAAGCTGCGACCCTCCGCGGAGTCGCGTGCAAGCGCGAGGTCGTGGGCCTGCGTGTAGGCCTCGAACGCGAGCGCGACCTCCGCCGAGGCACGCTCGGTCTCGGCACTGCCCATCGCGCGCGCATCCAAAGCATGTGCGATCGCGAACGCTGCCGGGATCCGGTAGTCGAACGGCGCCGCCGACCGTGACGCGATCGCCTGCAATCGCTCGCATTGCGCGTCGTCCAACCTGCCCTGCTGCAGGCGACTGAGCACGGTGTAGACGGCGACATTGTCCGGCTGCCGCTCGAGACAGCGCTGCGCCGCATCGGCGGCGGCATCGAAGCGACCGAGGTACATGTGCAGCAACGCCCGCCGCGCCAACACCTCGGGATGATCCGCGTCGAGTTCCTCAGCAGCCACAAGCGCCGTCTCGGCAGCCCCGAAGTCGAGCGCGTGAAGACACAGGCTCGCATAAGCCGCGAGATCGGTGGCGTCGTGCCGTCCACGCATCAAATAATTCGAAAACCCCTGCACCGCATCGGTCATGCGGCCGAGCTCGAACGCCGCGCGTGAGAGCTGTTTCCAGGGATCCGGCAATTCGGGACGGGCATCCGCCCAAGCGCGCGCCGTGGTGCCGAGCCGCCCCCACTCGCGTCGTACCGCCAACACCTCGCAGAGCACCCCCAGCAGCCGGTCGTTGGTCGGATGCTGTGAAAGGCCGACCTCGAGCAAGGCGATCGATTGGT